>NZ_OZ287968.1:3000000-3300000 GCF_965650455.1 Kushneria halocnemicola
GCCGATGACAACCACCCCTACGGGCATCACAAGGCCGAGTTTTTCAGCGCCGTGCTGGAAGGCGTGATGATCATCATCGCCGCCCTCCTGATTCTGCGCGAGGCCATCACCGGACTCATGAACCCGCAGCCGCTCGAGCTGCCGTTGATGGGCATCGTCATCAGTTTGATTGCCACCGTGATCAACGCCGTCTGGTCGCGCGTTTTGATCCGGGTCGGCCAGCGCGAACGCTCGCCGGCACTGGTCGCCGACGGCCGCCATCTCTTTACCGATGTGGTCACCTCGGCCGGCGTCATCGTGGGCGTGGTGCTGGCGATGACCACCGGCTGGTGGCTGCTCGACCCGCTGGTGGCCATTATCGTGGCCGTCAACATCCTGTGGTCCGGCGCCAAGGTGATCCGGGAATCCCTGAGCGGGCTAATGGATGAGGCGGTGTCGCCCGAGACGATGGCACTGATTCACCGCGTAATCGCCTCGACCGGCGAGGGCGCCGTCGAGGCCCACGATGTGCGCACCCGCCACGCCGGTCGCGCCACGTTTATCGACTTTCACCTCGTGGTGCCGGGAGACACCACCGTGTTTCACGCCCACGAGATCTGCGATCGTATCGAAACCGGGCTACGCCAGGCGCTGGGGGATGTGCGCATCACCATTCACGTTGAGCCCGAGCACAAGGTCGAACCGATCGCCGACATCGTCTTTGATTGAGCCGGTATTGGGGTGATCGACTCGCCCGCTTACGGCACGCGATGCAGCCACGCCTCGTCCTGAAACTTCGACTCGGCCAGTGACTGCGCCGCACTCAGCTCGTCAGGGCGGACATCATCGGCGGTGAGCGTAAAGCGCGCGCCAAAGGAGGCCGCCATGCGCTCGATGATCGCCTCGCGCGACAGGCCGGTCTGGCGTCGCAGCGGATCGACCCGCTTGCTGGCGCTGGCCGTGCCCTTGTCGGAGAGCTTTTCGCGCCCGATGCGCAGCACCCTGGTCAGGCGCTCGGCGTCGATGTCATAGGCCATGGTGACGTGGTGCAAAACGGCGCCGTCCAGACGCTTCTGGGCGGCGCCGGCAATCTTGCCACCTTCCGAGGTAATGTCATTGATCGGCACGTACCACGCCCTGATGCCCATATCGCCCAGCGCCTGAATCACCCAGTCATCGAGAAAGGCGTAGCTCTCCACGAATGACAGCCCCTGTACCAGGCTTTCCGGCACGATCAGCGACCAGGTGATGGTGTTGCCCGGCTCGACGAACATCGCCCCGCCGCCGCTGATGCGCCGCATGACCTCCACTCCGAGCTCGCCGGCGGCTGTCGTATCGACTTCGTTGGCCAGCGACTGAAAGCTGCCGATGATCACGGCCGGCCGATCCCACTCCCAGACCCGCAGGGTGGGGCCGCGTCGGCCGGCAGCGACTTCCCGGGTCAGTACCTCATCAAGGGCCATGTGCAGCGCCGGGGCCTCCGGGGCGCGATGGATCAGGCTGAAGGCGTGCTCGCCCCAGTCAGAGGCTCTTGAAAGCGCCCGGCGGATGACGGTGGCCACTGCCGGGGCGGAAAGGCCCACCATGACGGTGCCTTCCGGCAGCGCCCGGCGCACCCGCTCGGTCAGCTCTTCGGCGCTGGCGGCCACGCTTGCGCCCACCAGCGACTGGTTGATGGCCTCGAGCGCGTCGTCGGGTTCGAGAAAGAAATCACCCGACAGGCGCACCGAGGCGAGCCGGTCATTGTCGGTGGTGATGTCGGCCACCAGCAGCTTGCCGCCGGGGACCTTGTATTCGCCGTGGCACGATTCGTATTCACCGTGGCATGAATCTACGACCATAGTCTAAAATCCGGGTCCGATTTGATGTCTGGCAGTATAGCCGGTCGTCCATGGGGCGCCGCTACCGCTACGCCTGATGCCCTGTTCCCTACACTGATGTTCGATGGCATGCGCCCTGCCGGGCGGGTGCGACGGGTATCGTCATTTTCCTTAGCGCGAGGCGTCATGGTTCGTCACTCCCACCCCCTGCTTGTTCTTCTGGCGCTGGCCACCGGTGGCTTTGCCATCGGCACGACCGAGTTTGCCACCATGAGTCTGCTGCCCTTTATTCAGCATGACATGCAGATCGATCCCTCCACGGCCAGTCATATCATCAGCGCCTATGCGCTGGGCGTGGTGATCGGCGCGCCGGTGATTACCGTACTGGCGGCGCGTATCGATCGCAAATGGCTGCTGTTGACCCTCATGGCCCTGTTTGCACTGGGCAACGCCCTGAGTGCACTGGCGCCGGATTACGGCTCGCTGGTGCTGTTCCGCTTTCTCAGCGGTCTGCCGCACGGCGCCTACTTTGGGCTGGCGGCATTGATGGCGGCCTCGGTCGTCGCCAGCGGCAAGCGCACGCGCGCCATTGGCATGGTGATGCTGGGGCTGACGGTGGCCACGATTGTCGGCGTGCCGATGGCCACCTGGCTGGGCCATGCGGTGGGCTGGCGCTGGGGGTACTGGCTGGTCACGGCACTGGCCATTCTGACGGTGGTCATGATCGCCCTGTTTGCCCCCAGAACGGGCGTGGCCAGCGAGCGCAGCGCCAAAGGGGAACTGCGGGCGCTGAAAAACGGCGCCGTGCTGCTGACGCTGGCCATCGGCGCCGTCGGGTTTGGCGGCATGTTCTCGGTCTATACCTATCTGACCTCAACACTGGACCATGTGACGCAGATGTCGTCGGCCACCATTCCGCTGGTGCTGGCCGTCTTCGGTCTTGGCATGACGATCGGCAATGTCATTGTACCGCGCTTTGCCGACCGCGCCCTGATGCCCACGGCCGGTGGGCTGCTGATCTGGAGCGCGGTGGCACTTGGTGCCTTCCCGCTGGTGGCGGGCAATCCGTGGCTGGTGGCCATCGATGTGTTCTGCATCGGCATCGGCGGGGCGCTGGGCACCGTTTTGCAGACCCGGCTGATGGATGTGGCCGGCGAGGCGCAAAACATGGCCGCCGCGCTCAATCACGTCGCCTTCAACATGGCCAACGCCCTCGGCCCCTGGCTTGCCGGTCTGGCGCTCGCTCTGGGCTTTGGTTTTCGCTCGACCGGGGTCGTGGGTGCTCTGCTGGCGCTGGGCGGTCTTGTGATCTGGATGCTGGCGCGGCGTCAGGAGACACGATCAAGGGCCGCTTGAGCCAACCCTTGACCGTCCTTGATGACCGGGAAGTGAAACGTCCTTTCTAGAGGCGAAGCCGTCCTTCGCCGATGACCACGGCCATTCCACCCACGTGAATGGCCGTCACTGAACGGTCAGGCTTGTCGACCAGCACGCCGATACGGCTGGGGCGCCTCATCTCAATACCCTGATGGATCGTATACTCCAGCATGCCGCTCTCCGGTGACTGCTGCGCCAGATGGCCGGCCAGCGGTGCGGCGGCGCTGCCGGTGGCCGGGTCCTCTGTCACCTGATCAGTGATGCGCAGCTTGCGCGCCCGAACGCTATGGTCACCTTCCTGAACGTACATGTAGACATTGGCGCCATGCTCGTCTCTCAGCGCCGCCGGCAGCTGCGACGGGCGGGCCCGGACATGGGTCAGTGTCTCAATGGAGGTGAGAGCGATCAGGTGAAAGGGCGAGCCGCAGGCGGAACCGACCACCGGGTCATCGATCACGGCTTCCACGGAGAGCCCCAGCAGGTGTGCGGCACTCGCGCGCGACAGCGGGCTGGGCTCGATGCTCAGGGGGCTGGGCGTACTCAGCCAGGCGTGGGCGCCATCAAATCGGATCGGTACCTCGCCAGCGGGCACCTGCAGCTTCAGGGGCAGCTGGTCATCATGCCAGCCGATCTCGCGCAGCAGCCAGGCCGCACCGATGGTTGGGTGGCCGGCAAACGCCAGCTCCTGATGCGGGGTGAAAATACGCAGGTTGAACACGCCCGGCATGGCGGTGGCGGCGATAAAGACCGTCTCCGACAGATTAAGCTCGCGCGCAATACGCTGCATGGCGCTGGTGCCCAGCGCGCCGGCGTCAGGAAACACGGCCAGCGGATTGCCCTGGAAGGGGGTGTCGGTAAAGACATCCAGCAGCAGATAGTCGAGAGAGGGCTCTCGCGGATCAATCACCCCATGAAGTGACATGGCAACTCTCCCTGAAAGCGGGCCGGCGTTTTGAAATCATTCATTTAGCATGCTAACAAGGCCGTGATCGGTGTGTCGTGCCGGTTGTCGCATCACTGCGTCCCTGTCTACTTGCCAATACAAAAGCTGCCGAAAATCTCGCCCAGAAGCTCATCAGCGGTGAACTCGCCGGTAATCTCGCCGAGCGAATCCTGCGCGGCGCGCAGGTCTTCGGCCAGCAGTTCGCCGGCCCCGGCACCGGAGAGCTGATCCGCGCCGTGGGTGAGCGCCTGGCCGGCGCGGTCCAGCGCATCGAGATGGCGGCGACGCGCGGAAAAGCGCCCCTCGCTGGTGGACTGATAGCCCATCACGGCCTTCAGGTGCGACTTGAGATGATCCACGCCGGTACCGGTGGTGGCAGACAGACGGATCACCGGCGGCGTGATGGCAAGGCTCGGTTCACCGGTTTCGCCGCTCTCATCGATCTTGTTGCGCACCAGGGTCAGTTTGGACGGGTCGGGCAGACGCTCGACGAACTCGGGCCAGATCGCCATCGGGTCGAGCTCGCCGCTTTCGCGACTGTCGACCATCAGCAGTACCCGGTCGGCTTTTTCGATTTCCGCCCAGGCACGCTGCACGCCGATTTTTTCGACCGCGTCCGGCGTGTCGCGAAGGCCGGCGGTATCGATGATGTGCAGCGGCATGCCGTCCAGATGGATGTGTTCGCGCAGCACATCCCGGGTGGTGCCGGCGATATCGGTGACGATCGCGGTCTCCTGCTCGGTCAGCGCGTTCAAAAGGCTCGACTTGCCCGCATTGGGCCGCCCGGCGATCACCACGCTCATGCCCTCGCGCATTAGCGCGCCCTGGGCGGCGCTGGCGCGCACATCCGCCAGGCTTGTGCGAACGTTTGATAGCATTTCGGCCACCCGACCGTCACCGAGAAAGTCGATCTCCTCCTCGGGAAAGTCGATGGCGGCCTCGACAAAGATGCGCAGCTCGATGAGCTGCTGGACCAGCGCCTGCACCCGGGTCGAGAACTCGCCCTGCAGCGAGTGCAGGGCGTTTTCGGCCGCCGCGCGGGAGCTGGCCTCGATCAGATCAGCAATTGCCTCGGCCTGGGCCAGATCGAGCTTGTCGTTTAAAAAGGCGCGCTCGGAGAACTCACCCGGGCGGGCCAGACGGGCGCCCAGCGTGACGGTGCGCTCCAAAAGCCAGTCCATGATGACCGGACCGCCGTGGCCCTGTAGTTCCAGCACGTCCTCGCCGGTAAACGAGTGGGGTCCGGGGAACCACAGGGCGATGCCTTCGTCGAGCACCTGACCCTCATTGCCCAGAAAGGGACCGTAATGGGCGCGGCGGGGTTCGGGGTCAAAGCCGAGCATGGCGCGGGCGATGTCGGCGGTTCTGGCGCCGGACAGGCGAATGATGCCGACGCCGCCACGACCGGGCGGGGTGGCCAGCGCACTGATGGTGTCCTGGTCGAGCATGAGCGTTCCGAAAGGGTGAGATGCCGGCTGGGCGGCCGTGAATGACAGGGCGTTGATTGTCAGCGCTGGCATCAAACGCTGCAAGCGCCGGGCGAAATACGTGGTCGTTGCTATAGTGATTCGCAGACTATCGATATCCAGCACACGGGAGCGCTTTCATGACCGGGCAGTTTCACTTCTACGAGCCGCGCAAGGGCCACGGCCTGCCGCACGATCCCTTCAAGGCGATCATCGCGCCGCGCCCGATCGGCTGGGTCTCGTCACAAAACAGCGAAGGCCGGCTCAATCTGGCGCCCTACAGCTTTTTCAATGCCTTTTGCGCCGTGCCGCCGATCATCGGCTTTGCCAGCGGCGGCTGGAAGGACAGCGTGGCCAACATCGAGGCGACCGGCGAGTTTTGCTGGCATCTGGCCACGCGTGCACTCGCCGAGAAAATGAACACCTCGAGTGCCAGCGTGGGCAATGAGGTCGATGAGTTTGCCCTGGCCGGGCTGACGCCGGCGGCGTCCAGCGTGGTGAAGGTGCCGCGCGTACTGGAGGCGCCGGTGTCGTTTGAATGTCGCCTGACCCAGCTGATTCAGCTCGAATCCGCCAATGGCGAGAAGCTCGACAACTGGTTGGTGCTGGGCGAGGTGGTCGGTGTCCACATCGATCAAAACCTGCTGGCGGACGGCATCTATCAGACCGCCGCTGCCGAGCCGATTATGCGTGCCGGCGGGCCGGCGACCTACTACACCATCAATGACGATGTACGCTTTGAGATGGAGCGGCCGGACAACTCTGGTCAATAGAGCATCGGCAAAACGCAAAAGGGCCGGCAATCGCCGGCCCTTTTTATGCGCTCGCGTTAGAAGGGTCAGCCCTTGAGCACGCCGTCTACCAGCGCCTTGGCTTCTTCCTGAATGCGCTTCAGGTGGTCTTCGCCTTCAAAGCTTTCGGCGTAGATCTTGTAGACATCTTCGGTGCCGGAGGGGCGGGCGGCGAACCAGCCGGCCTCGGTTTCCACCTTGAGCCCGCCGATGGCCGCGCCGTTGCCGGGCGCTTCGGTGAGCTTGCGCGTAATGGCGTGACCAGCCAGCTCTGACGCCGTGACCTGCTCGGGAGAAAGCTTGCCAAGGCGCGCCTTCTGGTCGCGGTCGGCGGGGGCATCGACGCGGGCATAGACCGGGGCGCCAAAGCGCTCGGTCAGCGCCTGATACAGCTCGCCCGGGTCCTTGCCGGTCACGGCGGTCATTTCCGCGGCCAAAAGGCCGAGGATGATGCCGTCCTTGTCGGTCGACCAGGGCTGGCCGTCAAAGGTCAGAAAAGAGGCGCCGGCGGACTCTTCGCCGCCAAAGCCGAGGCTGCCGTCCATCAGGCCGTTCACGAACCACTTGAAGCCCACCGGCACCTCGACCACGGTCTTGCCGATGCCGTCGGCGACGCGGTCGATCATCGAAGAGGAGACCAGTGTCTTGCCGATGGCGGCCTGCTCGCCCCACTGCGGGCGATGGGTAAAGAGATACTCGATCGCCACGGCCAGATAGTGGTTGGGGTTCAAAAGCCCGGTGGAGCGGGCGACGATGCCGTGACGGTCATGGTCGGTGTCGCAGGCGAAGGAAACGTCAAAGCGGTCCTTGTTCTCGATCAGGCCGGCCATGGCGTAGGGCGAGGAGCAGTCCATGCGGATCTTGCCGTCCCAGTCCAGCCGCATGAAGCGAAAGGTCGGGTCCACGGTAGTGGAAATCACTTCCAGCGGCAGCTGATAGCGCTCGGCGATGCGCGTCCAGTAGTGCACGCCGGCCCCGCCCAGCGGGTCAACGCCGAAGGTCAGCCCCGAGTCACGGATCGCGGCCATGTCGATGACCTTTTCCAGCCCCGAGACGTAGCTGTCGATGAAATCAAAGCGCTGCGTGGTGGGGGCGGCCAGAGCTTCTGCGTAGCTGACGCGCTTCACGCCCTCGAGATCTTTGGAGAGCAGCTCGTTGGCGCGCTCCTGAATCCATTTGGTGATGCCGGTATCGGCCGGGCCACCGTTGGTGGGGTTGTACTTGAAGCCACCATCCACCGGCGGGTTGTGTGACGGCGTGATCACGATGCCATCGGCCAGCTCGCGGTCACGATCGCGATTGTGGTTGAGAATCGCGTTCGACAGCGCCGGCGTGGGCGTATAGCCCGGCTCGCCGCCCGTTTCCTCGCAGCCGGCATCGATGCGGGTTTCGACACCGTTGGCGGCCAGCACTTCGAGCGCCGAAACAAAGGCCGGCTCGGACAGCGCGTGGGTGTCCATGCCTATAAACAGCGGTCCGGTGATGTCCTGATCGCGACGGTAGTCACAGATGGCCTGTGTGGTGGCCAGGATATGCCACTCGTTGAAGCTCGCTTTCAGCGATGAGCCGCGATGACCGGAGGTGCCGAAGGCCACCTGCTGGGCGGGATCCGACACGTCCGGGCGCTCGCTGTAGTAGCGCGACACCAGACGCGGCAGATGGGCGAGGCGTTGCTCGTCGGGCTGCTGCCCTGCATGGGGATCGATGCTCATCTCTTCATCCTTTGAGAAGCGTGGCGACAGAATTTATGCGCCATTCTAGCAGGCACGGCCCAACGGCCTCTGTGCCTTTTTGTCATGCTTGGCGCCTCATGCAGTGAAACGTCACGCTCTGCACACCCCATGTCCTTCATGTTACGGGGGTTCTGGAAAGGTCGCGACCGGCGCCTGTGACCGGCGCTTTTATCATCATGACATGGTGTGTTGCCCGGTACCCTTTGTCCGACGGCTTTCACGGGAGAGGGCCGGGGTATCCACAGGATCGTATCCACGAGGGAATCATGTTTCTCAGGCAACTGCACTATCTTGTCGCCGTGGCAGAACACCGCCATTTCGCACGTGCGGCCGAGTCGTGTCGGGTCTCGCAGCCGGCGCTATCCGCGGGCATACGCCAGCTGGAGGAGGAACTCAAGGTAACCATCATTCAGCGCGATCGGCGTTTTCAGGGACTGACCGAAGAAGGGTGGCGTGTGTTGAAGTGGGCGCGTCAAACGCTTGATTCCCTCGATGGGCTGCGTCAGGAGGCTGCGCTGGCCCAGCGCATCTCCGGCGGTCATCTCGCCATCGGTGCCGTGCCCTCTGCACTGCGTGCAATCTCGACGCTGGCCGATGAATATCGTCGCGTTATTCCGGACCTGACGCTGGAAATCGTGTCGCTCAGTACCCAGGAGATTGCGCGGCGTTTAAAGGAACGGGAGCTTCATCTGGCGATTGCCTATACCGAGCATGGGGTTCAGCAGGGGTTCGAGACGCTCGATCTTTACAGGGAAACGTTTGTACTGCTTTCTGCAGAAAGCAGCAATATTGCCCCCGAGCGCTGCTTTCAGTGGCACGAGCTGGGACTTCTCCCCCTTTGCCTTTTCGACAGGGGCATGCACAATCGCCATATTCTTGACCGCTGCTTTCAGGCGGCCGGCGTTACACCGCGCGTGGTGGTAGAGACCAATGCCCCCAGCATTATTCATGAAGAGGTTCGGCGAGGGCAGATATATGCCATCGCACCGGTCAGTGCGCTACCCGACTATTTCATGGATGGCGGGGTTCGTCTCAACCCGATTGCCGATCAGCCCTGCGCCACCATCAGTCTCATTCGTTTGAGTCAGGACAATCTGCCGGCGGTGGCCAGCGCCATCTGGGACCATACCCGAACGCTGAATCTTTCATATTAGTCTTTTATTTCAAAGGCCTGCGACGCAGATAAGAAGGGCTTATCAAGACATCCGAACAAACGATTTGAACCCATGTCAGGCGGACGGAGATGCTCGGGGTGTGCCTCGACACTTTTCTTCGACCGACATGGAGCCCCGACATGGCCAAGATTCTTTGCGTTCTCTATCCCGACCCGGTGACCGGTTACCCGCCGCAGTATGCGCGCGAGGACATTCCCGAGATCAGCGCCTATCCCAATGGACAGATGGCCCCCACGCCCGAGGGTGAACCCGGTTTCTCGCCGGGGGAATTGATTGGCTGCGTCTCTGGCGAACTCGGTCTGCGCTCATGGGCACACGCCAACGGCCATGAACTGATCGTGACCAGCGACAAGGAAGGGATCGATTCCGTCTTCGAGCGCCATCTGGCCGATGCCGAGGTCGTGATTTCACAGCCGTTCTGGCCGGCCTATCTCAGCCAGGAGCGTATTGCCCGGGCAACGAAGCTCAAGCTGGCTCTGACGGCCGGCATCGGCTCGGACCACGTTGATCTCAAGGCGGCGGCCGAGCACGGCATCACGGTGGCCGAAGTCACCTTCTCCAATTCGATCAGTGTGGCCGAGCACGTCATTATGACGGCGTTAACGCTGGTCCGAAATTTCGCCCCGTCGCATCAGATCGCCCTCAATGGCGGCTGGAACATCGCCGATTGCGTCTCGCGGAGCTACGACATCGAAGGGATGCAGTTCGGCACGCTTGGCGCCGGGCGCATCGGCCTTGCCGTGCTGCGGCGCATGAAGCCCTTTGATACGCCGCTGCACTATTTTGATCCGCACCGCCTGCCTGAAGAGGTCGAGCGCGAGCTCGATCTGACCTACCACGACTCGCCGGAATCCCTGGTGGGCGCCTGCGATATCGTCAATGTTCAAACGCCGCTTTATCCTTCTACCGAAGGTTTCATCAATGACGCGCTGCTGTCGAAATTCAAGCGTGGCGCCTACCTGGTCAACACGGCGCGGGGCGGGCTGTGCGACCTGAAGGCCGTGGTCAGGGCGCTGGAGTCGGGACAACTGGCAGGCTACGGGGGCGATGTCTGGTTCCCGCAGCCCGCGCCGGTGGATCATCCCTGGCGGCGTATGCCCAACCATGCGATGACCCCACATATTTCCGGCACCTCTCTATCGGCCCAGACCCGCTACGCCGCCGGAACGCTGGAAATTTTGCAGAATTTCTTCGCTGGCAGGCCGCTGCGTCAGGAATATCTCATTGTCGATGCCGGTCATCTGGCCGGCGCCGGGGCCAATGCCTACCAGCTTTGATCCATGATGTTTGGGCGGATGTTGTATGCCATGGGCTACTGGCTCATGGCATATGATTGGATCCATCGTTTCAGCGTTCCCGTGAACGCCGCCACATTGCAGGCGAGTCGCTTTCAAAGCGCTGCCATACACGTCGCAATTGGCGATCATCACCAAAACCACTGACTTCGGCAATGCGCGCCAGACGCCAGTTGGTCTCGCACATTAACTGACGGGCGAGCTGCAATCGCAGTCGCATCAAATAATCCATGAGCGACAGGCCAGTCAGCGCACTGAAGCGGCGCCTCAACTGACGCTCACTCATGGCTGACCGGGTTGCCATCTCCCCCAGCGTCCATGGATGGGCCAGATCAGCAGCAAGCGCGTCCTGTAGCCGATGAATACGGTGGTCAACGTGATTGCGCCCTTCCAGCCAGATACTCAACTGGGGTTCCTGGCCGCTGCGCCGCCAGTAGAGCACCAGGTCGCGAGCGACCTGGTGGGCAATGTGTTGTCCAAGGGTACGGCCCAGCCAGTGCAGCATGGTATCGATCCCTGTAGAGATGCCGGCACTGGTCAGGCAGTGGGCATCTTCTGTAAAGATACAGTCGCTGCGTACCCGGGCGCGTGGCGCAAGTTTTTGTAGCTCGTCAACCAGGGCGTGATGTGTCGTACAACGAAGGCCATCGAGCAGTCCGGCGCGTCCCAGCAGCAGCGCTCCAGAACAGACCGCCATCAGGGTCCGGCTTGCTGATGCCTGATACTTCAACCAGTCGATGGCCAGTTGTTGATCCCGTTCATCGGCTTGCAGGCGGTACTGTCCAGGTATGAGCAGCAGATCAAGGGGAATGGCTTCCGTTGGCAGTGGCTTTATGCCGGAGAGCTGCATCGCTCCCAGCCAGGGTAATGAAGGCTGCGGGCCAAAAAAGTGCAAGTGAATGGGCGCGCCAAGCTGCTCGGCACTGAGCAATACCTGTAGCGGGCCGGCCAGATCCAGCGGTACCTGGCCGGGCAGCATCAATACGCCGATCTCTATCGGCGTACTTTCAAAATGATGGTTCAAGCAGCACTCCGTTCTTGCCATTCTGATACCAGGGTATCGACAGTGACGATGCGTGCAAAGCGATCTTCCAATACCAGCTCGGTATGGGCGCGTATATCGCTGGCACTCCAGAGGCGACCTGCCCGCTGCATGTCGAAGGTCAGGGTCGCCTCACTGACAAAGTCGATGTCAAAGCCAAGATCCGACCCGACACGCGCAGTGGTTTCGCAGCATTGTTCGGTACGAATACCGCTGATGATCAGTCGCTCGATATGGTTCAGGCGTAACCAGCGCGCCAGTCCCGTATCCGTAAAGGCGTTATGAGCACTCTTATGGAAAGTCACGGCCACATCATCCTCGAAACCTTCCAGAGGACGTATCAAGCCATTGGAAGGGTCAAAGGCGCCTTCGCTCGATGGGGCTTCATGGAAAATGCGCACGATTGGCGTACCGGCCTCGTGCGCCAGATCGAGCAGGCGGCGCTGATAGGGTCGCCATGCATTCGCCAGCGTTTCATCCCAGTAGTTACGAGTCGGAAAAGAGGCCTGAACGTCGATCAGCAGCAGGGCAGTAGCGGACATGACAGGTTCCATAAGCAGAAAAGAAGAGATCTCAGCTTACGGCCTGGCATGAAGCGCCACGAGGGCATGGTCGGCAAAAAGCGGACAATTTCGGACATGATGATTTCAAAAGTTTCATCGCCCTGCTCATCAGCCTGACGGCAGTGCCACGTGTTTCTGGCAATGCTATCAAACCCGCCTCATGGGCAAGACTACCCTGGTTCTCCGCTGTCATCGCGTGACGTGTAACAGGCAATGTTTCACTCAATCGCATCCAGTCCGATATCAAGCTGTGGTGCCGAGTGGGTCAGGGCGCCCACGGCAACCAGGTCCACGCCAGTGTCGGCGGTCTCGCGAAGGCGCAGGGCGTCAATACCGCCGGAAGCGGTCAGCAGGCAGCGCCCGGCGGTCATGGCCACGGCCCGGCGCAGATCATCAGAGGTCATGTTGTCGAGCAAAATCGCATGGGGCGGTGTGGCCAGCGCCTGCTCGAGCTGTTCGAGGGTGTCGACTTCCAGCTCGATCATGCGCAGATGCCCCAGCTGCGTGCGGGCCCGCGCAAGCGCCTCGCCAATGCTGCCCACCGCGGCGATGTGGTTGTCCTTGATCAGCATGGCGTCATCAAGGCCCAGACGATGGTTGACCCCGCCGCCCAGGCGCACGGCATGCTTTTCCAGCGCCCGCAGGCCGGGGGTGGTCTTGCGCGTGCAGCAAAGCTGCGCCCGGCTGCCGTCGAGCTGATCGACCAGGCGGCGCGTCAGGGTGGCAATGCCCGAAAGCCGGGTCAGGAAGTTGAGGGCGGTCCGCTCGGCGGTCAAAAGCGACCGGGTCGGCCCTGCAAGCGTGGCGATGGGCTCAAGGGCCTGAAGCCGCTCACCGTCACGGCGATGCACCTCAATATGAATACCGGCATCGACGTGATAAAGCACGCGGGACAGCGCGTCCATGCCGGCCAGCACACCGGGTTGCCGAGGCCGCAGCTGCAGGCGACTTGAGTGGTCGGCATCGATCAGCGCCTCAGAGGTGATATCACCGCCACGGCCCAGATCCTCGGCCAGCGCGGCAGTGACGATGGGGTCGAGAACAATGGCCGGCAGGGGGGCGATATCAAATCGTAACGGGATCATGACACCACCTCGATATGCGCTGTGCGGGCCGGTCGGGTGAAATCGGCCGGCGTTACGGGGTCGGGAAGCGCCAGCATCGCGTCGATGGCGCGCCGGGCGCGGTTGGCCACGCGCGCCTCGACGTGCACCTCATGATGGCCGAAGGCGAGCGAGGCCAGAACGGCGTCCAGCGTGATCCGCTGCATGTGCGGGCAGAGCGTGCAGCTGCGCACGAAATCGATCTGCGGGTGGCGGCTGATCAGGTTGTCGCTCATCGAACACTCGGTAAGCAGCAGCACCCGGTCGGGCCGGTGATCATCGACCCAGCGCGCCAGGGCGGCGGTCGAGCCGGCAAAATCGGCGGCCGCCAGTACATCGGTGGGGCACTCGGGGTGAGCCAGCACCCGCACGCCGGGATGGCGCCGACGGATGGCGCTCACCTGCGTCGGGGTGAACTGCTCGTGCACCTCGCAGCTGCCCTGCCAGACCAGAATCGACAGGGGCGTGCGCGCCGCCACGTTCCGTGCCAGATGCTCATCGGGCAGCATGATGACCTGATTGACGCCCCACTCGGCAGCAATCGCCTCCACCACGTTCAGCGCGTTGGACGAGGTGCAGCAGATATCGCTTTCAGCCTTCACCTCGGCGCTGGTGTTGACGTAGGTCACCACCGGCACGCTCGGGTAGCGCGATCTCAGTTCGCGCACCTGCGCGCCGGTAATCGATGAGGCCAGCGAGCAGCCGGCGTTGGTATCAGGCATCAGCACGCGCTTGTCGGGGCAGAGAATCTTCGAGGTTTCTGCCATGAAGTGCACGCCGGCCTGCACGAGGGTGCCGGCCTCGCTTTGGGTGGCGTCACGCGCCAGCGCCAGCGAGTCACCGCAGATATCGCCGACCAGCGCGTAGATCTCCGGCGGCATATAGTTATGCGCCAGAATCACGGCGTCCTGCTCGCGCTGAAGTTTTCGGATGGCATGCACCCGGCGGGCGATGGCCGGCCAGTCATGGCTGCTGACATGGTCTTCCACGCGCGCATAAAGTGCATCGGTCTGGCGGGCAACTTCAGCGTCATAAGGGGGCAGCAGCGATTCGAGCTGCGGGTCCGGCAGTACTTCAGATCGGGCAGGCGTCACGGTCATGAGCAGGCTCCTCAAGGGTTAGGCTCATAATGAGCATTTTAGAGTCTGGCACGATTGCTTTTTTGAACAGTATGAGCAAAAGGTAGAAAGCCTTGGTCAGGGCTGATGTGCTCGCCGGTGTGGTTCGCTCCGGCCGGGCTCGATAGCCTATAAAGAGGACTGGCCCTCTTTCCGGGAGCGCTCCATGCCATTATTGATACCGCGACGTCGTTTTCTTGCCGGGCTTGCCGCCACAGGGCTGGCGGCGCGCTGGCCGCACGCCCTTGCCGGCCGCGACGAGGCCGCCATCACCCGAGCGATCCCCTCGACCGGGGAGGCGCTGCCGGTGATCGGCATGGGCACCTGGCGCACCTTCAACGTCGGCACCGATCCAGAGCTGCTCGATCAGCGCGAGCAGGTTCTTGAGCTCTTTTTCCAGCGCGGCGGCCGGGTGGTCGACGCCTCGCCCATGTACGGCTCCGCCGAGAAGGTGGTGGGCGAGCTGATCAAGCGGCTGGGCCACCGGGAAGCGCTCTTTGCCGCCACCAAGGTGTGGACGCGCGATGAAAGCGACACCCGGGAGGCGGTGGCCCGCTCCGAGGCACTCTGGGGCGTGGCGCGCTTTGACCTGATGCAGATTCACAATCTGCTGGGGTGGGAGGGGCATCTGGAAACGCTCAAGGAAATGAAATCCGAAGGGCAACTGCGCTATATCGGCGTGACCACCTCCCATGGCCGTCGCCACGACGAGCTTGAGCAGATCATGACGCGCGAGCCGCTGGATTTCGTGCAGCTGACCTACAACATCGCCGATCGCGAGGCGGAGAAGCGGCTGCTGCCGCTGGCCCGCGAGCGGGGAATTGCGGTGATCGCCAACCGACCCTTTCAGGGCGGCCAATTGTTTGACCGCGTTGGGTCGCAGCCGCTGCCGGCCTGGGCCGGGGAGGTGGGGATAGACAGCTGGGCCGGGTTCTTTCTCAAGTTCATCGTTTCGCATCCGGCCATGACCTGCGCCATACCGGCCACCACGCAGGTGGCCCACCTGCGCGAGAACATGGGGGCGCTGTACGGCCGGCTGCCCGATGAGGCGCAGCGCCGGCGCATGATCGACATCATCACGGGGGGATAGCGCATGGATTACGCACTGGGTGATTTTTTGATGTTCACGCCCGAGGTGTATCTGCGTCTTTTCGAGCGCACCAATGAGGCGCTCGGGCAGGGCCTCTGGGCGGTCATGATCGCCCTGCTGGCAGTACCCGTGCTGCTGTGGCAGAAATCATTACTGGTCAGACGGCTGGTACCGGTCGCGATGGCGGCCGGCTGGGCCCTGACGGCGGCGCTTTTCATGCTGCGGTTTTATGCCCCCATCAACTGGCCGGTCGGCCCCTTTGGCTGGGTCTTTGCGCTGGAAGCAGGTCTTTTGATGGTGGTGGCCCTGCGCGTTCCTCCGGCCAGGGTGGGGCTGACCGCACTCGCCGTCTGGAGCGCCGTCCTGCTGGCGCTGGCATGCGCGACGGTCCACGAGACCGACACGTGGCAGGCGATAGCGCTGCCCGGGGTCACGCCGGACATGACCGCGGCCGCCACGGCAGTGCTTTTGATGGCGTGGCCGCGCCGCGTCCGGTGGGGACTTCTGGTCATCCCGCTGTTGTGGTGTGTCTTCAGCGCGCTGGGGCACTGGGCGATGGGGCTGTGGTGGCCTCTAGCTGTACCGGTAGCGGGGCTTCTAATGGTGCTGACAGCGCTGGCATGGCCGGATCGATACGTCGATGGACAGGCATCCTGATCAATGTCCAGAGGCGCTGATACCAAAGGCCGATCGGGTCGCATTCCAAACGGGATGACGCGCAGGCCGGGGCAGGTCAGTATCATCCCGATACTTCTTTCATGGCGCTGTCTGGAGCCACCATGTCTCTGCTTTCTTCCGATCGTGAGCACGCCCTCTCCCTTGCGCTTAAAACGTGGCATTCGGGGGCCTTCACCGAGGATCTCGCGCGCCGTATCGCCTATCGCACCGTCAGTCAGAATCCTGACTGTCGCGAGACGCTGGGCCGCTATCTCGATGATGAGATCGCGCCGCTGCTGGCGCGCCTGGGATTTATCTGTCGCTCGATCGATAATCCACAGCCGGAAGGGCCACCGCTTTTGATAGGCCATCGGCTGGAATCCCCTGAGCTAACAACCCTTTTGATCTACGGCCACGGTGATGTGACGCCGGGGCAGGACAGTCAGTGGCAGGAAGGCCTCACGCCCTGGCAGCTGACGATGCAGGAGGGCCGACTATACGGGCGCGGCGTGGCGGACAACAAGGGGCAGCACGGCATCAATCTGGCAGCGCTGGAGGCGGTCATCCAGGCGCGGGAGGGCCGGCTGGGATTCAATCTGAAGATCATTTTCGAGATGGGGGAAGAGGTCGGCTCGCCGGGACTTGAAGCGGCCTGTCGCCAACATGGCGATGCCCTGTCGGCGGATCTCTTCCTGGCCTCGGATGGCCCCCGAATTCGCCACGATATGCCGACCCTGTTTCTCGGCTCCCGCGGCATGTATCGATTCAGACTGACGCTGGAAACCGGCAACGGCGCGCGTCATTCCGGCAACTGGGGGGGCGTGATCACCAACCCGGCATGGGTCATGGCCCATGCGCTGAGCACGATGGTATCAGAGCGGGGCGTGATTCGGGCGGACTGCCTGCGCGCGCCTGCCATGTCAGATGCCGTCCGTGCGCTGATTCGTGATCTGCCGGTGGGCGGGGAAAGCGGTGACCCCGCAATCAATGCCGACTGGGGCGAGCCGGGTATGACGTTTGGTGAGAAGCTTTATGGCGCCAATACGTTTGAGGTGTTGGGGCTATCGGCCGGTGCCACCGATCAGCCGGTGTCGGCCATTCCGAGCAGGGCGGAAGCCGTTTGTCAGCTGCGCTTTGTGGAGGGCACTGACTGGCAGGCTCTGGGTGACAGGCTGCGCGCGCATCTGGATGCGCATGGGTTTGAAGCGGTGACGCTCACCTCGGAGGGCGGCTACGCCGCCACCCGACTCGATCCCGACCACCCCTGGGTCGGCTTCGTACAGGCATCGATGCAGCAGAGCCTGGGCGAGACGGTCCATCTATTGCCCAATCTTGGCGGCACGATCCCCAACCACTGCTTTGCCGATGTGCTGGGCCTGCCGACCGTGTGGGTGCCGCACTCCTATCCCTCCTGTCAGCAGCATGCCCCCAACGAGCATCTGCCTGAACACATCGTGACGCAGGGTCTTGTCGGCATGGCCGGCATCTTCTGGGATCTGGGCGAGCGAACGCTGCAATAGCCGGCATCACCGCCCGCGCTTATTGATACTCGCTGTGCGCCAGCGGGGTCTGCACCCCCGGCGCCATCTGCTGGCGCCACTGTTCACGACAAAAGCGAAAGCGCTCGGCCGGGCGGCCGCCGGTGGTGGTGTCGACAGCACCGGTAGGCACGACCAGACCGGTGCGATCCAGCGCGCGACGAAAGTTCTGCTTGTGCAGGCGACAGCCGATGATCGCCTCGATGGTCAGCTGTAGCTGGGACAGCGTGAAGTGCTCGGGCAGCAGATCAAAAACCACCGGGCGATAGCGCAGCTTGCCGCGCAGGCGGTCCATGGCGGTGGCGAGAATGCGGCGGTGATCGGACATCAGCGGCTGTCCGGGCAGGGTGGTAATGACCTCGCAGCCGTCATCACGCTGGGCCTCGGGTGCAAGCCCGGCTTCATACAACAGCTCGAAGCGTTCCAGCACCCGGGTATCCACCCAGCGGGCGCCGTCTAGGCCAAAGGCCAGCTGGACCCGCTGGCGGCGCGCCTCCCGATGCGCCTGGTCAACGCCGGCATCGACCCAGCGTGACAGCGCCGGGGCAATGGTCATGTCGATCATCGCCGGTCGGCCGTGACGGTAGTCCTCCCACGGGAAATGGTCATACCAGCTGGTCCAGACGGCATGCTCGTCAAGCAGGGACTGCTGATGTGACACCAGCCCCAGATGGCCGATGGAGATGTGGCGCGTGATCTCGTGGCCGGGCGCATCCGGTTCAAGACGGTCCTGATCACCGAAAGTATAGAGCTGCTCGACGTAGTCCAGCGCCAGACCGGTCTGACGGGCGACGCGGTCACGCAGGCCCAGCTCGAAGGTGCGGTGATGACGCGGGTCAAAATCACCCGCTGGCAGCATCGGCGCACGGCAGCGATCCATAGGGCAGGTGAGCAAAACGGTAGGGGTTGCCGACTCCATGGCGATGACGACGGCAGAGAGTTCGATGGCAATGACAGCGCTGTCTGGCATGGTGACGGCCCGGGGCATTTCGTAGTCAGCAGAGGATGCGGCAGGGCGACATTGTGTCACAACCCGGGCCCGGGTGGCGGATAAAGAAAAACCCCTGCACAGGCAGGGGTTTTCAATAGGCGAGAAAACGGCGCCCGGTCTAGGCGGCCTTTTCCTTGTCCTTGTCGCCATCACCTCTTTCGATGCGTTTGGTGATGTAGTACTGCTGCGCGATCGAGAGCAGGTTGTTGGTAATCCAGTAGACCACCAGACCGGCCGGGAACCACAAAAAGAAGAAGGTGAAGACAATCGGCAGCATCTTCATGATTTTCGCCTGCGTGGGGTCCGGCGGTGTCGGATTGAGCTGCTGCTGCAGGAACATGGTCAGACCCATGATGATCGGCAGAATGAAGTAGGGATCCTGCGCGGACAGATCATGAATCCAGAGCATGAACGGCGCATGGCGCAGCTCGATCGACTCCATCAGCATCCAGTAGAGCGCGATAAATACCGGCATCTGGATCACGATGGGCAGACAGCCGCCCAGAGGATTGATCTTCTCCTTCTGGTAAAACTTCATCATCTCCTGCGACATCTTCTGGCGATCGTCGCCGTGCTGCTCCTTGATGCGCTGCATCTCGGGGCCCATCTTGCGCATCTTGGCCATCGACTTGTAGGCGGTGGCAGACAGCGGGAAGAGCACAGCCTTGACCAGTACGGTCAGCAGGATGATCGAGAAGCCCCAGTTGCCGATCAGCGCATGGATATGCGTGAGCAGCCAGAACAGCGGGTTGGCCAGAAACCACAGCCAGCCGAAATCGACGGTGAGCTGCAGGTGCGGTGCGACAGCCTCAAGACGCTCGTGCTCCTTGGGACCGACATAGAGCGTGGCGGACAGATCGCCGTTTTGTCCCGGTGCCACGGTTTCGCTGGGGCTGGCAAAGGCCGCCACGTTGCGTCCGCGCTGGTCGACATCGGCGTAATACAGGTTCTGCTGATCCTGATTGGGTGCCCAGGCGGTAGTAAAGTAGTGCTGGATGATCGCCACCCAACCGCCGCGGACATCCGTGTTGTTGAACTTGCCGTCCTGGATGTCGCCAAAGCCCACCTTCTGGTAGTGCTCGTCCGGCGAGGAGAAGGCTGCGCCCAGATAGGCATGCATGCCCACACCGGCGCCGCTGGTCGGGTCGTCGCTGTTGTCACGGGCGAGCTGGCCGATAAAGCGGGCGCTGACCGGCGTCTGCGAGACGTTGTCGATCAGGTAGTCGACCCTGACCGCGTAGCTGTCGCGCTCGAAGGTGAAGCGCTTGATCACATTCACGCCGTTGACGGTCGCGCTCATGTCGACCTGAAGCGAGTCCTGATCATCCCCCAGCTGGTAGCTGGTCTGCTCGGGATTGAAGGTGATCCGGCCCTGATGGCCTTCCATCTGCAGTCCGGAGCGCGCGATATAGCTGCGGCGCTGATCATCGGAGAGCAAAACGAAGGGGGCATCGCTGTCGAGACGCTGGAGATGCTTTGGCAGGGCGGCATAGACAATGTCGCCACCGCGCGGGTCGATGCGCAGATCAAGGGCGTCGGTGCGAACGCTGACCAGACGGGTGTCCTGAGCATTGGCATCGTTGCCGGCACTGTCCGTCTCGCCCGGCATGGTACCGGTGTCCGGCGCGCTGGCGCGTTCACTGGCGGCCTCGGGGGCATCGAGCGACTGCTCACCGGGTTCAACGTCACTGCTGCTTTGCTGGGTCAGGGCAGGGGGCGCTTCATCCGGACGGTCGTTATGCCCGTGATCATTGCTCCATTGAATGACCATCAGGTAGGCAAGTACGGCCAGCGGGATGACAAAAAGAAGTCGTTTCAGATCCATTGGGATTGCCCGGTGGGAAAATGTCGACGCGGCGCAAGAAAACGACGGGTCGCACTCGACGGTTCGTCGCGCCTCGTATTATTGCTGATGCTCCGGCTGACGTTTGACGTCCTTTTCAAGGCGTCGCCACATGCCGTGAAGCTGTCTGGCCAGTGTTTCCGAGTCGATTTCGTGCACGCCCTTGCGTGACAGCACGACAATATCCACACCCGGCAGCCACTGCTGGCGCAGTCGCACCGATTCTCGAGTCAAGCGCTTGAGACGGTTGCGATCCACGGCCCGGCGCACGTTCTTCTTGCTGAACACCAGTCCCACACGAACGTGACCGAGATCGTTGGGGGTGGCGAGTGCCAGAAGACCCTTGCCGTGAATCCTGAAACTGGCATGTTCGAAAACATGACGGTATTCCCCGGCGGTCAGGATTCTGAGACCGCGGGGAAATCCCTGACTGGTCATGAGCTCGGCTGATCCGTTAAGCGGATCAGGCGCTCAGGCGCTTGCGGCCCTTGGCGCGGCGACGCGAGATGACCTGGCGGCCGTTTTTGGTGGCCATGCGGGCACGGAAGCCGTGGTTACGCTTGCGCTTGAGCACGCTGGGCTGGAAAGTACGTTTCATGGTTGCGATTCCCGAATTGAGACTTGAGTGATCGGTGACACCGATGCCCTCAAAATCGAGGCGCACGGGGGTCAAGAGCCGGGATTCTAGAGAATTCAACGAGTGCGTGCAATTTTTATCCACGCACGTTTGCCAGTGCACTGTGCATAACTTTGTGTACAAGCCGGGCATATCGTTTCCGGGAGACCGACGGTATGACCCCCGAGAGGCCCGGGTGGCGGGGATAAGGTTATCCACAGCCCGTTTCGACCCCCAACCCGGTGTGGATAACCCGCTGCGCGAGCGTTACACTACCGCCCCATTTGCACGACTCACCATCAAGAGGTCGCGTGTGTCCATCGCTCTCTGGCAGCAATGTCTTGACTATTTACAGGATGAATTGAGCTCTCAGCAGTTCAATACCTGGATCCGTCCCCTGCAGGCCGAAAGCGGTTCCAGTGACCACGAACTCTCCCTGCTGGCCCCCAATCGCTTTGTGCGTGACTGGGTCAACGACAAGTATTTAAAGCGCATCAACGAACTGATGCGCGAGCTGGCGCAGGGCCGTCCGCCCAAGGTGTCGCTGGATATCGGCAGTCGCCGCACGGTGTCCAATCCCGTGTCGCGTCCGACGACCGACAGCGAACCGGCGACCAGCCCGGCGCAGAACAATAGCGGCGATCACGGCCAGGCGGCCTGGTCTTCAGGCGTGACACGTTCCTCGGCGCGTGCGCCCATGCCGCCGTCGCCACCCACGTCGCCGCGCGGCGACTATCAGGACGAGCGCGAGATTCCCGCGGCGCCGCCCTCCGGCAATACGGTGGGCGGGCGTCGCAGCGACAGCGGTGAGCGCCAGGTGCAGGTCGAGGGCAGCATCCGTCACCAGAGCGGACTCAACCCGGGCTTTACCTTTGAAACCTTTGTCGAGGGTAAATCCAACCAGCTGGCGCGGGCCGCCTCGCGACAGGTCGCCGAAAACCCCGGCGGTGCCTACAACCCGCTGTTCCTTTATGGCGGCGTCGGTCTGGGTAAAACCCACCTGATGCATGCGGTGGGCAACCATCTGGCCGGACTGCGCGACAACGCTCGGGTGGTCTATCTGCACTCCGAGCGTTTCGTGGCCGACATGGTCAAGGCGCTGCAGCTCAACGCCATCAACGACTTCAAGCGCTTTTATCGCAGCGTCGATGCGCTGCTGATCGATGACATTCAGTTCTTTGCCGGCAAGGAGCGCTCCCAGGAGGAGTTCTTCCACACCTTTAATGCGCTGCTTGAGGGCGGTCAGCAGATGATTCTGACCTCGGACCGCTACCCCAAGGAGATCAGCGGCGTCGAGGAGCGTCTGAAATCGCGCTTTGGCTGGGGCCTGACGGTGGCGATCGAGCCGCCGGAGCTCGAGACCCGCGTGGCGATTCTGATGAAAAAGGCCGAGCAGGCGAAGGCCGATCTGCCCCACGACGCAGCGTTTTTCATCGCTCAGAAGATTCGCTCCAACGTGCGTGAGCTGGAAGGCGCGCTCAAGAAGGTGATCGCGGACTCTCACTTCATGGGCCAGCCCATCAATCAGGAGTTCATCCGCGAATCGCTCAAGGATCTGCTGGCGCTGCAGGACAAGCAGGTAGGCGTGGACAACATCCAGCGCACGGTGGCCGAGTACTACAAGATCAAGGTGTCCGATCTACACTCCAAGCGCCGTTCGCGCTCGGTCGCCCGCCCGCGTCAGGTCGCCATGGCGCTGGCCAAGGAGCTGACCAACCACAGCCTGCCCGAGATCGGCGATGCCTTTGGCGGTCGTGATCACACCACTGTGCTGCACGCCTGCCGCAAGGTGGTGGAACTTCGGGAAGAAAATTCCGATATCCGCGAAGATTACAAGAACCTGCTGCGTCTTTTGACCAGCTGATGATCGCTCGTACGGTCTGCATCGCGCGCCTCATCAGCGGTGACCGACATGACAACACTGTGGCCGGAACAAGAGCCTGAAAAGAGTGGAGCCCCATGAAATTTTCCATTTCGCGTGAAGCCCTGCTGCGCCCGCTGACGCTGGTGGCCGGGGTGGTCGAGCGCCGTCAGACCCTGCCGGTGCTCTCCAACGTTTTACTGACGGTCAGCGATGACGAACTGTCGCTGACCGGCACCGACCTCGAGGTCGAGCTGATCGGTCGCGTGGCGCCCTCGAGTATCGAGGAGAGCGGCGCGGTGACCGTGCCGGCGCGCAAGCTGATGGACATCTGCAAGTCGCTGCCCGACCAGTCCGAGATTACCCTGACCATCGAGGAAAACCGGGCGCTTTTGCGGGCCGGGCGCTCGCGCTTTACGCTGTCGACCCTGCCGGCGGCGGAATTCCCCAGCATCGATGAAGGCCAGGGCAGCACCGAACTCACCCTGCCGCGACGCACGCTCAAGCAGCTCATCGATGCCACCGGCTTTGCGATGGCGCAGCAGGACGTGCGCTATTACCTCAACGGCATGCTCATCGAGCTGCGCGATCATCTGGTGCGCACCGTGGCCACCGACGGTCACCGCCTGGCCGTGTGCTCACGCAGTGCCGATATCGCCCTCGAGGAGCCGCAGCGTCTGATTCTGCCACGCAAGGGTGTGGTCGAGCTCTCGCGCCTGCTCGATGACAGCGACGAGCCGGTCACGCTGATGCTCGGCGCCAGCCATCTGCGCGTGCGCACCGGCGCCTACACCTTTACCTCGCGACTGGTGGACGGCAAGTTCCCCGATTACGAGCGGGTCATCCCCAAGGGTGGCGACAAGCAGATTCTGGCCGAACGCGGCGAGCTGCGTAAGGTGCTCTCGCGAACCGCCATTCTCTCCAACGAGAAGTATCGCGGCGTGCGGCTCAATCTGGAAGCGGGCAATCTGCGGGTGCTGGCCAACAACCCCGAGCAGGAAGAGGCCGAAGAGAACGTGGCGATCGACTACAGCGGCAGCGCGCTGGAGATCGGCTTTAACGTCGGCTATCTGATCGATGTGCTCAGCGTACTCGACACCGATCAGGTCCAGCTGACGCTGTCCGACCCCAACAGCAGTGCGCTTTTGGAAGCGCCCGGCGGCGGCGATGCCATGTACGTTGTCATGCCGATGCGGCTCTGACGTTTTTGCTGCATCGTCGGCCACACCAGCGCCCGGCTCCGGCCGGGCGCGCGTCCCTTTCGGATTGCCATGCCGCTTGATCATCTTCACTTTCAGGGACTGCGCAATCTGCCCTCTGTCACATGGCAGCCCGGCGCGCACGTCAATCTGATCTTCGGCGACAACGGCAGCGGCAAGACCAGCCTGCTGGAAGGCCTGCACATTCTGGGCATGGGGCGCTCGTTTCGCACCCGTCAGCTCAAGCATGCCATCACCCATGATCAGGACGCCCTGACGCTGTTTGGCCGGCTGACAGGGGAGCCACCGCTGCCGCTGGGCGTGGAGCGTCGTCGCGACGCTGATGGCCTCAATGTGCGAGTGGCCGGCGAGAAGATCGACCGCATTGCCGAGCTGGCCCGCCACCTGCCCATGCAGCTGATCAACCCTGATGCCTTTCGTCTGATCGAAGGCGCGCCAGCGGCGCGGCGCGAATTTCTCGACTGGGGCGTGTTTTACGTTTACCCCGATTTTTTCGATGTCTGGCGCCGCGCAAGACGCGCGCTCAAACATCGGAATGCGCTGCTCAGACATGATAGAATCGACGAACAGTCGCTGGCCCTCTGGAGCCGCGAACTGGCGCGCTGGAGCGATCGGCTGGATGCAATGCGCAGTGACTGGATGGCGCGCTTTTCAAACGTTTTCAGCGCAACGCTTGCCGAGCTGATCGATCTGCCGGAACTGTCGCTTCGCTACCATCGTGGCTGGGACAAGAGTCGCCCGCTCGAGGAGATCCTTCTGGAGAGCGTGGCCACCGACCGCCAGATGAAGTTCACCCAGCAGGGGCCACAGCGCGCTGATCTGCGCCTGCGCATGGGGCGCTATCCGGCGGCCGAAGTCCTCTCCAGAGGACAGCAGAAGCTGGTGGTCAGCGCCATGAAACTGGCGCAGGGGCGGCTTCTGGAGCAGGAAGACCGTCACCGCTGCCTCTATTTGATCGATGATCTGGCCGCTGAACTGGACGAACAGCACCGCCGCGCCTTTTGTCGGCTGCTGGAACAGATGAATTGTCAGACCTTTCTGACCGGTATCGAGCCCGCCTCCCTTGAGGGGCACTGGAGTGTCGATACCGACGTCAAAAGGTTTCACGTGAAACAGGGTCGTCTGGCAGGCACTGCCGACGGCGCGATGACCCGGGAGCATCAATGAGCGAACCACAGGCTTACGACTCATCGAGTATCAAGGTTCTTAAGGGGCTGGACGCGGTACGCAAGCGCCCGGGCATGTACATTGGCGATACCGATGATGGCACCGGTCTGCATCACATGGTGTTCGAGATCGTCGACAACTCGATCGACGAGGCGCTGGCCGGCCACTGCAGCGAAATCCGGGTCGTCATCCACCCCGATGAGTCTGTCACCGTCTCCGATGACGGCCGTGGCATCCCGACCGATATCCACTCCGAAGGCGTGTCAGCGGCGGAAGTGATCATGACCGTGCTCCACGCCGGCGGCAAGTTCGACGACAACTCCTACAAGGTGTCCGGCGGACTGCACGGCGTGGGGGTCTCGGTGGTCAACGCGCTGTCCGAGCAGCTCAAGCTCACCATCTGGCGCAAAAACCAGGTTCACGAGCAGATCTACAAGCATGGCGTGCCGCAGTCGCCGCTGGCGGTGGTGGGCGACACCGAGCGCTCCGGCACCCAGATTCATTTCAAGCCTTCACCGGAGACGTTTGCCAATATCGAGTTTCACTACGATATTCTGGCCAAGCGCCTCAGGGAGCTGTCGTTTCTCAACTCCGGCGTGGCGATTCGCCTGCTCGACGAGCGCGACGGCCGCGAGGAGCTGTTCCACTACGAGGGCGGCCTGCGCGCCTTTGTCGATCACCTCAATACCAACCGCACCACCGTCAACCCGGTGTTTCACTTCAACGCCGAGCGTGAAGACGGCATTGCGGTGGAAGTGGCGATGCAGTGGAACGACAGCTACAGCGAAAACATCTTCTGCTACACCAACAATATTCCGCAGCGCGACGGCGGCACGCACATGGCGGGCTTTCGCGGCGCGCTGACGCGAAGCCTCAACAGCTACATCGAGGCCGAGGAGCTGCAGAAAAAGTCCAAGGTGGCCACCTCCGGTGACGATGCCCGTGAAGGCCTGACCGCGATCATCTCGGTCAAGGTGCCCGACCCGAAGTTCTCCTCGCAGACCAAGGACAAGCTGGTCTCCTCCGAGGTGAAAACGGCCGTCGAGCAGGAGATGAGTCGTCAGCTCTCCGACTATCTGCTGGAAAACCCCAATGACGCCAAGGCGATCGTCAACAAGATGCTTGACGCCGCCCGTGCCCGCGACGCTGCCCGCAAGGCGCGCGAGATGACACGCCGCAAGGGCGCGCTGGATATCGCCGGGCTGCCCGGCAAGCTGGCCGACTGTCAGGAAAAGGACCCGACCCGTTCGGAGCTCTACCTGGTCGAGGGTGACTCCGCCGGCGGCAGCGCCAAGCAGGGCCGCGATCGCCGCACCCAGGCGATCCTGCCGCTCAAGGGCAAGATCCTCAACGTCGAAAAGGCACGCTTTGACAAGATGCTCTCCTCGGCCGAGGTCGGTACCCTGATCACCGCGCTGGGCTGTGGCATCGGCCGTGAAGAGTTCAACGCCGACAAGCTGCGCTATCACTCGGTCATCATCATGACCGACGCCGACGTCGACGGCTCGCACATTCGTACCCTGCTTTTGACGTTTTTCTTCCGTCAGATGCCGGAGCTGATCGAGCGCGGCCACATCTTCATCGCCCAGCCGCCGCTGTACAAGATCAAGCGCGGCAAAAACGAGATGTATCTCAAGGACGAGGCGGCGCTGATCCAGCACCTGACCACTACTGCCCTTGATGGCGCACAGCTTTACGTCAACGCCGACGCCCCGGGCATTGGCGGTGAGCATCTCGAAAAGCTGGTGCATCAGTATCGCGACGTGATGGACCGTCTTGACCGTCTGGCCCGCGTCTATCCGGCTGATGTGCTCAAGCGATTGATCTACGCCGACCCGGTCAGCGAAGAGATGCTGTCCGACAAGGCCGCCATGACGCGCTGGATCGAGGCGCTGCAGGCTGATCTGGACGAGCTTATCGCCTACGAGGGCGGGCCGCGCTACATCTTCCGTCTGGTGCACAGCGAAGAGCGCGGTCTATATCTGCCGGCGGCCGTGTTGAGCGCCCACGGTGTGGAAACCGACTATCCGCTGGGTCTGGGCTTTTTCCAGTCGGCCGATTACGCCGCCATGGTCGCGCTCAATCGTGCGCTGGACGGTCTGCTGGAAGAGGGCGCCTACATCGCCCGCGGCGAGCGCTCCAAACCGGTCGAGAACTTCCACGACATCCTCACCTGGCTGATGGCCGAGGCCAGCCGAGGCTTTAGCATCCAGCGCTACAAGGGCCTGGGTGAGATGAACCCGGACCAGCTGTGGGAAACCACCATGGACCCGGAAAGTCGCCGTATGCTCAGGGTCACCATCGAAGACGCCATCGGCGCCGACATGATGTTCAACACCCTGATGGGCGACGAGGTCGAACCGCGTCGTGACTTCATCGAGCAAAACGCGCTGGTGGCGAATCTGGACATCTGATCCGGCCACGCTTTTGACGAATCCAACCGGAGCCCTGCGCTCCGGTTTTTTATGCCCTGACCTGTCTGTCGGTCATGTTCGCTGATAAGGAGCGACGCCCTGATGCTCGATAGTGTCGGCCCCCTGGCCGGACAGTTTTTCGGTCTCGTCTCGCTGCTGCTCTGTCTGCTGGCCTTTGCCAGCCGGCGCGACGAGCGGTTAATGGTCCTGCTGATTCTCGCCAACGTGGCATTTGCGCTGCAGTTTGCCTTTCTGGGCAGCTGGACGGCCGCGGCGCTGTCGCTGGTGGTGATCCTGCGCATTGCGCTGGCCCGGCGCTACCCCGGCAACCGATGGGTCATGGCGGGAGTGCTGGCGGCGAGTGCGCTCGTCGCCATGCTGACCTGGCAGGGCATGGCCGACCTGCCGGCGCTGGTCGCCATGGTGATCGGCACCACCGGCATGTTTCTGCTCAAGGGCATCGCCATGCGTGTCTTTCTGGCGCTGGCGGCCGTTGCCTGGCTTTTCAGCCATTGGCTGGCCGGCGCGGCGGGCGGCATGCTGGCCGAGGCGCTGGTGATCGTCACAAGTCTTGTCACCATCATCCGGTTGATGCGCGCCAAAAGGCGCTATCCACAGGCGTTCGAGTAACCGGTTACCCCGATAAACCACTTTGGCGCCATGCGGCCAAAATCGCGGCGAACGTTGGTTTTAAGGGCCGCCTTCGAGTCCAGCACCACACACACTCCCCCCTCGCGTACGAACACCACCCAGTGCCAAAAGGGCACGCCATTGACCCAGCGCCACTTGATCGCCAGCAGCGCCCGGTCCGGCAGGTCATCCCAGCCGGTAAAGGGCTGCTCATCTTCAGCAGCCTCGATACTCAGAGACGCCAGAAGCCTTCTAACATGCGCCGTTTGCGACCACAGCGTGCGGTCATGGGCATGGATGCCAAGCGCGGCGGCCCGCGTTCGTGCGGTTTCATAATCAAGGCCTGCCAGCGCGGCGCAGGCCGCGATGCCGCAGCCGGTGGGTTCTTGTTGTATGACGGGTTTTTTGGGCTGAGCAAGCAGTGTCATGGCGTGCTATTCCATCAGGCAATGGTTTAAAAAAGCTGTCCCTGCTCGGGCCGGGCTGTCAGGCCACGTTTGGCATACTCGGCCTCGAGCGAGGCGAGCACGTCGATATTGCCGCCGCGCCAGCCAGTCAGTGCCTTGACCAGGGCGTCGTCATCGAGGGACTCGATCGTGTGACCGCGCGCCGGGCCAAAGCGCAGTCGCAGGCCGGGCACCGGCTGGCCGGTGGTGGCCCAGTCGAGAAAGGCGGTGAATTCGGTAAAACCAAAGCGGGCCATCAGCGGCGGGATCAATGCAGCGGTCATGCGCACATCGGCGAGCGCGTCATGGGCGTTGATGGGGGGCTCACCGGTCAGCGTCTGGTAGGTGTTGGCAAGAGAAGCGCTTTCCAGACCGTCGCGCTTTTTGAGCCGATAAGCCGGCAGGAAAAGGTCCAGGCTGCGCCTGGGACGCAGCCCCAGGCGGTGAGCGATCACGTTGTCAAAGCTGGTGTTGCTAAAGCCGATGACCAGCGCATCGAATCCCTGACGCGCTGCCGCCCGGTAGACCTCCGGCACGGCGTGGCGATAGTCGGGGCAGGCAGCGACATCCTCGTCACGCAGGCCATGCACGCGGGTAGTGGCCGGCTCGATTGGCCCGCCCGGGTGGTAGTTGGCATAGGACTGCCACCGGCGATAAAAGGCGCCGTCATTGCCCAGTATGCCGCTCAGCACGGCCAGCTGTACCACGCCGCAGTGGTGGGCGCTGCCGCCGGCGGTTTCAAAGTCGTGAATCAGCGCGCGCATGGCGCCTCATCGGCCAAAAGCCGTCGGGCCAGCGGCATCAGTATCTCCACCAGCACCGTCAGATCTGCCGGTGCCGGGTCGTTCGGCCAGTGGGACTCGAGCTCGGCGATTTCCATGCCGACGACGTCTTCCCCGGCCAGCGCGGCCATCAGCTCGGCCAGTGTTTCCGGGGCAAGGCCCCCGTCGATCTGATGATCGCTGGGTACGACGCCGGGCTGGAGGACATCGCAGTCGAGATGGATGTAGACCGGGCGGCCGTTGATGGCACGTCGCAGCGCCTCGACGCTGAGCCGGGCCGGGGGCAGGTGAAGCAGGCGTTTGTCATCGATGAGTGCCTGTTCGGCGGGGTCGAGCTGATGGGCGCCGGCGAGGATGACGTGGGCAAGAGACAGATCGTTGCCCAGACCGCTGTCCCACATCCCGGCGGCGCCGGCAATGACCATGCCGCCGAGATAGCCCGACTCGGAGGTCTCCGGGGTGTTGAGATCGCCGTGGGCGTCAAACCAGACGATGCAGGCCTCGGGGTGCTGCCGGGCGATCACCGGCAGGGTGGCCAGTGCGCCGGCGCAGCGGCTCATGGTCACAACGGGGCGCTTGCCTGAAGACAGCGTCTTCTCCAGGTATCGCCCCAGCGACACGAAATCGGGCGTGACGGCCTCGAGCATCTGCTGCCAGCTGCCCGACAGCGCCTGACCCGGCGCCCCCAGCGTCTGCAGGGGAATTTCGAGAGAGGCTGCCAGGGTCTGTGCCAGCGCCAGCGTGCCGGTCATGCCGTGAGGATTGGGACCGGCACAGTTGCCCTGAAAGCAGATCAGGGGGGCCGGCGCGGTCAGGGACGTCTGCTGCACCATGGTGTCTCCATGCCAGAAAAAGAATGGCCTGATCATGCCACGGGTGGCGGTGTGATCACATCAGCGCGTGGCCATAAAGGCGTGCACGCCCTCGGCCAGCTGCCGCCCGAGGCGCACCAGCGTTTCCCCTTCGACCATGCCGATACCCAGCACCAGACCGCGCCGCGGGTCATCCTCGCTGCAGACCGGGCTGAGCGGCTTGACCACCAGCCGGTAGTGATTGAGCAGGTAGCGCGCCAGGCGCACATCGTCGATATCCGGCGCGAGCGTCACGCACAGGGTAATGGTGCCGGCCGGCGGCGAGACATCGATCACGCCCGGCAAAGGGGTCAAAAGCGCATGCAGGGTCTGCTGGCGCTGTAGATATTCCCGATTGATACGCCGACACCAGCGGTCCAGATCGCCGTCGGCCATGAATCGCGCCAATACCGCCTGATCCAGCATGCGTCCTTCGCGAAAGACCTCGCTGCGCAATCGGTTGATGGCCTCGCTCAGCGCGCGTGGCACCACCAGGTATCCCAGTCGCAGCCCCGGAAACATCAGCTTGGAAAACGACCCGGCCAGAATGGAGTGGCCGTCATCGGGAGAGAAGAGCAGGCCGCGGTGGTGGCTGTCGAAGAACTCGTAGTCGTCCTCGATGACAAGCTCTGGTGACAGGCGCTCGACCAGCGAGCGCTTGTCCTCGATCGGCATGGGCACGCTCAAGGGGTAGTGGCGCGCACCGGTCAGATACAAAAGCCGCGGCGAGCGGGCTGAAGGCGATGGGTCGCGATAGCCCGCCCCGGGCTGCCAGTGACACTGATCGATGCCCAGGCCTGCCGCTCGAAAGACATTGCGCGCGCCCCAGTAGCAGGGGGAATCCATCGTCACGCGGTCGCCGTGGTCGGCGAGCGCCAGCGCACACAGCTCCAGGCCGTGATGGGTACCGTCGGTAATGATGATCTGTTCCAGGGCGCATTCGATGCCGCGCCCGCGCCGGAGAAAATCGGCAATCTCGCGCTTGAGCGGCCCGTAGCCGCCGCTGGAATAGGACAATAACAGGGCGTTTTGCGGCACGGTCAGGGTGGCGTAGAGCGTGCGCCAGCGCCGCATCGGAAAGCGGGCGATGTCGGGGATGCCCGGCACAAAGGCCCCGCTCTGGATCGGGCTGGCACCGCTGGTGCTCAGAATCTGTCGGGCCCGGTCTGACAGCGCCGGCGAAGGTGCGTTTGAAAGTGGCGACGAGGCGTCCGGGCGCCGGCTCCAGCTGCCGCGGCCGTGCTGGGTCATCAAAACATGGCGCGACTGCAGCGACTCGATGACACCGGCCAGGGTGTTGCGCGCCACGCCCAGACGCTCGCAGATATGGCGGTGGGCGGGCAGGCGCTGGCCGTCGGTCCACTGCAGCTCGATCAGCGTGGTCAGGGCCTGCTCCAGACGCACCTGCTTGCTCAGCCGGTCGGGCTGGCGTTGCCAGGCCGCTTCGATATCGCTCAGGGCCTCTTCGACGGATCGCTGCATGGCACGGGTCCGGGCAGGGTGACGGGAGATGAGGGCATTATGGCGGTGGTTGTGAACAGTGGTCCAGCTGAACACACAAGTGGTTCACGTACCAGGGCCTGGACAGTGGTAGCGTGTGATGAGGAGAGACAACAAGGCATTGATGCCGACCCAACCCTCCTGCCGCCCTGAATGACCATAACAATCACGGAATACTCCATGCAGAGCACAACCAAACCACGCGAGCTGGTGCGCGTTCTGGCCCGCACCGACGTGCTGGCCCTCGCCTTCGGCGCCATGATCGGCTGGGGCTGGATCGTTTTGACCGGCGGAGCCATTCTCGATGCCGGCAGCCTGGGCGCGATCATCGCCTTTGTCATCGGCGGCATTGCCGTACTGCTGGTCGGGCTGACCTACGCCGAACTGGCCTCGGCCATGCCCAAGGTGGGCGGTGAGCACGTCTACAGCTACCGCGCCCTGGGCCATTTTGCCTCCTTTATCTGTACCTGGAGCATCGTGCTGGGCTATGTGAGCGTGGTGTCGTTTGAAGCCGTCGCCCTGCCCACCGTGGTCGAGCAGCTCTTTCCCGGCTACGACGTGGGCCATCTCTGGACCGTGGCCGGCTGGGACGTCAAGGCCAGCTGGGTCGCCGTGGGCGTGATCGGTTCGCTGATCATGATGGCGATCAACTATGTGGGGATTACCACCGCGGCACTGATCCAGAAGCTGGTGACCGGCCTGATTCTGGTGGTCGGTGTGCTCTTCATTACCGGGGCGCTGTTTACCGGCGAGGTGGCCAACATGACGCCGCTTTTCAACCATGAATCCAGCGGCGGCTTTGCCGGCGGCATCATGGCGGTGCTGGTGATGGTGCCCTTTTTGTTCGTGGGCTTTGACGTCATCCCGCAGGCGGCCGAGGAGATCGATCTGCCGTTTCGCGATATCGGCAAGGTGCTGATCGCTTCGGTACTGATGGCGGTGGCCTGGTATGCGCTGATCGTGCTGGGCACCAGTCTGATGCTCGATCACGACGCGCTGCAGGGCAGCTCGCTGTCGGTGCCGGACGCCATGGGCGCGGTCATGGGCAGCGTCTGGGGCAGCAAGCTGATGGTACTGGCGGGCATTGCCGGCATCATCACCAGCTGGAACGCCTTTTATATCGGCGGGTCGCGGGCGATCTACGCACTGGCGCACTCCGGCATGCTGCCGGCCTTTCTGGGCAAACTGCATCCGAAGTACAAGACCCCCACCAACGCCATCATCATGATCGGGCTGTTGTCGACGATTGCGCCTTTCATGGGCCGCCCGGCCATGGTGTGGCTGGTCGATGCCGGCGGTCTTGGCATCGTGATCGCCTATCTGTTCGTGGCGCTGTCGTTTCTGGTGCTGCGAAAGCGCGAACCCGACATGGACCGCCCTTTCAAGGTGGGTAACGGTCGAGTGGTCGGCGCGCTGGCGGTGGCGCTGTCGCTTGGCATGGCCTGTCTGTATTTGCCGGGCAGCCCCTCGGCCCTGACCGGCATCGAGTGGGGCGTATTTGGCGGCTGGATGGTGCTGGGGCTTGCGATGTATCTCTTTGCGCTCAATCGCTACGGGCGCGCTTTCAGCGACCGCGTCATGCAAAACGTTTATGACCGCTGACATCACACCCATGAGGGAGACACATGTTTGACATCGAATTCAAAAGCCAGCGCGGCGCGGCACTGATCGGCGAGCGCTGGGTCGAAGGCGACCGGCAGTTTGCGGTCAATAACCCGGCCACCGGTGAGCTGATCGCCAACGTGGCCGATCTGGGCGCCGAGGAAACCCGTGAGGCCGTCGCCGCCGCCGAGACGGCAATGGCCGACTGGCGCCGCGTGCCGGCGAAGGAACGCTCGCGTCTGCTGCGCCGCTGGTTTGATCTGGTGGTGGAACACACCGATCAACTGGCGCGGTTGATGACGCTGGAACAGGGCAAGCCGCTGGCGGAGTCCCGCGGGGAGGTCGGCTACGGTGCCTCATTTATCGAGTTCTACGCCGAAGAGGCCAAGCGCATTGCCGGGGAAACCCTGCCGGGCCACGGCGCGGACAAGCGCATTCTGGTCATGCGCGAGCCGATCGGCGTGGTCGCCGCCATTACGCCCTGGAACTTCCCGCTGGCGATGATCACCCGCAAATGCGCCCCGGCACTGGCCGCCGGCTGTACAGTGGTGATCAAGCCCGCCGAGGCCACGCCGCTGACCGCGCTGGCACTGGCCGCGCTGGCGCTGGAGGCCGGTATACCGGCAGGGGCCATCAACGTGGTCACCGCCAAAAGCCCTGCCGCGGTGGGCGAGGTGCTCACCACCGACCCGCGGGTGCGCAAGGTCTCGTTTACCGGCTCCACGCCGGTGGGCAAGAAGCTTCTGGCGCAGTGCGCCTCCACGGTCAAAAAAACCGCCATGGAGCTGGGCGGCAACGCGCCCTTTATCGTGTTTGACGACGCCGATATTGACGCCGCCGTTGAGGGTGCGATCGCCTCGAAATACCGCAACGCCGGCCAGACCTGCGTGTGTACCAACCGCTTTCTGGTGCAGTCCGGCGTCTACGACGCCTTTGTCGAGAAACTCGCCGAGCGCGTGCGCCAGCTCAAGGTCGGCAACGGTCAGGAAGAAGGCATCAACATCGGGCCGCTGATCAATCAGGCGGCAGTCGACAAGGTCAGCGCCCACGTTGCTGATGCGCTCGACAAGGGCGCTCGACTGGTAGAGGGTGGTCAGACGCACGCGCTGGGGCACTCGTTTTATGAACCGACCGTGCTGGCGGATGTGACACCGGACATGGCCGTGGCTCATGAGGAGACCTTCGGGCCATTGGCGGCGGTGTTTCGTTTCGACCAGGATGATCAGGCCATCGCGATGGCCAACGATACGCCCTTTGGCCTGGCGGCCTACTTCTACGCCCGTGACTACAAGCGCATCTGGCATGTGATGGAGGCGCTGGAGTACGGCATGGTGGCCGTCAACGAAGGGTTGTTGTCGACCGAGCTGGCCCCCTTTGGCGGGATCAAGGAGTCCGGACTGGGTCGAGAGGGGTCGCACCATGGACTGGAGGAGTTTACCGAGCTCAAGTATGTCTGTCTTGGCGGGCTGTAATCGCTGCACATCAAAGGAGACTGCAGATGAACAATAACGAACTCAACGAGCTGAAAAAGCGCTACGTGGCCAACGGCGCGGCAAGCCCTGATACCCACTTTGCCGACCACGCCGAAAATGCCGAGCTGTGGGACGCCGACGGCAAGCGCTTTATCGATTTTGCCGGCGGTATCGGCGTACTCAATATCGGCCACCGCCATCCGAAGGTGGTTGAAGCGGTCAAGGCACAGCTCGACAAGGTGATGCACACCTGCCAGACCGTCATGCCCTATGAAGGCTACGTTAAGGTGGCCGAAAAACTCAGCCACATCACGCCGGTACGCGGGCACGCCAAGGTGATGCTGGCCAACTCCGGCGCCGAGGCGCTGGAAAACGCCGTCAAGGTTGCCCGTGCCGCGACCGGTCGCTCCAGCGTGATCTGTTTCACCGGCGGCTATCACGGTCGTACCTTCATGACCATGGCGATGAACGGCAAGGTCGCGCCGTATCGCACCGACTTCGGCCCCATGCCCGGACAGGTCTACCGCGCGCCCTATCCGGTCGAATCGATCGGCGTCAGCGAAGAAGAGGCGCTGCGCGGGCTGAAGATGACCTTCAAGACCGACGCCAACCCAAAGGATACCGCGGCGATCGTCATCGAGCCGGTGCTGGGCGAAGGGGGCTTTCACGCCGCCTCACCGAGCTTCATGAAGGCGCTGCGCGAGATCTGTGACGAGCACGGCATCCTGCTGATCGTTGATGAAGTGCAGTCCGGCTTTGGTCGTACCGGTAAGATGTTTGCCATCGAGCACACCGGTGTGGAACCCGACATCATGACCATGGCCAAGAGCATGGGCGATGGCATGCCGATCTCGGCGGTGGTGGGCACCGACAGCGTGATGGACGCCTCCGGCGGCAATTCGCTGGGTGGCACCTACACCGGCAGCCCGGTCTCGTGTGCCGCCGTACTGGCCGTGCTGGATGTCTTCGAGGAGGAAAACATCCTCGAGAAAAGCCGCGCGCTGGGCGACAAGCTCGGCGAACGCTTCCAGACGCTGGAGCGCTCGTTTGACTGCGTGCGCAACTCGCGTCACCTGGGCGCCATGGCAGCCTTTGATCTGGTCCGCGCCGACGGCGAGCCGGATGCCGAGCTGGCCGGCAAGCTGTGCAAGACGGCGCGCGAGCGCGGCCTGATCCTGCTCTCCTGCGGGCTCTACGCCAACACGATCCGCTTTCTGATGCCGGTCACCATCAGCGATGAGGTGCTCGGTGAAGGGATGGATCTGATCGAGGCCATGCTCGGCGAGATGAGCGGTCAGTCATAAGCCGCCCGTGTGCCGGTGACCGCCGCGTCTGACACAAAAGGCCCCGCCATTGGTGGGGCCTTTTTTATGCCACGAGTCCGTGGGGTCGCGGATTACGGCTGGCGCGCGGCAATCTGCAAAAAGGTCTCGACTTCCTCAATCGTGGGGATGCCGGTGGCGGCCCCGGCGCGCTGTACGGCAAGCGCGGCGGCGGCGGTGGCGCGCTCAAGACAGGTCGAGGCGTCACAGCCTGCCTGTACGGCGGCCATGTAATAGCCAATGAAGGTATCACCGGCGCCGGTGGTATCCACGGCCTGCACCGGACGGGCCGGCTGATACAGGGGTTCATTGCGCTCACCGTCGATGCGCCAGGCGCCTTCCGAGCCGAGCGTGAGCACGATGTCGGTGCCCGGCAGCGCCTGTTGCAGCGCCGCAATCAGGCTTTTGGCATCGCTCTCTTCTGCCATTTCGACCAGTGCGGCAGCCTCCCCGCGGTTGACGAACAACAGTGACAGCTCGGTCAGCGGCAGTTCACGAATGGCCGGCGTCATCGGCGCCGGGTTGAAGGCCACCTTCAGACCTCGGTCCAGCGCCTGACGGATCACGGCCTCGATATCGTTGCACTCGTTTTGCAGCAGCAACCAGCCCTTGCTGTCGGCGCCGTTGATTAATGCCCTGATGCGCTTCTTGCTGAAGCTCTGATTGGTGCCGCCAAAGAGCACGATGGCGTTTTCGCCATCGTCATCGACCTGAATCACGGTGTGACCGCTCGAGCCTTCGAGCAGCGTCACGTCATCGATGTCGGCGCCGGCGTTTTTCAGCGTCGCAAGCGCCCACTCGTCGGCATGGCCCAGCTGGCCCCAGTGAGCGACCCGGCCACCGGCACGCGCCAGCGCGATGGTCTGGTTGGCGCCCTTGCCGCCCAGCACGATCTGATAGTCGGTGCTGGAGAGCGTCTCGCCCGGACGCACCAGGTGCGGCACGCGGTAGACATGGTCGATATTGATCGATCCGTAGTTGTAGACGGTGGCACCGCTGGATGCCGGTTGGTTCGATGCTGACATGACGCCCTCACTGGTTGGCAATGCGGTTATAGCAATGATTTGGCGTGATCATCGAACAGATGGGCTCCGTTGTCGATTCAGGTCAGACCAACGATTCAGGGCAGATCAGCGATTCAGGGCAGATTAAACACCAGCGCCTCGGCGTCACGGCCGCGAGCGAGTGTGATCCGCGCTTCGTCTTCCAGCATCAGGGCGTCACCGCCTTCAAGCGCGTGGTCGTTGACCTCCAGCGCGCCGCGGATGAGATGCACGTAGCCGCGCCGACCGGGGGCGAGCTCGTGGGTCAGGGTGGTCTCGCCGTCCAGGATCGTGGCGTAAATGAAGGCATCCTGCTCGATGTGCAGCGAGCCTTCCCGACCGTCGGGGGAAATGATCAGACACAGCCGGTCGCGTTTTGAATCAGACGGGAAGTCGGCCTCGCTGTAGCGCGGGGAAAGCCCCGTCTCACGCGGGAAAAGCCAGACCTGCAGAAAGTGCACCGGCGCATGCGCGCTGTGATTGAACTCGCTGTGCTCCACCCCGGTACCGGTGGTCATCAATTGCACGCGCCCCGGGCCAATACTGGAGCCGTTGCCCAGCGTATCGCGGTGCGCCAGCTCACCGGCGAGCACATAGGAAAAGATCTCCATGTCGCGGTGGCCATGCTGGCCGAAGCCGCCGCCGGGCGCGACGCGGTCTTCATTGATGACCCGCAGGGGGCCGAACCGGACGTGGTTCGGGTCGTTGTAGCCGGCAAAGGAGAAGGAGTGGTAGCTCTCGAGCCAGCCGTGGTTGGCGTGGCCGCGCTCACTGCCGGGGCGAAGGGTCAGCATGGGAAGTTCTCCAGACGTCAGAAAGGCGCCCAGCATCTGCTTCGAATTCCTGCAGGGCAACTGCAGAAAATAAGCGTTGAGCGTCGATAAAATGGAATGCGCCCGCTTGAACTGTCGGGCGGGCGCATGGGGTCGGCTGGGTAACGCTCAGGTGCCCTGTGCCACCGGGCGGTTTCTCATGGCCGGAAAGTCAAACAGCGCCCGGCCCGGACCACGGTCGAGTACGAGTCGTACCAGCAGACAGCCGGCACAGACGGCCGTGGCGATGAGCACGGGCAGGGCAACGGCGAGTGCCTGCCCTGCTGTGCCGCTGAGATCCACATCGGCCAGCAAAAGCGTCACCGGATGGACCAGCAGCATGTGAAGGACATACACCGGCAGGGTGCGTTTGCCCAGCGCCTGCAGGGCTCTCATCTGCCAAAAGCGCAGGATCAGGCTCAGCGTGTCGATGGCAAACGAAACCATCAGACAGGACAGAAAAAGCTGCATGACCGGCCAATAGAAGATGCCCAGCTGACGAGCGAGCGCCATCGAGGCCAGCAGGACCACACCCACCAGCGCCCAGCGTCTGGCGCTGAAATCCGCGTAAATCCGTGCGATGTGGTCCCGCCCAAAGCAGCCCAGCGCGTAGAAAATGCCGTAGTCGAGCAGTTTCTGGAAATTCCAGGCCTGGGTGATGTGCTCGGAAAGGATCTGTAAAAGCGCCAGTGTCACCAGAAGTGGCACGGTGACCCGATTGAAGATCTTGCAGACCACGAAGTAGAGCACCAGCGCGTAGAGATACCAGATGCCGCTGTCGGCCAGAAAGACACCGCGCATGAATTCGACCACATCCAGCGTGTACGCCTCGCCCGGAATGACGCCGGCGGCCCCCGGGATTTGCGTGCGCATCAGCGAAATGACGAGCCAGTTGATCGTCATCCACAGCACGTAGAGCCAGAACAGGGTCGCCACCCGGGAACGGAAGGTGGCCTGCCAGGTTCTACGGGTGATGGCGGAGTGCGCCAGAAAGCCCGAAATCAGGAAAAAAAGCGGCATGCGAAGCGGCTTGAAAGCGGTCAGTACGCCGGTCCAGAGGCTATCGAGGGGAAGTGTGCCGAAATCGATCCGGGTATAGGAAAAGATGGTGGTATGCCACAGCACCACCATGAAAATGCAGGCGCCCTTGGCGGCGTCGATCCACACAATACGCTGACCGCCATGCACGATGGGTGTTGTTGTCATGGGAAGGATCGCAGTAGGGAGATTCAGACCATGCTAATGCGATCCAATGTAGCTAGTAGCGCTTTACGAGTGGTTTTGTGTGGGTTGTCTGGTGCTTTGGGTAGTGATTCGTTATTGCCGTTGATCGGATTACACAGGTTATCCCTGCCATACGATCCGTTGAGCTTTCCTGAACTTCGGTAACATATGATGGATGGACGGGCGCCGGCACAAGGGCGCTTGCCGCAGCGGGCGGTGGCCTGACGAGCAGACCACCGTTCGGGCATGGCTTACTTTTTGGCGCCGGATTTTTTGGCGTCGTCCTGGACTGCTGTGCGGGTCGATGTATCACCCGCTTCCAGCAGGTCGGCCACCGAATCGAGGATCTCCTTGGGCCTGAACGGGTAGCGCTCGACCTCGGAGCGGTCGGCAATGCCGGTCAGCACCAGCACGGTGTGCAGCCCGGCCTCGATGCCGGCCACCACGTCAGTGTCCATGCGATCGCCGATCATGCCGGTGCGCATGGAATGCGCCCCCAGCTTGTTGAGCGCCGAGCGAAACATCATCGGGTTGGGCTTGCCCACGACATAGGGTTCGCGCTTGGTCGCGCTGGTGATCAGCGCTGCCACGGCGCCGGTGGCGGGCAGCGGACCTTCCCGGCTGGGGCTGGTCACATCCGGGTTGGTCACGATGAAACGGGCGCCGTCGTTGATCAGACGAATGGCGCGCGTGATCGCCTCGAACGAATAGGTGCGGGTCTCGCCCAGTACCACGTAGTCCGGGTCGGTATCGGTCATGACAAAGCCGGCCTCATGCATGGCCGTGGTAATGCCGGCCTCACCGATGACAAAGGCGGAGCCGCCGGGCGACTGATCCTTTAAAAAGGCCGCGGTGGCCAGCGCCGAGGTCCAGAGCTGCTCCTCGGGCACGTCGATGCCGCTGCGCGCCAGCCGGGCACTGAGATCGCGCGGGGTATAGATCGAATTGTTGGTCAGTACCAGAAAGGGCTTTTGCTTCTCCCGCCACTGGTTGATCAGCTCGGCCGCCCCGGGAATGGCCTTGTTTTCGTGCACCAGCACGCCGTCCATATCGGTCAGCCAGCAATCGACGTCGCGTTCTATCTTTTTGTTTGTCGTCACAATCCGTTCCCCCGTTTTGATGATGACTGTCAGCATAGCGTCAGACGGCGCCTTCTGTCTTTTTCAGTCCTGGCTCCGGTCCGGCAGTAACATCGAGACACGCTTGATCGCTGAACGGCCGGCGCTACCCGATAGAGATCGATTTAAAAAACATTGTTTTGTTAAAAGCGTCTCATAAGGCAAATAAAAGGCGGTTTTAATTAAATATTAATGCCGCCTCTTTGTTTAATATTTCCTTCATTTCAGAGCAGCCATTTTTCAAAAAAAGCCGCTTGAACACTGGAACTGACTGTCCATATCGTGGTCTTTTATTGGCGTCGAAATAACGCCCTGTGTGTTAATAAATCATTAATCCCTGCGGGAATATTACTCGCAGCGGGCGCCTTGATCAGGTGATGTGATGTCTCTGAAAACAGCGGTTCGCACCAACACATTTCTCAAGACGATCGCGCAGAGTGTCGAAAAAAGTGCACGGCGTGGCGTCACCCTTGTCATGACGAAATGTTTTCGAAAGCATCAGGCCGTCGAGGTCGAAAAGCTTCAGGGGCCCCTGAAAATTCTGCTGGTGCGACCCAACTATCGCATCGGTAATGCACTGATCATGTCGCCTGTCATTGAAACCTTCCGACAGCGATTTCCCGACGCGCAGATCGACCTTCTCACCACCGATAGCACGCAGACGCTGTTTCGCCATCAGCGGGTGGATCAGCTGTTGACCCTGTCGCGCGATGCCATCGTGCGGCCGTGGCGCTTTCCCGCCATGCTTTGGCGGCTGCGCCAGGAGAAATACGATTTGGCCGTGCAGGCCGGGCCCAGTTCGCTGACCGGGCTGATCTTCGTGCGCTGTATCAAAAGTCGCTACACCATGGGCAAGGGCAAGCGGGGCCAGCGCTGGTTTGATATCGAGGTCAGCGGTGAACAAAGCCATGCCTACGATATTCCACAGATGTTTGCCCGCGCCCTTGGTACGCCCTGTCGCGACCGACCGCTGATGACACTGAGCAACGGCGAGTGCAGCATCGGGCGCGGCGAGCTCGAGGAGCTGGGCATCGATTTTGATGCCGCCGGGCGAGCGACGCCCTTTGTGGCGCTGTTTGTGGGCGGCCATCTCGACAAGCGCCTGCCCCTGAGTTTCTGGCAGGAGAGCATCGACGCACTCGAGGCCGCCGGGCAGCGCTACGTGGTGTTTGTCGGCCCCGAGGAGCTGCGCCACGCACCGGCACTCGAGCGACAGACAGCCGGTAGCCGGTATGGCGCGCTGTGCCGGCCCCGGCCGCTGCGCATCTTTGCCGCCATGCTGCATCATGCGCGCTATCTGATCAGCCCGGACTCCGGTCCGCTGCATATCGGCGCGGCGCTGGATGTGCCGGTCATGGCACTGGTGCAAAAGCGCAAGTCGCTGAAATTCGCCCCGCGCGGGCCGCTGGATATCGTGCTGTGGCAGCCGGATGCCCAGCGTCTGGTGGCCGCCGTTATCCGACCCGAGCAGTTCCAGGGGCGGCGTGATATTGAGGCGGTTGCCCCTGACCCGGCCCCGGAGATGGCGTTGACGTCATAACGGTTGACGCCATAACGACAGCGACCGCGGCAGGCGCCTCCCGGATGGATCACTCGGCCCGGGAGGCCGCCGCGACCCGGCGGCTTCGTGACCTGCGCAGCCCCAGCCAGCCGTTGACGAGCAGCGTCACCAGGGTGAGCAGACCGCCGTAGAGCGTCGCCTCCGGGGGCTCTTCGCCGAGCAGCCACCAGACCCATAGCGTGCCAAGAATCGCCTCGACCAGATAAAACAGCGCCACCTCGGCGGAGGGCAGATAGCGAGTGGCGTTGTTGATCAGTGCCGTGGCCAGCGGCATCTGCACCAGCCCCATGAGGGCAAGCACCGCGTAGCTCTGGGTGTCCAGCGCCAGCGGCGTTGCCATGGGCCAGGCAATGAGGGCCGTGATGATGCCACCGCCGGCAATCAGCGGCAGCCGGTCCAGTACCGGATAGCGCCGCAGCAGCGTCAGGTTGGCGCCGACCGCCATGGCGGCGCCGAGCGCGTAGAGATCGCCCAGCAGGCCGTCGCCGGTCAGTGAGCCGGCAAAGACGATCACCAGCCCCAGCATGGCCAGACCGATTGCCACCCAGGTTCTTGCCGCGACGCGTTCCTGCAGAAACAGCCGTGTGAAAATGGCGGCAAACAGCGGCGCCGTGCTCAGGATCACTACCACGTTCGCCACCCGGGTGTGCATGACCGCCATCACGAACAGCAGCGAAATGGCCGCCAGCAGCCCAGCGGAGACCAGCGACACCCCGCGATGGGCGTTGAGCGTCGCCAGCCGGCGGCGCTGACAGTAGAAAAGCCCCATGACAAGTGCCATGAAAGCGCCGCGCCAGAACGCGACGTTCCAGCCGTCGGTGGCCGCCAGTCGCACCAGCAGACTATCGAAGCTCAAAATGACGATGCCGAGCGTGGCCAGCGTCAGACCGCGTGAGTGGCTGGCGGCTGCATCACTTGAGGTGGCTGCCATGTCGGACTCTCCTCAACGACAGTGACCGGGCTGGCGCACGGCCTGTCGTGTCTCTGGGGTGGGGGCGTGACCCGAACGACCCGGGCTCCCGTCATCCTGACCCGGCAGCAACCAGTGCCCTGTTCCCGTTGCGCCATTGGGGAGGGCAGGGGCGACGCTCCGGGCCCGTCGAGCATTCGGGCGCTAAACGCGGCGCAAACTGCAGACCGTGTCGAACCAGGCCTGGTTGCCGATCAGGGGTTCGGGATTGATCGGCTGCAGGGCGTTGACGTTAATGCCGTTGCCGCGCCCGCCCAGGCGCTTGTCCCACCACAGATGATCGCGCAGGTCATCGCGCTCGGGCGCCGGCGCGTAGCCCTTGTAGCCCAGCGCGGCCTCGCGTTCGCGCGGACCCTGGCGGGCCATGGCCGCCCGTCCCGAGACGACGTACCCCAGGCTGTTGGAGATCGCGACCACGCGGGGGTGAATGCCCTCGGTGACCACCACGTGGACCTGCTGGCTGCCGACCGGCTGGCCGGTATCGCGCCAGGCCCGGTCCCCCCGGTCGCTGCTGCGCGGGCGATAGGTGGTCAGCTCGACCCGATCGCCCGTGACAATCCCCAATCGCTTTGCGGTGCGCGGATTGATCCACATCGGGTTGTCGTGAACGATCTCGGTCAGATACTTCTGGTTGGCCGTGCGCCCCTGGGTGTGCACGTTCCATTTGAAACTGGTCAGGATGAAGCGGTCCTCCGGCAGATCCACATGGGCCGGCACCGGCAGATAGCCCGGCAGCCCGTCGTGATGAATGCCCTGGCCGCGGGCCACTTTGGTGATTGCCGGACTGTGGATCTCAAAGCGCCTCGAGGGCGTCCCGAACCCGCGAACGGCGCGCGGCGTCCCGTGATCATCGATCATCAGCCCGATAACCTGCGCCCCGCCCTGAGCATCGCGCTGATAGATCTGCCCGCTTTCGTCATCGATGTGCGCATCGGCAAGCGCCGCCTCGCTCAGGGGGCGACGATGCGCCTCGTAGTTTTTGGGCACATCATCGACAAAGGCGCCGTGGCGCTTCATCCATTCGAAGCCGTCGGCCTCCTCACCGGCGGGGATGTGACGACACTGATGGCGCACGAAGGCCTCGTGATCACCAAATTCGAAATAGCGCGCCTGATCCGGCCCCAGGCGGCGGCCGATATCAAAGAGCACATCGGCGTAGCTGCGCGCCTCGCCCGGCGGGGTCACCATGGGCTGGCGCAGGGTGACAAAGTGGCGAAGCTCGGGGCTGCTGCGGGTCTCAAGCCCCCAGCGCTCCAGATAGGTGGCATCCGGCAAAATGAGGTCGGCGTAGTGGGCCATCTCGGAATAGACCACGTCCGAGCAGACGTGAAAGGGGATCAGCGACTCATCCTTGAGCACATCGACGGTGGTGGTGCGCCCCTCCGGCCAGTTCATGGGCGAGCCGAGGGTGTAGGAGAGATAGACATCCACCGTCGCGCGGCCTTGGCGGATGTACTCATACACGATCTGACCGACCTTCATCTTCTGCCAGCGGTTGGCCAGCGGCCACTCCGGCGGGTCTTCCAGATCGGTTCTGACCGTGGGTTCCGGCGGCACGGGCTCGGGCTGGGGATAGCGCTCGGCGCGCAGCTTCTCCTCCATGCCGTAGCAATAGCCGCCCGGGCGACCCACGGAGCCGACCAGCGCGTTGAGCATGACCACGGCGCGCTCGGCGTTCATGCCGTTGTAGTGCGAGCCGGTGCCGCGATTGGTAAAGGCCACCGCTGCCGGGCGCTCACGGGCAAAGGCCAGCGCCACGCGCTCCATGTCAGCGGCGGCAAGCCCGGATTCGGCTTCGGCCCACTCGGGCGTGTAATCCCTTAAAAAATCGGTGATTTCGTCAACCGAGAGATTGACGAAATGGGTCACGAACTCCCGGTCAAATTCGCCCTCACGCATGATGACGTGCGCCATGGCCAGCGCCACGGCGCCTTCGGTGCCGGGGAAGGGCGCAAACCACTCATCGCTGCGTCCGGCGGTGTTGGACAACCGCACATCAAGGGTCACTAGCGTCGCGCCGTGATCAAAGCGGGCCTTGATGACGCGCTTGACCAGATGCAGCCCGCCCTGGTGGGCCTCGTAGAAGTTGGACCCGAAATTGAGAAAGTAGCGACAGCGCTCGGCGTCGATCGACTCCCAGTCGGTATCGCCCAGGCTGACGTAGTTGGCGCCGCGCTTGCTCGAGGAGCACAGCGAGCGGTGGTTGAGCTGAACCGGCGAGCCGATGGCACCCAGAAAGCGTTTGATTTCGGTATTGATCCGCGAGCGCCCGGCATGGAGCACGACGCGCTCGGGGTGGCCGGCATCAATGCTTTGTTGAATGCGCCCGGCGATTTCGTCACAGGCTTCCTCCCAGCTGATGCGCTGCCACAGCCCCTCACCTCGTGCTCCTGCCCGTCTAAGCGGATACACCAGCCGCTCGGGATAGTCATTGATGGTGGGCCCGCTCTGGCCCTTGGCGCAGGTCATGTGGCTGCCCATGTTGGGGTCGAGCGGGTTGCCGCGGATTTTTACCACCCGGTTATCGATGACAAACCCCTCGATGCCGCACACGCTCGAGCAGTTCAGACATACGCTTTTGACGCTTTTGGCCTGGCGGTAATCGTTTTTCACCTTGCGGGCCGGGGAGGGCACCATCAGGGCGCCGCCGACGGCTGCCGCACCGAGGGCGCCACCCACGCCCAGATAGATGTATTCGCCTTTTTTAAGACCGGCCAGGGCGGCAATGCCCGCCTTGATAAAGGATCGTCGTTTCATGCAGGCACCGTATTGTCCACCAGAGGGAGCATCCTGAAGGGAAAGCGCATCAGCGCTCGGCCCACCGATCGATTTCATAATCCAGCGGGTCGTGCGGGCGGCCATCGGGCAGCCGGTCCACGGCGGCCTGCGGCACCACCGTGCCGATACCGCGGTAGCGCACCTGTGGCTGTGTGCCGCGCTCGACGCGCAGTCCGTTTAGCTCGCTGTCGTAGCGCTGATAAAAGCGTGACACCGGACTCTGATCGTCGTTGATGTCACCAAAGATCAGCACGTCGGCCGGACAGGCTTCCACGCAGGCCGGTGCCATCGATTGCTCAAGGCGGTGGCTGCAGAAGTCACATTTGTCGGCAATGTTTTGCACCGGATCGATATGCAGCGCGCCGTAGGGGCAGGCGCCGATGCAGGATTCCCACTTGTCGCAGGTATCCGGGTCGATGTGCACGATGCCGTCATCGCTTCGCCTGATCGCCCCCGACGGACACGCCGTCATGCAGGGGGCATCGGCACACTGCATGCACAGGGTGGGCAGAAAGCTGCGCCGGGTGGCGGGGAAGGCGCCGTGGTCGTGATAGAGCACCCGGGTGCGAAACACGCCCAGCTCGATATCGTTTTCGACCTTGCAGGCGACCGAGCAGGCGTGACAGCCGATACAGCGCTCGAGGTCGACGGCCATCTGCCAGTGGGGGGAGGATGTGGTCATTGACGCTTACCTGTCGCAAGACTTTTGAAAAACGCGGGATGAAAATCTTACAGAGGGTGCGCGCTAAAACAGTAAATATTAATGTAAAGACCTGTATCCATGGAGGTGGCTGTTGCCGGTCCGTGTGTGCTGCGACAATGAAGGATCATTACCGTCAGGAGAGTCTCATGACCGAGTCCGTATCTGCCGCGCTTTCCGATGATCTGCGTGCGCAGCTCATCGCCGTGCGCGACAACGCCTATGCCCCCTACTCCAGCCATCCGGTGGGGGCGCTTTTGATCAGCGAAAGCGACACCGTCTATACCGGCTGCAACGTGGAAAGCGCCAACTACAAGGGCCTTTGCGCCGAGGCGGGAGCCATTGCGGCACTGGTGGCCGCCGGCGAGCGCGAGATCAAAACGATTCATGTCATCGGCCCGGGGGAGGCGCTGTGCACGCCCTGCGGCGACTGCCGCCAGCGCATTCGCGAGTTCGCCACGCCCGACACCGTGATCGTCGTGGTCGATGGAAAAGGCCAGCCACTCAAGCGCTATGACATGAATGCCCTGCTGCCGGACTCCTTCGGTCCGGAAAACCTCGACCGGCCCTCGACAATGGGATAGCGCTCTGCGCTCGCATCAGGGCGGCGCGACAGGGCAAAAGGGGTGATACAGCCTTGAACGGATAAGAAAACAGTGTTGTACAAGTCGCGACAAACCGGGGGACGCATGTCAGCAAACGGTCGTCAAAATGTCATACAAAAGCCGATAAAAACCCTGCCCTGGCCCGGGTTTAACGCCCACAAAAATTTATAGTGTACAAGGCTTGTACATTACCCGGCGCTATGCCAGAGTGTGTCTACACGGTCAGCACGGATGCTGACCCGGGATCGACAGGATGTTGATCCGAATGGCGAGGAACGCCACGGCAGGGAATGCCGCAGATATCGGCCAGGATGGCCATAGCAAGGATTGCAACATATACCGGCCAGGAAGGCCGGTCACATTACCAGGGAAGGAATTGACTCATGACACATTACATCTCCTGCACACGCTGTGGTCACGATCAACAAACGCCGATGGACACCTGCAATGAGTGGGACGAGATTTCCTGCTCCGAATGCGGCGAGTTTCTGGACACGGTTGGTCACTGGAACGACCTTCACTCTCCGTCGTTTGCCATGCAGACGCTGAACAAGTCCAGAACGCTGACGCTCATGATGGCCCGCGAGAGCCGCCCCATCAACGACCAGCAGATCGGCCAGCGCGTCTCTGCCTGATAGACGCCCAGCGCCACAGACATTTCGAAATGCCGCCCATCGAGGCGGCATTTTTATGTCTGTTTCCTGACTTCAAACAGCTGTTCCGAAACGCTATGCAATGCGCGGCCAACGGCTGCAAAAACGCCCGGCCATGTGCCGGGCGTTTTGATGGGTGGTCCTGAAAAGCCGGCGTGGCCTAGAAGATGACCGCCAGCACCACCATGACAAGCCCCAGCAGGCTGATGCCCCAGACCATCGAACGCACGTAGGGAATACCCATGGCGTAAAGCGGTACGTAGGCGATGCGTGCCAGCAAATAGAGCCAGGCGCCCCATGCGGTAAGTGCCCCTTCCTGATGGCCCACGTGCGCGATCAGGATGGCACCGATAAACAGGGGCAGGGTTTCAAACAGGTTTTTCTGGGCACGAAACAGCCGCCCCGTCACCACGCCCATCGGCGGGCCTTCCTTGTCGCGCGGTCCCGCATTGTAGTCGAGGCCGGTTTCGCGATTGCGATACATCGCAGGCAGCAGGATCTGGACGATGGCAAGCACCAGTGTCCAGCCCAACAGGTACAGTTCCATGCTCATGGGGCGCTCCCGGAGTGGTCAGGATGACAATCTCTGCTTCAGCGTAGCAGGCCACCGGCGGAGAGTGCGGCGTTATTGCGCTGTCCGGTCGCCTGGTCGGCGGTATCGTCGAAAAGCGCCGGCTCGACGCTGGGACCAGAGGCCTGGCTCTCTCCATGCTGAAGGATAAAGACCGCCAGCGCCTGATCCACCAGCGATGTCTGGCGTCGCAGTGCATCGATATCCTCGCCAAAGGCGTTCGCCAGGGCCATGTTATGGCGAATGTCATCATGGATATCGGCCATCGCCGTATTGACCCGGTCAACGCCCTGGCGCTGCTCGTCGCTGCCGTGGCGAATGCGCTGCATCCGTTTGGCTACTTCCTCGATGCCCTCGCTGATCTCTTCCATGCTGAGGTGAACCTCGCCGGTGCATTCGTGCCCCTTTTGTATATGTGCACGTGTCTCTTCGACCAGTCTTGCGATTTCCCGGGACGCCTCGGCGCTCTTGCCGGCAAGGTTGCCGACCTCGGCGGCCACGATCGAAAAACCACGGCCGCTTTCCCCGGCACGGGCAGCTTCCACGGCGGCATTGAGCGCCAGGATATTGGTCTGAAAGGCGAGAGAATCGATCATCGAGGTAATGTCGGCAATACGCCCGGCGCTGTCACGCATATCGTTCATGACCTGTCTGAGGCGGTCAGTGCGCTCGCGCCCCAGGTGCATGCGCGTTCGGGCCTGCTGGGCACCGTCGCTGGCGGTATCGGCGTGCTGCGCGTTGTCATGCACCTGATGGCTCAACTGTTCGAGCGTGGTCACGACCTCTTCAAGCGCATGGGTTTGGCGCTGCGAGCGGTTTGAAAGCTGCTGGTTGCCTTCAGTGATTCGGTCACTGGTAGTCACGACAGCTCTGGAGCTGTCGCGAACGTTGATCAGGGTGGCGCGCACGGCCTCAAGAGTGCTTCTGAACGATTCGCCCAGATGGCTGTACATGGGCTGTTTATCGGCTCCCAGATCAAATTGATCCTTTTGATGCGCAATTCGGGAGCTGAGGCAGTCCAGCTCCTGCGCCGCCACGGCCTCACGACGCATCATGCGTGCCATGGCGATCAAAATGAGCGCGTGAAGCACCAGATAGGCGGCGTGTGTCAACACCATGCCAAGCCAGGTGTCCATGAGATGATGGACCGGCATGACATACACCGGGCCGCCCCGGCTCTGCCACCAGCCAAACGCCAGGTGGTGTACGGCGATCACCAGTGCCGCGCCCAGAATCGGGCGCCAGTCACGATAGGCCAGCAGTACCGAGATCAGAATGAAGATCATGAAATGCGCTTCGATCAAACCGGACATCAGGTGAATCTGCAGCGTTGAAAAGACCATAAGACCGGCGGCGGCCAGCATCCGGCTTGTAAGAGCGTTCGGAAAAAGCCGCATGGCAAGCAAAGGGGCAACGCAGGCTGGAATGCCGATGGCAAGGGCCGACAGCCACCGCCCATGAAGCGGGGCCAGTGCAAGGCAGGTCAATAAAAGAAGCGGCAGAACAATCGACATCAATCGGTGCGCGCGATGATATACCGGGCTTAAAAGCGGGGTCGCATCAGGGGCGTTCGGCATGACGGATAAAACTCTGATGATACAAGCATGGAGTGCGGCCATGACCTTTCATGAGCGTCTGACCGAAGCAGTTATCGTTTTTCCTTATATACTGCTTATCGGCCATGGCACTTGATGCCTTGAGAGCGTAGAAGCAGGGTAGCAGGGCCCGAGCCGGGTCATCGATCATCACTGAAGGGAGACAGGCATGACGGATATCACGGAAAGGGCAGGTGGCTGCCTGTGCGGCCAGGTGCGGTTTACGGTGCGTCATGGTGGCGAGGTGCATGTCTGCCACTGTTCGCTGTGCCGCAAGGCGACGGGCGGCCCCATGCTGGGGGTGGTCTGTGACGGTGCGCCGGTCTTTGACGAGGCCTCGCCCGTGGGCATCTATCACTCCTCCGAGCAGGGCGAGCGCGGCTTTTGCCTGCGCTGCGGCAGCCAGCTCTATTTTCGCCATACCCCTGACAGCAGCTATGCATTCACGGCCGGCACCTTTGACGACCAGTCCTGCATGGTCATGACCGAAGAGATCTACATCAAGGACAAGCCCGGCTTCTACAACTTCGCCAACGAAACACGGCGCTACTCGCAGGATGTGGGCAGTGACCTTGTCCCGCGCGAGGGGTAGTTACAGCCGTCGGATCGGCGTCCCCGCAAGCCAGGCCTCGATGTTCTCGATCGCCTGGCCAAACCAGGTGCGGTAGTTGGTGTCGCTGACATAGCCGATATGCGGGGTGGCCAGCACATTGGGCAGCCGGCGCAGGGGGTGATCAGACGGCAGGGGTTCCTGCTCGAAGACATCCAGCCCCGCACCGGCGATTTGCCCTGCCTCGAGCGCCTCGATCAGTGCGCTCTGATCAACGATGGCCGCGCGCGAGGTGTTGATCAAAAGCGCGGCGGGTGACATCCACGATAGCGCCTGTCGATCGATCAGATGACGAGTGCGTTCGCTCAGCACCAGATGGATCGAGACGATATCGCTTTCGCTCAGCAGCGCCCGTTTCGACTCGGCAAGCGTCACGCCGGCCTCGGCGCAGCGCGCCGGGGTCAGGTGTTCACTCCAGGCCAGCACCTCCATATCGAAGGCCCGGGCGATGCGCGCCATGCGCGTGCCGATCTTCCCCAGCCCCACAATGCCCAGCGTACGTCCGGCCAGCGTCATGCCCACCGTGCTCTGCCACGGCCCATTGGTGATGAGGTGATGCTGTTCCGTGGCAATATGGCGGGCCAGCCCCAGTATCAGTGCCCAGGCAAGCTCCGCCGGCGGCGCCGGGTGGCTGTCGGTGCCGCATACCGTGATGCCCTGCTCGTGCGCTGCCTCCAGATCGATGGCCGCATTGCGCATCCCCGGGGTAATCAAAAGGGTCAGATGGGGCAGGCGTGCCAGCAGCGAGGCCGAAAAGGGCGTGCGCTCGCGCATGATGACAATGACGTCGAAGGGAGAAAGCCGCTCGACCAGTGCATCTTCCTCATCGAGATGGTCGTGAAAGACCGTGATCGCCACGCGCCCTTCAAGGCGTGACCAGTCGGCCATGGCAAGGGCCGCGTTCTGATAGTCATCGACAATGGCGCAGCGCATGGGTGGCCCTCCCGGCGGTTGTTATCTGGTGACGGTCTACTGACGCGCGCGGCGCATCGGCATGTTATCGACTGTGTCGAAGAGCTGGCGCGGGTCGACAAAGCCCTGTTGTTCGACCTTTTTGCCGCCATCCTTGCCGACAAGCACCGTGGTCAGCGGCCCCTGCGCCGAAAGGCCCAATGATGACAGCAGCGCGCCGGTTTCGGCCTGCGTCAGGGCCTGGCCCTCCTTCATGGCGTTGCCCCCCTCGACGGTGTAGAGCACCATCTCCCGGTCGTTGAAGGCGTCGCGCTGCGTCTCGATAATGCCGCGCATGCGCTCGTAGTCGCTGTTGTCGGCGCTTGGCGTCACCATGATCAGCGGTCGGGACTGCCACTTGTCGGCCAGCAGCGGGTTGGCGGCCGGGTTGCTCTCGCCGGCCTGTGCGCCGCCGCCTGTCAATCCGGCGGCCAAAAGCGCCGGTATGAGCCAGTGTTTCATGATCTGCTCCCTGGTCAGACTGTCTTTCATGCTTTCCCAGCATAGCCTTTGACATGATTATCATCACCACACCCTGCTTAATACCGAGAGGTTTCTCATGCAGCTGCGCTTTCTGGGCACCTCGGCCGGCATGCCGACCCGAACCCGCCATGTCAGCGCACTGGCGCTTTCCTTTGAGGGGCAGCGGCGCTGGATACTCATCGACTGCGGTGAAGGCACCCAGTATCAATTGATGCACACGCCCCTGAGCGTGGCGCGTCTTGAGGCCGTGCTGATCACCCATGTCCACGGTGATCACTGCTACGGCCTGCCGGGGCTTCTGGCCAGCGCCTCGATGGCCGGGCGTCGGGCTGCGATGACCATCGTGGGGCCACCGGCGGTGCGCGACTATCTCGAGGCGGTCAGGGCGAGCACCGGGTTGCACCTCGGCTTTGAGCTGATCCATATCGATGCCGCCACCCTGATCGACACTCGGCTGGCGCTCAGTGACGTGACCGTGCGCGCAACCCGACTTTCTCATGGCATCGAGTGCTACGCCTATGCGTTTGAGGAGCGCCATGTCGAGGCAGCGCTCGATGTTGATCGGCTCAGGGCGGAAGGCGTTGCGCCCGGCCCGGTCTGGGGCCGGCTCCAGCGCGGCGAGACGGTCATCGATGAGCAAGGGCGGCGCCTGAGCGGTGGCGACTATCATCTGGCCTCGCGCACCCCGCGGCGGCTGGTGGTGGCCGGCGACAACGACACGCCCGACCTTCTTGCCGGGTTGTGTCAGGGCGCCCACGTGCTGGTCCATGAAGCGACCTACACCGAGGCGGTGGTCAGGCATCTGGGTACGGACAATGGCCACAGCAGCGCCGCGCGCATTGCCGCCTTTGCCCAGCGCGCCGGGTTGGGGGCGCTGGTACTGACGCATTTCAGCCCGCGCTACGCCAGCCGACCCGGCGGGGCGCATCATATCGACGAGATCGAGCACGAAGCGCGCGCACACTTTACCGGCACGCTGATGCTGGCCGAGGATCTGGCCGTGTACACGCTGTCGCGCGAGCACACGCTGCAGCGATGTGAATGACGCCGGGCCCGGCTACAATAGGCACTCACGCGCCTTTTTCATGACCTTCAGGGAGCCCGGATGACCCGCCGTCTGATCATTGCCATTACCGGTGCGACCGGCTTTGTCTACGGCGCTCGCGCCCTGGAACTGCTCAGGCCGCTGGATATCGAGACGCATCTGGTCGTGTCCAAATCCGCCGAGCTGACCCGGCGCTACGAGACCGGCATCAGCCGCGAGCAGCTTTTTGCGCTGGCCGATGAGGTCCATCCGGTGGGCGATATCGGCGCCTCACTGGCCTCCGGCTCCTTTAAAACGCTGGGCATGCTGGTGGCGCCCTGCTCGGTCAAGACCATGTCCGAGATCGCTGCCGGCACGACGACCAATCTCGTCTCGCGCGCCGCCGATGTGGTGCTCAAGGAGCGCCGTCGGCTGGTGCTGATGCTGCGGGAAACGCCGCTGCATCTGGGGCATCTGCGCACCATGACGGCCCTGACCGAAATGGGTGCCATCCTGTTTCCGCCGGTGCCGGCCTTCTACGCCCGGCCGGCCACGCTCGAGGAGATGGTCGATCACAGCGTGGCACGTGCGCTCGACCTGTTTGATATCGAAATCGACGGCATGCCGCGCTGGGGAGAAAATCTCCATCCGCCGGGCAGGGGCTGAATGCGACGGTCTACGCTTTGAACAGGTCCGCGCGCGCGGCGCCCATCACCCGATCTACAGGGAGTCGTTCATGACATCGTTTCTTCCATTCGGTCTGCTGGCGGGCGCCGTGTTGCTGCTGGCGGGCTGCGCCGGCGGTGATCACACCCAGACATCGCAGCGAAGCGCCGCACAGGCCACGCCCTCCGCCGGTGAGCTGACCAGCATTCGCTACGATGTCGGCCCCTGCCACGGCTTTTGCCCGGTCTACTCCGTCGAAGTGCGCGCCGACGGCACCACCAGCTTCATCGGTCGGCAACACACACAGGTCTACGGCCGGCAGGCCCGCCAGAACGGCGAGCAGGCGCTAACGCAGCTTCAGCGCACACTCGCCCCCTGGCAGCCGGTCATGAACCAGCAGCGTGAATCCACCGGCTGCGGTGCACGCATCACGGACATGTCACAGTACACCGTCACCTGGACCGGCCGCGACGGGCGCCAGGCAAGGCTTTTGCATGACGGCGGCTGCCGCTCGGCAAGCGCCCTGGCGCTGACGCGTCTGCTCGATGAGGCCATTCCCGACCGGCTCGGCATTTCGAGCTGGATCGGTACGCCCTCGACGTCCAACGCGGTCACGGCGCCTGCAAACTGATGCGAAAGAAGTCCGACCTGCCGACCAAGACCTGCCCGGTGTGTGATCGCCCGTTTACCTGGCGCAAGAAGTGGGCGCGCAACTGGGACAGCGTGATCTACTGCTCCGAGCGCTGTCGGCGCTCGAAGTCATGACACTGTGACCGGGGTGTCATCGCGATGACATCCAGACTTGCCATGCTGCGCCTGAAAGATGCCATCCATGGTCACGGAGCAACGCTCATGCTGGGTCTGACATCACGGGAAATGGAAAGGCTGGTACAGCGCGACATTCATCCGGTGCGCGTTGACGGCAGCGACTGTCTGGTCAGGATGCACGGCCGAGTGCTTCGCTGTACCCCACACGATCTCCACCGCCTCGCTGCCCCCTCACTGCGCGAGCGCATGCGTGGCCGAATCGATCGGCTCTCCAGAGCCTGATGGCTTCCCTCCCCATTGAACCTGCGCCGGATAATCCGAGCGCAGGTCCTGCGCCCATATTGAAGGGCCACTGAATTATCATCCGAAGGTGTCAACGCAGACTTGAGAAGATTAGAGTAACGGCCGATATGCCTGTCAGGTTATTAGCAATTACTTAAACGAACGCTGTCAGTCAGCGCCCGCCGCTCTGGTACTTCTTCTCATGCGAACCAAAGGTTATCTCCTGCGCCAGGGGCTTGCGCTCTTTGCGGCCACGCTTGTCACCCTCTTTCTGATCGCCGTGATCTGGGAGTTCTGGCTAGAGGCGCAGGCCTTTCGACTTCTGGACTGGGGCCCGCCGCCGGATTTTGATACCGCCTCGCGCTGGCGCTTCATTCTGACCTGCACCGGCTTTGCCGCGATCGCCATGATCGTGCCGGGCTGTCTGTGCCTGCGACTGATCTGGCGACTGCGCCATCGCTATCGCCAGCTGCTGGCCGCGCGTGCGCGCAGCAACCATCTGGCCCAGCACGATGGGCTGACGGGGCTAATGAACCGGCATTATTTCATGACCCGGCTGCACGCCCGGCTGAGCCCGCTGCTGGAACAGACGGCACTGCTGGTCATTGATATCAACGCCTTTCAGAGCATCAACGATGCCTACGGCAACACCGCCGGAGACTACGCCCTGCGCCGCATGGCCAGCAGGCTGAACCGTGTCCGGGCCGTGGGAGACCCGTTGCTGGGGCGGCTGGGGGGCGACGAGTTCGTGGTGGCGCTGACCGGGGCTCTGAGTCCGCGCGATATTCTTGACCAGGCACAGTCGCTCCAGCGTCAGGTGCAACAGCCGCTGGTCTGCGGCAGTGGGCGCGTGACGCTGGAAGCCACCATCGGCATTGCCATTGCGCCACTGCATGCCACCTCGGCCGATCAGCTGCTCGCCGCGGCCTATGACGCGATGCACGACGCCCGAAGCAGGGGCGAGCGGATACGGCTGCAGGAAAGCTGTTTGTCACAGGCGCAGCAGGAGGATCTCCAGCGCGCGCAGCGCCTGCGCCAGGCGCTGGATCATGGCGAGATCGTACCCTTTTACCAGCCGGTCGTGTCCCTTTCGAACCGAGAGACGGTAGGCGTCGAGATTCTGGCCCGCTGGCAGCATCCCGAGCGTGGTCTGGTCCCGCCCGATGAGTTTATCCCGCTGATCGAAACCCTGGGGCTGATGCCGGAAATGACCCGCCATCTGCTCGACACCGCGATGCATGACAGTCGCCAATGGCCCGGCGCGCGCTTTCTTGCAGTCAATATCACGGCCTCCTATCTGGAAGATCAAAGCTTTACGGCACAGATAGCCGCACTGCTTGAGGCGCATGCGTTTCCGGCCGATCGTCTTGAAGTCGAGATTACCGAAAACGTGCTGATCGAACGCCTCGACATCGTGCAGCAAAACCTGAACCGGCTGCACGGGATGGGCGTGCACGTGTCGCTGGATGACTTCGGGACCGGCTATTCGGGGCTTTACCACCTGGCCCGACTGGATATCGACAAGATCAAGATCGATCGCTCCTTTTTTGATGCCGAAGAGATCCGTCAGGACAATCTGGTCCGTTTGATCATCGCCATGGGCCGTTCACTGGGCATGGCGGTCGTGGCCGAGGGTATCGAGGAGGAGCGTCTCGCCGAGCGTCTGGCACAGCAGGGTTGCCACCTCGGGCAGGGGTATCTGTTCGGCCGGCCGATGCCTGCCAACGCCCTGTACGACCATCTTGTCTCCCGGGTTCATGAAACCGTCAACCCCTGAGCGTCCATCTCTGCCAGGCTTTGAGACATTCCCTGCAAGGAGAGGCCCATGACTGCCCTGAAGGATGATCGCCCCGGTCTTCGCGACATGCGCCGTCTGGTCGAGCCCGCCGCCACCGCCCTGGGCGGGTCGCCTGGCGCCCGCGCCGCCACGGTAGCCGAGCTGGCCGAGCGTGACGGCTACACCCCCGACTTTCTGGCCGACATGCCGGTGGCACTGCCCGTGCCGACGGACGCGCTGGCCGAGGACGTGACCCCGGTGCCCGGGCGCGATGATGGCCGCCTGGATTACACCCATTTTTCGCTGGTGATGTCGCGCAGCCGGCGGCTTGCCCTGTTTACCGCCGTCAATATCGACGGCAGTGCGCTGGTCAGTGTGCCCCGCGGCAGTGATCACTGGCGGTATGACCCGCGCATCGATCGCGACCTGCAGGCCGGCCCCGATCTCTACAGCCGCAATCCGCTCGATCGCGGCCATCTGGTGCGTCGTACCGCACCCAACTGGGGCGAAAACGCCTCGATCGCCAACGACGACACCTTTTATTTCACCAATGCCACGCCGCAGCTGGCCGGGTTTAACCAGCAGACCTGGCTGGGCCTTGAAAACTACCTGCTGGATAACGCCCGCGCCGATCGTCAGCGCATCACGGTCTTCTCCGGGCCGGTGCTTGATTCGGACGATCGCGTGTACAGGGGCATTCAGATCCCCGAGGCCTACTGGAAGGTGGTCGCTTTCATGGGGGAAGACGGTCGGCCCTCGGCGACGGCCTACATGATCGAACAGGGCGACGGGCTCGATCAGCTCGGTTTCATGTTCGGCCAGTACCGCACGTATCAGCGCAGCGTGGCGCGCATCGAGGCGCTGACCGGGCTGGATTTTGGTGATCTGGGCGACTTTGATGGCTTCTCCAACGAGGAGCGCATGACCGGCGTGCGTATCGAGGCCGAGATACGCGGGCCGGAAGATATCCGGGTATAACGGACACTGGATCAGCGAGCGGATGAACACGGATGACACGTACCTGCCATGACATGCGGTTCTGGCGCCACCCGGGCCTGCCGTGGCTGGAAGCGCGTCTGACCCGTGACGTCCGGTCGGTGTGCTACGCCCGCCACAGCCATGACGCCCTGTCACTGGGCGCCGTGCTGGAAGGACACAGTCACTACGAGTACTGCCATGAGGGGCGTGAACACGTTGCGGCCGTGTCGAAGGGCAGCGTGGTGGCGATGAACCCGGGGGAGGTGCACGCCTGCAACCCCGGCGACGATACGCCCTGGTCCTATGTCATGCTCTATATCGACCCATCCTGGCTGGCGGTGCGTCAGTCGCAGGGCCATCGCGGCTTTCAGCCACTGGCCGGCCGTGTCAGTCGTGATCCGACGCTTTTTCAGGCGCTCTCGGCACTGGCCGAGCGGCTTTTTGCGACCGACAGCTCGCTGGTGATCAAGGACGTCGAGCGCGTAGTCGATATGGCCGTTGAGGTGCTGGGCACGGCGCCAGACGCCGGACAGCAGAGGCCGGATGACGATAGCGGCATCACGGCCCGCGCTGCGGCGTTGATACGACAGCACTGTCTGTCTTCCTTGAGCCTTGAACAGGTAGCGCGCGCCGTCGGATGCTCGCGGTTTACCCTCATTCGCGGCTTTCGACGCGACTACGGCATTACGCCTCACGCCTTTTTGATTGACTGCCGGATCCGCTGCGGTCAGCGCTCGCTCAAGCGCGGCGAGGGCATCGCCGAGACCGCGCTGCACTGCCGGTTTGCCGATCAGGCGCACTTCCAGCGCACCTTCAAGCGCTTCACTGCGGCTACGCCCCAGCAGTACCGCCGGTCGACATCAGCGCCATGGCCAGCGCACTGGCCACCAGCAGCGCCGCCATTATCCGATTGAGCCGGCGCAGATGGTGCGGCTGAGTCAGCCGCGCACCCAGATAGCTTCCCATGGCTGCCCAGGCACTGACGCTGGCATAACACAGCGTGAAAAAAATGACGGCCAGCACCGCGATGCTGGCGCCATCGTGGGTATAGGCGCTCACTGCCGCGGCCGAGGCCACCCATGCCTTGGGGTTGAGCCACTGCATCATCGCGCCGTGCCAGAAAGAGGGCGCCGCAGCAGGCGTGGCGGTTGCTTCCTGCCCCGAGGCCCTGACCAGCATCGCGGCCATGTAGAGCAGAAAGGCCACGCCCGCCCAGCGCAGCAACACACCGGCCAGGGGCACATGGTGAAACAGCGACTGAAGCCCCAGCCCGACCAGCACCAGCAGCAGGGTGAACCCCATGCTCGCCCCCGTCACATGGCGCAGGCTGCGCGACAGCCCATGATTGAGCCCGGCGCTCAGCGCCATGATATTGACGGGGCCGGGCGTGAGCGAGGCGGCCAGCGCAAAGGCGGCCATGGAGAAAAGCAGGGTAGAAGACAAAAGGGAGACTCCCGGGTCGTTGATCCCTGGAGTCTGACAGTGGCGTGACAACGCGTATTGAACAATATTGCCCGTCGCTCGACACCGGTGATTTTGGCGCTTTCTCTACTGCCCTGATGGCCTTACCTGCCAGTAGGCCTGTTCACGAAAACCGTACCGATCATCTACCGCGCGTGGTGAGTATCGCGACACAGCGCCAGCATCAGCGCGATTCTGGCCTTGACCGGTGAGAGTGCCGCCATGATCGGGAAGGCGGCCTCCGGTGTCGGCAGTAACCGGCCCTCGTTGCAGCGCGCGGCCACTCTGATTTCGATTCCGGCAGCCCGGGCCCGATGGGCGGCCTGCTCGATGGCGTGATGAAGGCTGGCGTTGCCGGTCGCGCCCAGCACGATACCTGCCACCGGCTCAGAAGTGCCGCTCTGGCGCTCGCGAACGAGTGTATCGATCAATGCGCCGCTGGCGCCGGCGTGGCTTAAAACGATCTCGACGCGCGGCCACCGATTGACGGCCGGCAGCGTCACGGCTTCGCCGGTCTGATTCGATGCCTCTGTTGGCGGCCAGTGTCGAAGCAGGCGCACGCCGCCTTCCTCCACGTAGCCGATCGGGCCGGCATCGCCGGAACCGAAGGCATCAAGCCGATAGGGATGGTCCTTGCGTACCTCTACCGCGCCGTGAATCTCACCGGCACAGACCACCGTGACGCCTGCTGCCGCCGGGGTTGCCACAATCGCCAGCGCGTCGCGCAGGTTTTGCGGCCCGTCCGGCATCAGGGCAGTCGATGGGCGCATGGCGCAGGCCAGTACGACGGGTTTGATCGATGACAGCACCGAGTGCAGGAAAAACGCTGTCTCCTCGGCTGTATCGGTGCCGTGCGTGATCACCAGCCCTGCGACGTCTTCGTGGGCCAGCCAGTGCTCGCAGCGTTCATGCAGCGCCTGCCAGGTCGCGGTGTCCATGTCCTTGCTGTCGAGTTGAGCGACCTGCTCGGCGTGCAGGGCAAAGCCCTTGGGTGTGGTAATGCCTCCGAGCAGATCCTCCACGGATACCGTGCCGGCGGTGTAGCCAAGGTTGGCCCCGGCCTCCGGGGAAGAGCCGGCAATGGTGCCGCCAGTGCCGAGCACGACGATGCGACGTGATCCTGTCGATGAAGGGTGTGTCATGAAAGCTGCTTCCTGGTTGCCAGCCATAAAAAATTACCAGCCGTAAAAGCGGGGCCAGAGGTCGATGCCACCGTCAGGGCGCAGGGCGCCATATTGCGGATGCTGAGCACCGGTGGCACATGCGTGGTTGGGCAGAATACGCAGGCGCGTGCCGATGGGGAAATGTTGTTTGATGTCGTGATCGATGTCGCGGGTACAGGACAAAATGCCGTGCTCCTGATTGGCACCGCTGAGGATATAACCTTCCAGCACGGTGCCGTCTTCGGTGCATGCCTGGCCGAAACCAAAATCGTGCTGCTGCTTCTGCGTGCCGCGGTCGCGGCTCATCGCCATCCAGCCGGCATCCACGATGGCCCATCCCTTTTCTTCCTGATGACCGATGACGGTGGTGAGAACGCTCAGTGCGATGTCATCCAACGTACAGACGCCCACATTGTGCATGACCAGATCGAACAGCACGTAAACCCCGGCGCGAACTTCCGTCACCCCCTCAAGATGCTCGGCGCTCAGGGCGGTAGGCGTTGACCCCACGCTGACCACGGGGCATGAAAAACCGGCGTCCCGAAGTCTGTCGGCTGCTCGCACGGCACCCTTGCGCTCCTGTTCGGCGATGCTCAAAAGATCTTCAGGGGTGTTGTAGTCGTAGCTCGAGCCTGCGTGGGTCATGACGCCACCAAAATGCACGCCGCTCTCCTGCAGGGCGCGTGCAATCTCCAGCAGGGCATTGTCCTCGGGTTTGACGCCTGAGCGATGGCCGTCCGAATCGATCTCGATCCAGACCTCGAACGTCGCGTCATGCGCCTTGCCGAAATCGCCGAGAGCCTGGGCAGCGTCGATATTATCCACGATGAGCTTCAGGGCGCAGCCCCGCTGACGCAGCGCAAGCGCCTGAGAAAGTTTGCTCGGCACCATGCCCACGGCGTACAGGATGTCGGTCATGCCGGCATTGAAAAACTGCTCGGCTTCCTTGAGCGTCGAGACGGTAATGCCCTGGGCGCCGGCCGTCATTTGCGCCTGGGCCACGGCGGGGCACTTGGTGGTCTTGACGTGAGGGCGAAAGCGCACCCCGAGCGTGTCCATTCGTCCCTGCATGCGTTTGATATTGCGCTGCATGCGTTCGACATCGATCAGCGCAGCAGGGGTCTCAAGGTTCTGGATCGTGGTCATCGGGCTCTCGATCTAAAGACGTAGAAGACAGTATATTGACACTTTGTAAAACAATGGACAAACTGTCAAAAAGTTCAGGGCAGCGAGCGCTCAACATGACACAACGAACCCCGGAGCAGCAGTTGCTGCTTGAACAGCTTCAGCAGGTTGCGGACGGGATCGCCCGGACCTTCGCCCCGTTTTGTGAGGTGGTCGTGCATGACCTGCTCAATCCCTCTCATGCAGTGCTTGCGATCCATAACAATCTGTCCGGTCGGGAGGCTGGTCATCCGGCCACCGAACTGGGGCTGGCCCGTATTCAGGATGCCGACGTCGAGCAGGTGATCGCCAACTATCCCAACAGCTTCGTGGATGGTCGCCAGGTCAAGAGCACCTCGATCGGGATCAAGGACGCCGACGGGCAATATATCGCCGCGCTGTGCATGAACATCGATCTCACCGTGTTTCAGGGCTTTCAGGGCATGCTGAATCAGTTCGTCGACATTCAGACGGCGGCACCGGCCAGGGAGTCGTTTGACCCCATGGGCGCCGATGCCATTCGCGCGCGCATCGATGAATTTGCCGCGCGCCTGGCCACCACGCCGCGCGCGCTCAAGGCGGACGAGCGCCGCACGCTGGTCAAGGAGTTGAAGGCCGCGGGTCTGCTGGAGCTGCGCCGGGCGATGGAAATCGTCGCCGCCCATCTGGGCGTGTCCCGCGCTTCGGTCTATGGCTATGCGAAGTAGCCCCCGGCGCTGAAGAATGTCAAAAGCATCCGCAATTGATGCGGATATTGAATCGTTTGATCCGGCTGACAGGCCGAGAAAGGAGCCCCATGAACCAGCTTCCCACCTTTGACGACGTCGTGGCCGCCGCAGGGCGCATTGAAGGTCACGCACACCGCACGCCGGTGATGACCTCGCGTACCCTGGATGAGGCCATGGGCGCGCAGGTGTTTTTCAAATGCGAGAACTTTCAGCGCATGGGCGCCTTCAAGTTCCGGGGCGCCTTCAATGCGCTTGCCCGGTTCAGTCCCGAGCAGAAGCAGGCCGGGGTCGTGGCGTTCTCCTCCGGCAATCACGCCCAGGCCATTGCCCTTTCCGCCAGGATTCAGGACATTCCGGCGACCATCGTCATGCCCGAGGATGCCCCGGCCGCCAAGGTGGCCGCGACCAAAGGCTATGGCGCCGACGTGGTGATGTATGACCGCTACACCGAAGATCGTGAGCAGATCGGCCGCGACCTGGCCGAAAAGCATGGCCTGACCCTGATCCCGCCCTACGACCACCCTGATGTGATCAGCGGACAGGGCACGGCCGCCAGGGAGCTTTTCGAGGAGGTCGGTGCGCTGGATGCGCTGTTCGTTTGTCTGGGGGGGGGTGGCCTGCTGTCAGGCTCTGCGCTGGCAGCTCGGGCCCTGTCGCCGGAGTGCAAAATCTATGGTGTCGAGCCCGAGGCGGGTAACGACGGGCAGCAATCGTTTCGCTCAGGGGAAATCGTTCACATCGACACCCCCCGCACCATTGCCGATGGCGCGCAGACCCAGCATCTGGGCCAGCTGACGTTTCCGATCATTCAGCGTGATGTCGACGACATTCTGACCGCCTCGGATGCCGAGCTCATCGAGTGCATGTCGTTTCTGGCCGAGCGCATGAAGCTGGTCGTCGAACCCACCGGCTGTCTCGGCTTCGCCGCGGCGCGGCAGATGAAAGACGCGCTCAAGGGCAAGCGCATCGGCGTCATCATCAGCGGTGGCAATGTCGACATGGCGCGATTTGCCAGCCTTTTGGCCCCCTGATGCTTTTGACGACCTGCCCCTGAGCGGCCTGCCCTCGGGCCGCTCATTTCCACCCCAGCGCTCAGGGCTTCGATCCTTCATGGTCGACGGTCAGGAGTTCCCTCGTCCCTTGATACCTGTTTGTCGATAAAAGAAAGGACCGCTCACCATGAATCAAGCCGTTCACCATCCCGGGCTTCGCTGTGAGAACAGCGCGGCAATATCGCGTCCCGGCGGACATTACTCCCATGTCTGCATGGGCGCCGGCCAGGTCTTTATTTCCGGCCAGCTCCCGATCCGACCGGATGGGTCGCATCTCAATGACGCTTCCTTCGAGGATCAGGCCCGCCAGGTACTGGCCAACGTCGATGCCTGCCTGGCCTGCGCCGGTGTGGATAGAACAAGCCTGATGCAGGTGCGCATCTATGTCACCGATATTAAAAATTGGCCGGCGTTCAACGAACTTTATGCCGACTGGCTGGGAGATCATCGCCCGGCGCGCGCGGTCGCCGGGGTGGCCCAGCTGCACTTTGGTTTCGCAGTTGAGGTCGAGGCCGTCGCGCTGCTCGGTCAAGACGTTTGACGACGGCCTAGAAAATGCGCCGGTCGATACCAAGGGTATCCATCAAACGGGTGGCGATCTCCTCGACCGAGTAGTTGGTGGTGTCCAGATAGGGGATGCGCAGCCGCCGATACAGCGCCTCGACCTCGGACAGCTCCAGCCGGCACTGTCTCAGGGAGGCGTAGGTGCTGGCCGTGCGCCGCTCGTTGCGAATGGCGGCGAGCCGGTCGGCGTTGATGGTCAGTCCGAACAGCTTGCCGCGCTGCTCTCGAAGCGCTGGCGGCAGCGCCAGGCGGTCCATGTCATCGGCAATGAAGGGATAGTTGGCAACCCGCAGGCCGAACTGCATGGCCAGATAAAGGCTGGTGGGCGTTTTGCCGCAGCGCGACACGCCGATCAGAATCACCTGCGCCTGTTCGAGATGGCGCAGCGACAGGCCGTCGTCGTGGGCCAGCGCGTAGTCGATCGCGGCGATGCGCTCGTCATAACGCGCCACGTTGCGCTGATTGAGGCCGTGGGTGCGGTGCAGCGTCGGGTGCGGCGCCATCTGGAGCTCTTCACTGAGCGGGGCGATGACGGATTCGATCACATCGTGGCAAAAGCCATGACTCGACAAAATGATCTGGCGGATGTCGTCGCTGACGATCGAGTAAAAGACGATGGCGCGCTCGCCGGTCTCGGCAAAGATTCGGTCGATGCGGTCACGGATCTCGTTGGCGCGCTCCCGGGTGTCGACAAACGGCCAGGTGCGCTGGGTAAATTCCGTATCAAACTGGGAAAGAACGGCGTGACCCAGCACTTCCATGGTAATGGCCGTGCCATCGGAAATATAAAACACTGTTTTTGGCATAAGGGTCTCTCTTCCCGGCATAAAAAGACACGGTTTATCAGGCATTAAACCACGGTAACGGTCAAAATGGTGCAGTTCCATTGCGACCTTATTTGTCAAATTTGCGCATGCACTACAAAACGTGTAGTGGTTTTTTGTGCCGCTTTTTTCGTTATATATTGTTTATATTTCAATGGCCTATAGCCATCATTTAATACTTTAAGCTAATGACTTGTAGTAGTCTTTCAAAATGCTCCTGGCCTTAAAACCTGTCATCAGGGCTATGGCAGGCCGAAGAAAATGATTACGCTCTGCTCGACTGTCACATGACAGAAAGGCTTTAAAAGACGTCGTTTCCATTCGGTCGTGCGATGAATTGACACGCCCTGAGCGACGTTTTTTTACGTTGTTTACTTTTGGGTAGGGCACTGCCGGTTCCTTCGGGTTCTGGTGGCTAAAGGATTGCCGGGAGAGACGAGAATGAGTGATCGCATGGTGACAGATGACAATCGCCCCAATGACGCTGACCTGAATGTGCTCTGGTATGACCAGGTCGGTATGCACGACGTCAATCGTGTTGGAGGCAAAAACGCCTCGCTGGGCGAGATGATCAGCCATCTGGCCAGCCTGGGGGTTCAGGTGCCCAACGGCTTTGCGACCACCGCCGATGCATGGCGGCGCTTTCTGGAACAAAGCGGTCTGGATGATCGCATTCATGCCCTGCTCGACGAGACCGATATCGACGATACGCAGGCGCTGTCGGCCGCCGGAACACGCATTCGTCAGTGGGTCATCGATACGCCCTTTACGGCCGAGCTCGATGACGCCATCGCCACTGCCTACGAGCAGCTGGCCGGGGATAACCCGAACGCCTCCTTTGCGGTGCGCTCTTCGGCCACGGCCGAGGACATGCCGGACGCCTCCTTTGCCGGTCAGCAGGAGACCTTTCTCAACGTGCAGGGGCTGGACGCCGTGCGCGAGGCGATCCATCACGTGTTTGCCTCGCTGTTCAACGACCGCGCCATCTCCTACCGCGTGCATCAGGGCTACGACCACAAGGGCGTGGCGCTGTCGGCCGGCGTCCAGCGCATGGTGCGCTCGGATCTGGCCACCTCGGGTGTCATGTTCACCATCGACACCGAATCCGGCTTTGATCAGGTCGTGTTCATCACCGCCGCCTGGGGGCTGGGCGAGATGGTGGTGCAGGGCGCCGTCAATCCGGACGAGTACTACGTTCACAAGCCCGGCCTTGCCGCCAATCGCCCGTCGGTGGTGCGCCGCAGCATGGGCACCAAGGCCGAGCGCATGGTCTACGCCGATGATCGCGCTCACGGCAAGCAGGTGCGCATCGAGCCGGTTGATGCCGCGGATCAGGATCGGTTCTGTTTGAGTGACGACGAGATCGAGGCGCTGGCCCGTCAGGCCATGCTGATCGAGGAGCACTACGGCCGCCCGATGGACATCGAGTGGGCCAAGGACGGCCACACCGGTGAGCTTTTGATTGTCCAGGCGCGTCCGGAAACCGTGCGTTCGCGCAAGCAGGTCATGGAGCGCTATCACCTCAAGTCCCGCGGTCCGGTAGTGGCCGAAGGCCGTGCCATCGGTCAGCGCATCGGTGCCGGCCCGGTGAAGATCATTGCCGACATCAGCCAGATGCACGAAGTCTCGCCCGGCGACGTTTTGGTCACTGACATGACCGACCCGGACTGGGAGCCGATCATGAAGCGTGCCGCGGCGATCGTGACCAACCGCGGCGGACGCACCTGCCATGCAGCGATCATCGCCCGTGAGCTGGGCATCCCGGCGGTGGTCGGCTGTGGCGATGCCACCGAGCGTCTGACCTCGACTTCACATGTCACCGTGTCGTGTGCCGAAGGCGATACCGGCTACATCTACGACGGCGAGCTGGAGTTCGAGATCAAAAGCGCCGCCATCGATGATCTGCCGGAGCTGCCGCTCAAGCTGATGATGAACGTCGGTAACCCCGACCGCGCCTTTGACTTTGCCACGCTGCCCAACGAGGGCGTGGGTCTGGCGCGGCTGGAGTTCATCATCAACCGCATGATCGGCATCCACCCGCGCGCGCTGCTGGAGTTTGATCGCCAGACGCCGGCGCTGCAGGCCGAAATCAAGAGCCGTATTGCCGGCTACAGTGATCCGGTCGAGTTCTACGTGGCCCGTCTGACCGAAGGGATGGCGACGCTTGCCGCGGCCTTCTGGCCCAAGCGGGTGATCGTGCGCCTGTCGGACTTCAAGACCAACGAATACGCCAACCTGGTGGGCGGTGAGCAGTACGAGCCGCACGAGGAAAACCCGATGCTGGGCTTCCGCGGTGCCGGTCGCTACGTCTCGCCGGACTTCCGTGACTGCTTCGCGCTGGAGTGTCAGGCGGTCAAGCGGGTGCGCGACGTCATGGGCCTTGAAAACGTCGAGATCATGATTCCGTTCGTGCGCACGCTGAAAGACGCCAGCGCCGTGATCGAGACGCTGGAAACTCAGGGTCTCAAGCGCGGTGAGAACGGCCTCAAGGTCATCATGATGTGCGAGCTGCCCTCCAACGCGCTGCTGGCCGATCAGTTCCTTGAGTACTTCGATGGCTTCTCGATCGGCTCCAACGACATGACCCAGCTCACCCTGGGGCTGGACCGTGACTCGGGTACCGTCTCCGAGCAGTTCGACGAGCGCAACGAGGCCGTTCTGGCGCTGCTGTCGATGGCCATTCGCGCCGCCAAGCGTCAGGGCAAGTACGTCGGCATCTGCGGGCAGGGCCCGTCGGATCACCCGGACTTTGCCGCCTGGCTGATGAGCGAGGGCATCGACAGCCTGTCGCTCAACCCGGACACGGTGATCAATACCTGGATCGCGCTGGGTGAGCAGGGCAACGGTGGCGCAAGCCAGACCGGCAACGACACACCGGCGTCACTGATCAACAAGTAAATCGATCAGCACGCAGGACGATGCATGACGTCATCGACCGTCCGGCCCGCAAGGGTCGGACGGTTTTTTCATGTCTGACGGGCCACCTTCATCGGCAAGGTTTAACGCGGTGCATCGAAGGTGGTCAGTACCGTGGCCATGACCAGCGCCGCTGCACCGCGCGCCGGCGTCAGGCGGCTTTGCGTCAGCACTCGCGGGATGATCAGCGCCGCCTCCGGCAGCAGTCGGCGCTGGGTGCGTTCAAAGGCTGTCAGCGCCGGCGTCAAGAAGGCCGGACCAAGCGCGGTCAGCGTGCCGCCGATCACGATCTCGGCCGGATTGAGCGTGTGGTGCAGATTGTGCAGCAGCATGCCAAGCGCCCGCCCGGCGCGGGCAAGCACCGGGGCGGTACGTTCGGCGGGCAGGGCCGCCACGGCGGTGGCCAGATCAGCGTCGTCGCCAATGCCAAGCTGCTGACGCAGGCGCCAGCCGCTGACCAGCGTCTCGGCGCAGCCGTAATTGCCGCAGTGACACAGCGTGCCCTCGGGGTCGAGCAGGGTGTGGCCGATTTCGCCGGCCAGACCGTGCACGCCGCGGATGATGCGTGGCGAGGCCGCGTTTTCCACCAGACCGCTGCCGATCCCGATATCGGCGCTGACAAACAGCAGCGAGTCAGGCGCCCTGTCATGGGCAAAATAGAGCTCGCCAAAGGCGGCCAGCGAGGACTCGTTGTCCATCAGCCTGAGCCCCGGCAGCGGCGGCAGGTGATGCGCCAGAAGCGCCAGAAATCGGACCCGATGCCAGCCCAGGTTGGGCGCCAGTCCCAGCAGCGGTTCATTCGGCATGACCGGGCCGGGCAGCGCCACGCCCACGCCCAGCAGCCGGCGCGCATCGAGACCGTCGCCTGCCAGCAGGGCCATGAGTTCATGGGCCAGCTGACGGGCAGCGTCCTCGGGGGTGGTGCCGGTACGCGGCAGGCAGCACTGTGCCAGCGTGGCGCCGGACAGGGTACAGGCCAGCAGCCTGAGCTCATCGACGCCGACTTCCACCCCCAGCAGCAGGTGATGATGCTCGTTCAGGGACAGCTCACGCCCCGGGCGGCCACCGCGCCGGCGCTGAAGCGCGCCCTCCTCGAGCCAGCCGCTGTCCAGCAGGGTGGTCACGGCGCTGCCCACGGTGACCTTGGTCAGTCCGGTTTCCCGGGCCAGTTCGGTGCGGCTCATGTTGGGACGGCGGCGCAGCGCATCAAGAATGGCCAGGCGATTGCGCTGTTTCAGAGAGTTGAGATCGCCGGCAGGGCGCGGGTCTGACGAGCAGGTCATGGTGATGGGCCCCGGGTGGCGATAGCGAACAGACAGGCAGATGACGTCCACCGATTCGACGATGAGAATCGATGGCCCCTCTCTTCTATCATTGAACGCACCCTGATGCCTGACAAGACATGCCTGGACCATGGTCGTGCGTCGACCTATGTCCAATGGCTGTCGCACGGGGGCAGGTAGACACTGCTTGGTAAGAGCTCTTAATTAAATCAAGACTGATGGAAGCAACGTCATGACACGCCCGATTTACCCCGATCTGAAAGACCGTCGCATCGTCGTGACCGGTGGCGGTTCCGGTATCGGTGAAGGCATCGTGCACGCCTTTGCCGAGCAGGGCGCCGAGGTGCATTTTCTCGACATTATCGATGAGGCCGAGGCGCTTGCCGAGTCGCTGGGCACGCACGTGCACTTTCACCGCTGCGATCTTACCGACCCGAAGGCACTCGATCAGGTGCTCATGGATATCGGCACGGTGGATGTACTGGTCAACAACGCCGCCAACGACGATCGCCACACCCTGGAAGAGGTCACGCCCGAATACTGGGACGACCGCATGGCGATCAATCTGCGCCACCAGGCGCTGGCCGCCCGCGGCGTTGCGGCCGGCATGCGGGCGCAGGGCCATGGCTCGATCATCAACATGGGGTCGATCAGCTGGCATCTGGGCGAGCCCGGCATGGTGCTCTACGAAACCGCCAAGGCCGCCATCGAGGGGCTGACCCGGGCGCTGGCCACCGAACTCGGTGGTGACGGCATTCGGGTTAACTGCGTCATTCCCGGCAACGTGAAAACCCCGCGTCAGTCGCGCTGGCACTCCCCCGAGGATGAGGCGCGGATCGTGACCGAACAGAAGCTCAAGGTGCGCCTGCACCCGCATCACGTTGCAGCCATGGTGCTCTTTCTCGCCTCCGATGCGGCAGGGGGCTGTACGGCGCACAACTACTGGGTGGATGCCGGCTGGCTGTAACGACCCGAGACCCGGCCGGGGTCAACTCTTTATTAAACAATAACGCTCGATAAAACACCGGTTTCAATAAAACAAGATCCCAGGAGTGACCGCCATGCAATCAGAGACTTCGGTTCAGGACGAGGACGGCCGAAAACAGCAGTTCTACGTGTTCGTTATCTGCTGCGTTGCCGCCCTTGGCGGCTTTTTGTTCGGCTTTGACAGCGGGGTCATCAACGGCACCGTGGATGGCCTGCAGGCCGCTTTCAATTCCGAAGCCGCCGGTACCGGCTTCAACGTGGCTTCGATGCTGCTGGGCTGTGCCGGCGGCGCTTTCTTTGCCGGCCGGCTGGCAGACCGCTTCGGCCGACGGATGCTTTTGATCGTGGCGGCGCTTTTTTTCATCGTCAGTGCGTGGGGTTCCGGCGTCTCCCAGGGATCGTTTGAATTCGTGATCTATCGCATCCTTGGCGGTATCGCGGTGGGCGCGGCGAGCGTCATGACGCCGGCCTACATCAGCGAGGTGGCACCAGCCGCCATTCGCGGGCGGCTGGCCACCATTCAGCAGGTCGCCATTATTATCGGTCTGTTCATGGCATTTGTGAGCAACTACCTGCTGGCGCGAGTGGCCGGCGCCTCGACCGCCGAGTTCTGGGGCGGTTTTGAGGCCTGGCGCTGGATGTTCTGGATGGAGCTGGTGCCGGCCGTGATCTTCTTTCTGGCGCTTCTGGGCATTCCGGAAAGTCCGCGCTTTCTGATCAGCAAGGGCGAGGGCAAAAAGGCGCTCAAGGTCCTCAAGACGCTGATGCCCGGTCACGAGGCGGAGCAAAAGGCCGGTGCCATCCGCACCTCGCTGCATCGCGAGCGCACGCCCGGGCTGTCCGATCTGGTTAACGGCGCCACGGGTCGTGTACATCGCATCGTCTGGGTGGGCATTGGTCTTGCCGTATTCCAGCAGCTGGTCGGCATCAACGTGGTGTTCTACTACGGCGCGGTGCTGTGGCAGTCGGTGGGCTTTACCGAAAGCGATGCACTGTTGATCAACATCATCAGCGGCGCGGTCAGTATTGCGGCCTGTCTGGTCACCATCGCAATGGTCGACAAGATCGGGCGCAAGCCGATCCTGTGGGTCGGGTCGGTGGGCATGACGGTGACGCTTGGTATTCTGGCGTATGCCTTCTCGACCGCCGCGATCGTCGACGGTTCGCTGCGTCTGTCCGATAACATGGGCATCGTGGCGCTTTTGGCGGCCAACGTTTACGTCATGTTCTTCAACGGCTCCTGGGGGCCGGTCATGTGGGTCATGCTCGGCGAGATGTTCCCCAACCAGATGCGCGGCTCGGGGCTTGCCGTGGCGGGGCTTTTCCAGTGGCTGGCCAACTTCGGCATCACCATGACCTTCCCGATCATGCTGGCCGGTATCGGTCTGGGCGGGGCCTATGGCATCTATGCCTTCTTTGCGCTGCTCTCGGTATTTTTCGTCTTCAAGATGGTCAGGGAAACGCGCGGTCGTGAGCTCGAAGACATGGCCTATGAGTGATACCGCCATCCATTCTTGATGTCTGCATCATGTCGCCCGGCCATCGTGCCGGGCGATTTTTTTGATATCTGTTTTTAACATCAGCGCCGTTGCTATACGGGGGTTTCATATCGAGTGTGTCGCCCCGCAGATGCCCCGAAAGTGGTGCGTAACTTTAGTCTCAGCGCCCGTGTCAGGCGTTTCGCCCACAGGTGCCCTCCCTGCTGGCCCGGCCCGTTACCGATAGCCAATCGGGTATCACTTTGCGTTACAGGACGCATTAGTCGTCGCTTAAGTCGCCCCGTATGTTGATCCCAGTGTGTCAGTGGCGCGCTCTGTCGCCCCTGCGCACCCACGAACAACAAACTGCCCCACAAGGGCCCGGAGTGCACGATGTCCCTGCTACCTGCCGTTACCCGCGTCATTGCCACCACGCTCATGGCCCTGGTGCCTCTGGGGATGGCCCATGGCAGTGATGACAACGTCAAGATCGGCTTTATCGTCAAAAAGCCCGAACAGGCCTGGTTTATCAACGAGCAGCGCGCCGCCAGCGAACTGGGACAGGAGCAGGGCTTTGGCGTGGTGCGCCTGGCCGGCGAGGATGGCCAGCAGGTGCTCAGCGCCATCGATAACCTCAACGCCCAGGGCGCGCAGGGCTTTGTGATCTGTCCGCCGGATGTCCGCCTTGGCATGGCGATCGCCAATCGGGCGAAGCAGTACGGCATGAAGGTCGTCACCGTGGACGATCAGTTCGTCGGCAGCGACGGCGAGCCGCTGGAGGGTGTCCCCCATCTGGGCATGTCGGGCTACAAGATCGGCCAGCAGGTCGGCAGCGCCATCGCCGAAGAGATGCAGCGCCGCGGCTGGGACATGGAAAATACCGGCGCGCTGCGCATCTCCAATAACGAGCTGCCCACCGCACGCGAGCGCACTGATGGCGCCACCCAGGCCCTGCTTGATGCCGGTTTCAGCAAGGACAACGTGATCGACGCGCCGCAACAAAATACCGATACAACCAGCGCCTTCTCGGCGGCCTCGCCGATGTTTTCCAAGTACGGCAAATTCGATCACTGGGTGATCTACGCCCTCAACGAGGAGAGCGTGCTGGGCGGCGTGCGGGCCAGCGAGCAGTACGGGCTGTCGCCCGACAATGTCATCGGGGTGGGCATCAACGGCTCGGGCGCGGCCTTTGCCGAGTTCTCGCGTGAAAGGCCCACCGGCTTCTACGGCACGGTCGCGGTCAGCTCGACCATGCACGGTCGCCAGAGCGCCGAGAACCTCTATCAGTGGATCACCGAGGACAAGGCGCCCCCGGCCAACACCGAGACCACCGGCACCCTGATGACCCGGGACAACTGGGAAGGCGTGCGTGAGGAGCTGCAGCTGTGAGTTCGGCCCCGGCCACGGCCACGGCAATGCCCGGCGTGACCGAGACCGACCCATGGCTGTCGGTGGAAAACGTCACCGTCGAGTTCCCGGGCGTTCGGGCCCTTGATGACGTGAGCTTCAGCGCGCGTGCCGGTGAAGTGCACGCCCTGATGGGCGAAAACGGCGCCGGCAAGTCGACCCTGCTCAAGGTGTTGAGCGGCGTGAACCGCGTCACCGACGGCGCGGTTCTGATCGGAGGCGAGCGCCACGTCTTTGCCAACGCTCGCGAGGCGTTGCGCCTGGGCATTGCGATCATCTATCAGGAGCTCACACTCTCGCCCAACCTGTCGGTGGCGGAAAACCTGCTGCTGGGCCAGCTGCCGCAGCACTACGGCATCGTCGATCGAAAGCGCCTGCGCGAGCGGGCCCTTGGCATTCTCGAGGAGCTGGGCGAGGGCAGCGTGCATCCGGCCACGAAAGTGCGTGATCTCTCGATCGGCCAGCAGCAGATGATCGAGATCGGTCGGGCGCTGCTGCGCGACGCCCGCATTATTGCCTTTGACGAGCCGACCAGCTCGCTGTCGGTACAGGAGACGCGCCAGCTCAAGCGCATCGTCCAGCGCCTGCGCGATGAAGGCCGGGTGGTGCTGTATGTCACCCACCGCATGGAAGAGGTCTTCGAGATGTGCGACGCCGTCACGGTCTTTCGGGACGGGCGCCATATCGTCACCCACGACGCCCTGGCGGGGCTCACCCAGGATCAGCTGGTCAGCGAGATGGTCGGGCGCGATATCGAGGACGTCTACGGCTATCGCGCCCGTGACACCGGCGAGGTCATTCTGAAGGTGGACGCGCTGGAAGGCCGCGGGCTCAAGTCCCCGGTAAGCTTCGAGGTTCGCCGCGGCGAAGTGTTCGGGTTTTTCGGGCTGGTCGGCGCCGGTCGCAGCGAGCTGTTGCGGCTGGTGTGCGGCGTGGAAACCCCGAAAGCCGGCGAGATTCACTTCAACGGCCGCAGCGGGCGTTTTGGCTCCCCCGGAGAGGCAATTCGGACCGGCATCGCCATGTGTCCGGAGGATCGCAAGTCTCAGGGCATCTTTCCGGTGGCCAGCGTCACCGACAATCTCAACATCAGCTGCCGGCGCTTTTTCAAGCGTCTGGGGCTGTGGCGCGACCCAAAGCGCGAGCTTGAAAACACCCGCGACTATATCCAGAAGCTGCGCATTCGCACCCCGGGCCCGCGCACCCGCATCAGCACGCTCTCCGGCGGCAACCAGCAAAAGGTCATCCTGGCGCGCTGGCTTTCCGAGCAGATCGAGCTGTTCGTGATGGACGAGCCCACCCGCGGCATCGATGTCGGTGCGCGGCGCGATATCTACAACCTGCTGTATGACCTGGCCGATCAGGGCAAGGCGGTGGTGGTCATCTCGAGCGATCTGACCGAGGTCAGCGCGATCTGTGATCGCATCGGCGTGATGCGCAGCGGGGCACTGGTCGACATTGTTGATCGTGACGCCGCCACGCCCGAGCGGCTGCTGGGACTGGCGCTGCCGTCCTGATACCGGGACACGGTCAATAACAACAGGCAATAACAACACGATGTCTGGAGAAGAGTGAATCATGAGTAGCGACAAGAGCGTTCACGCCGACGACAGCGGTCAGGCCCCCGGACGACAGGGTCTGATGAAGCCGCTTCGCACCCTGCTGGACACCTCCGGGCTGATTGCCATTTTCATCGTGCTCTTTATCGCGCTGGCGGTGGCGATCCCTGATTTTCTGACCAGTCGCAACATGGTCGGTCTGCTGCTGTCGGTGACCATCATCGGCACCATCGCCACCACCATGATGATGGTACTGGCCCTGGGTGAGGTGGATCTGTCGGTCGCCTCGATCGTCGCCTTTGCCGGCGTCAGCGCCGCGGTTATCACCAGCGCGTCCGGCAGCGTGCTGATCGGTGCGCTGGGGGGCATTGCCGCCGGGGCCTTGGTAGGCGTGTTCAACGGCTTCGTGGTGGCCCGCTTTGGCATCAATTCCCTGATCGCCACGCTTGCTGCCATGGAGTTCGTGCGCGGGCTGGCCTACATCACCTCCGGCGGGGATGCGGTGATGATCACCGTGCCGGGCTTTTTTGAGCTGGGCAGCGCCTCCTTTCTGGGGCTGACCCTGCCGGTATGGACCATGATCATCTGTTTTGTGATCTTTGGCTTCGTGCTCAATCTCACCGCGTTCGGGCGCAACGTGCTGGCCACCGGCGGCAATCCGGAGGCGGCGGCGCTGGCCGGGGTCAACGTGCGCCGGCTCAAGATCATCGTGTTCGGCCTGCAGGGATTGGTCGCCGGTATCGCCGGGGTGCTTTTGACCTCGCGCATGGGACTGGGCGACCCGAATACCTCGATGGGGCTGGAGCTGGCGGTCATCTCGGCCTGTGTGCTGGGTGGCGTGGCGCTTTCCGGCGGGGTGGCCTCGATCACCGGTGTGCTGGTGGGCGTTTTGATCATGGGCTGCGTGCAAAACGCCATGGGGCTTTTGAACGTGCCGACCTTCTATCAGTATCTGGTGCGCGGCGCGATCCTGCTGCTGGCGGTGCTGTTTGACCGCTGGAAGCAGCAGCGGCGTCAGCGGGCCTGATCAGACAGTCATTGTGGTTTCAACGGGAAGGAGCGTGCCATGAAAGGACAGTCCCTGCGGTTTTGTCTGGGCCTGAGCGCCGGTCTGCTGTGTGCCGGTACCGGTCAATCGATGGCGGCGTCTGCACCGATGCCGCCGAACGTGGAGCAGTTCGTGTTTGGCACGCTGCCCGACGGGCGCACCGTGCACGGCTATCGCATCTCCAATGATCGGCAGCTGCGCATGGAGGTGATCGAGTACGGCGGCATCATCACCTCGCTTGAAACGCCGGACCGCGACGGCCACATGGCCGACATCGTGCTGGGCTTCAATTCGCTGGAGGACTACCGGGCGCCGGCCTATCAAAAGCTCAACCCCTACTTCGGCGCGCTGATCGGGCGCTACGGCAATCGCATCGCGGACGGGCGCTTTACGCTGGAAGGCCAGACGTATCAGTTGGCCACCAACGATGGCCCCAACCACCTGCACGGCGGCGATGAGGGCTTCAATCAGAAGCTCTGGCAGGCCACACCGTTTTCCTCGAGCGAGGGCAGCGGCGTGGTGATGCGCTACACCAGCGCCGACGGCGAGGAGGGCTATCCGGGCGAGCTGGCCGTCGAGGTCAAATACACCCTGACCCATGACGACCGGCTTGCCATCGACTACAGCGCGCGCACCACGAAGGCCACTCCGGTCAATCTGACCCAGCACAGCTACTTCAACCTGGACGGCGAGGGCAGCGCGAGCATCCTCGATCACGTCATGACGATCGATGCCGCCGCCTATACGCCGGTCAACGAGACGCTGATCCCCACCGGCGAGATCGACTCTGTCGCCGGCACGCCGTTTGATTTCACCACGCCCATGCCGATCGGGGCGCGCATCGAGGCCGACAACGAGCAGCTCGATCGTGGCCAAGGCTACGATCACAACTTCGTGCTCAAGCGTGCGCCCTCCTCAACGCCCGAGCGGGCCGCGCGGGTCACCTCGCCGGCCAGCGGCCGCGTGCTGGAGGTGCTGACCACCGAGCCGGGACTGCAGTTCTATTCGGGCAATTTTCTGGATGGCAGCGTCAGTGGCAAAAGCGGGCGCGCCTATGGTCAGCGCTCGGGACTGGCGCTGGAGACCCAGCACTTCCCGGATTCGCCCAATCAGTCGGGCTTCCCTTCCACCATTCTCCAGCCCGGCGAGACGCTTGAAAGCCACACGGTCTATCGCTTCACCACTGAAGACTAATCCTCGCGTCACGCCACACAAACAGCGCCCCGCGGCATCTGCCGCGGGGCGCTGTTGTATCCACCGATGTCGCAGGCGTTGATCAGGGCTTTTTATCACCCAGACCGCACTGTCCCGACGCGCAGCTTTCACAGCGCTGGCGACCGGTCAGCCAGCCCGAGATGCGATAGCGCCTGGGGGCAAACCACAGATAGACCCGGTCGGCCACGGGGCGAATCAGCGGCCAGCGCAGCGGCGCGGTCAACCAGCCGCGGCCGACCAGCGACCAGGCGCGGTGAGTCACATCCAGCCCGCGAATGCGCTTGCCGTCGACGTCGCCCAGCAAAATGGCGCTGGCCTCCTCACGATCCACGTCCGGGTAGCGGCTCGTGAAGTTGTCGGCGTGAATGTCCTCGAACGCGATGCGCTGTTCGCGATCAAGTCGGCGCAAATGATTGATCTCGTTGACGCACAGCGGGCAGGTGCCGTCATAAAACAGCGTCAGATCGGCCATGGAAGGCTCCCGGCGGGTGAAGAGGCATGGTGACAGGATAGCCCATGAGAGGCCCTGGCGGGGGATGGCCGCCTCGGATCAACGCTTCGAACCTCGTGTAAGGGGACTGACACCTCGGCGTGCTACAACATGGCCCTCATGTATCGGGCGAGATGGTTGCCCGACCGGGAAGCCGGGGGCTTTCATGTCTGAGGTTGCTCGTTTGAACAGTCGCGTCGGTGAGGTTTTTCTGGCCTTTCTGGTGCTGGGCCTGACCGCCTTTGGCGGCCCCATCGCGCATCTGAGCTATTTCCGCAATGAGTTTGTCACGCGGCGTCGCTGGCTGTCGGAGCAGGACTACGCCGATCTGGTGGCGCTGTGCCAGTTTCTGCCGGGCCCGGCCAGCAGCCAGGTGGGCTTTGCGCTGGGGCTGATGCGCGCCGGCGGCTGGGGAGCCGCGGCGGCATGGACGGCCTTTACCCTGCCCTCCGCCGTGGTGCTGGTACTGTTCGCGCTGGGTTCGGCGTTCATGGAAGGGCCCATCAGTCAGGGCATCATCCACGGCCTCAAGGTGGCCGCGGTGGCCATCGTGGCCCATGCCGTGTGGGGGATGGCGCAAAATCTCTGCCCCGACAAGCGCCGTGTCGCCATTGCGCTGGTGGCAGTGCTGATGGCGCTGCTGGTAGGCGGCTCGGCGGGTCAGGTGGGGGCGATCGTGATCGGGGCTGTGGTCGGGCTGTTCTGGTGTCGGGGTCAGGGCGTGCCGACGGCGCATGACATGGCGCCTGGCGTCTCGCGACGGGCCGGGCGGTTTGCAGCGATCGGCTTTGTCGCGCTGCTGGCCGGGCTGCCCCTGCTGGCCTGGGCCACGCCATCGCTTGTCGTTGCCATGATGGACGCCTTCTATCGAGCCGGCGCGCTGGTCTTTGGCGGCGGCCATGTGGTGCTGCCGCTACTTGAATCCGGGGTCGTGCAGACCGGCTGGGTTTCGGAGGATGATTTTCTGACCGGCTATGGCGCCGCCCAGGCCGTGCCGGGGCCACTGTTTACCTTTGCCGCCTATCTGGGCGCGGTGATCGCGCCGGGAACGGGCGCGCTGATGGGCGCGGTGCTTGCGCTGCTGATGACCTTTCTGCCCGGCATGCTGCTGCTGGTCGCCGTGCTGCCCTGGTGGCACGACTTGCGGCAGCTGGCGCGCGTTCAGGGCGTGATGCGCGGTGCCAATGCCGCGGTGGTCGGCATTCTGGGTGCGGCGCTCTATCAGCCGGTCTGGACCAGCGCCATTGTCGGCCCTCGTGAGTTCGTGCTGGCCCTGACGGGCTTTTTGCTGCTGGGCGTCTGGAAACTGCCCGCCTGGGCCGTGGTGATCGCGATGGCCACCGGCGGGCTGCTCATTACCCTATAGGCGTGTTGCCTGCCTTTGAGTCGACAGCGCTCAGCCGGTGCCGGCAAGCTGAAGCACCAGCGGCATGGCCAGCATCGCCAGCAGCGTCTGGCCGGTGATGATCGCCGCCATCAGCTCGGCATCGCCGCCGAGCTGGCGGGCCAGAATGTAGGCAGACGTTGCCGTGGGCAGCGCGGCAAACAGCAGCGCCACGTTGCGCTCCACGCCGTGCAGTCCCACCAGCCAGGCAAGGCCTGCCACCAGCAGCGGCGTGACCACAAGCTTCACCGCGCTTGAAAGCCAGAACGCCCGCCCACCGCGCCATAGCGCGCTCAGACGCAGCGCCACCCCCACGGCCACCAGCCCCAGCGGCAAGGCGGCCTGCCCCAGCAACTCAAGGGCGGGTTCGGTCACGCCGGGCAGACCGATACCGCTGACGTTGAGGGCCACGCCCACCAGGCAGGCCAGAATCAAGGGGTTGCGCGCCAGCGCCAGCACGCTTTTGCTCACGCTGGCCGGCCCCTGATGGTCAGAGATAGTGCCGGAGACGATAAAGGCCAGCACGCATAAAATATTGGCCGTGGGCACCATCAGGGCGATCGCGACCGCCGCGACGGTCAGTCCGGGTTCGCCGTAAAGCGCCCCAGCGCCGGCCACGCCGACATAGGTGTTAAAGCGCACCACGCCCTGAAAGGCCGAGGTGAATACCGATGGCGACAGCGCCAGACGCGCGCGCGCCAGCCACAGCCCGGCACCCAGCAGCAACATGGCGCCCAGTAGCGTCACGGCCAGCGGCAGTACCGACACCTGACTGACATCAGCGGTGGCCAGTGTGGCCACCAGCATGGCGGGAAAGAGCAGGTAATAGATGACGCGCTCGAGCCGCGGCCAGAAGTCACCGCCGGGAAAACGCGCCCGGCCCAGCACCGCACCCAGCGCGATCAGGGCAAAGAGCGGGGCCAGCGCATCAACGATGCTGCTCATGGGTCATCCTTGTCTCAACGCGGCGGCTGTCGCCCCATATTCCCTGATAGGGTTTTAGCGCGCCAGAAAATCGATCGCCGCCAGATAGCCGAAGCTGCCCATGCCGGCGATCACGGCCTCGGCGCGGGCGGAGACATACGAATGATGGCGAAACGCCTCGCGGGTATGAATGTTGGACAGATGCACTTCCACGACTTGACCCTCGAACGCCTTGAGCGCGTCCAGAAGCGCCACCGAAGTGTGCGACCAAGCCGCCGGGTTGATAACGATGGCATCAAAGCGTCCACGCGCCTCGTGGATGCGATCGAGCATCACGCCTTCGTGGTTGGTCTGCAAAAAATCGGTCCCCACGCCCTTGTCGAAGGCGCGGTGGCGAATGGCATTTTCGATGTCGGCAAGCGTTTCATGACCGTAGATGTCCGGTTCGCGCTTGCCCAGCAGGTTCAGATTGGGGCCGTTGAGGATTAAAACGTTCATCGTGACTCCGGACGGATGGGGCGTGACGCGGCATACGCCGGATCATAGGCGATATCGCGGCACGGCGCACATTCCGGGATCGTGCCGGGCACCGGGATCAGCGCGGCGGTGCGCCGTGCAGACGCGACTGCGCCGCCAGTCGAATCGGTGCGTTGGCCGCGCCGAAGTGGGCGTAATTCCCGCGGCGTTCAACGACTTCAAAATGAAAGCGCCCGGCAAATACTTCGGTGTAGGCGTGGAAGAACTCGCCCTCTTCGTTTCGATCGTAAAGGACGTTGCGACGGCGCATGGCCTCCAGAAGCAGGTCATCAAGCTCGATCCGGGCGGCCAGGTCGTCGTAATAGTTGTCCGGAATGGGCAGCAGTGTCACGCCGTTGGCGAGCAATCGATCCAGCGTGGCAAAGATGTCGTCGGTGGCCAGAGCAATCTGCTGAATGCCGCCGCGGCCCTCGTTCATGAAACGCCCGGGCATTGTCTCGACGGCGGGCGAGGTGTTCAGCGCCATGCGGATGGTGCTGTCATGGCTGATCAGGGCCTGGCTGAAGATCAGGCCGTTGGGATCGGCCAGCTCGTTTTCGCCATCGGCATCAAAGTCGAAGACGGTACGAAAGAACAGCTGCCAGCGCAGCATCTGCGTCGGCGCCACCGCCGTTGAAAGGTGATCGATGCCGGTGATGCCGGCCTCGATGCGCGCGGGCGCCTCGAACAGGTTGAAATCGGTCCGCCACTGTCGATCGCGGGCGGTCTCGGGGTCGACCAGATAGATCAGGCTGTCATTGATGCCGCGCACGGCCGGCAGGCGCATCTCGCCGGGGCCCACGGGCCCGTCATGGGCGCGGGCGCCGAAAGCGCGGGCGCGTGCCATGGTCAGGCCGGGATTGTCGGCACGAAAACCGACGGCACACACCGAGATGCCGTGCATGAGCCGGTAGGTATGGGCAAAGGTGTGCGTGTCCATGTTGAGCACCAGATGGACCTCGCCCTGACGCCAGAGCTCGATGTTCTTGGAGCGGTGATGGCCGATATGACAAAAGCCGAGCAGGGCCAGCATCCGGCCCAGCGCCCTGGCCTGCGAGGCATCGAGGGTGAACTCCAGAAAGTGAATGCCCCGAAAGGTCGGCGACGTGGCCAGCGCGTCAGAGGCGGTCGCCTCATCCCGCAGATGCTCGGCCAGAATCATCGCGCGCATGCCATCGAGTGCCGTGTCGCGGGCGCAGGCCATGCGAAAATCGGTATTGAATATCTCGTGCGACAGCGGCCCGGCATAGCCCGTACGCCCCAGCGCGCGCATGAAACCTGCAATATCCAGACCGCCCTGGCCTGGAAAGCAGCGATAGTGGCGGCTCCAGTTGAGCAGGTCCATCTGTTTGACGGGCGCATCGGCCAGATGCACCAGCGAAATGCGCGCGCCCGGAATGTCGGCGATCGGGGCCGTGGGCAGGCCGGGTGCCAGCACGTGAAAGCTGTCCAGCACCAGCCCCAGTGAGGGATGATCGGCGCGCTCGACGATCGCCCAGGCGTGGCGGTAGTCGTTGACATGGCGCCCCCAGGCCAGCGCCTCGAAGCCGATGCGCAGACCGTGGGCGGCGGCCCGCTCGGCGAGTTCGCGCAGATCCTCGGCGGCGCGGGCATCGTCGTCCACGCCAAGTGCCGAGGTGTTGCTGCAGATCAGCATGAAATCGGTGCCCAGCGCCTTCATCAGGGCGAACTTGCGCTCGGCGCGGGCGAAATTGCGGCTGCGCTGCGGCTCGGGCATGGCCTCGAAATCGCGAAAGGGCTGCAGTGCAATGATGGTCAGGCCCAGCGACTCGGCCAGCGCCCGCACGGCCTCCGGGGTGCCGCCCCAGGAGAGCAGATCGTTTTCAAAGATTTCAATGCCGTCATAGCCGGCCCGGGCCACGGCCTCGAACTTGGCGCCCAGATCACCGCTGAGAGAGACGGTCGCAATCGCTCGCATCCTGGCTACTCCACGAACTGTATCGAAACGAAAGGGGGGTGCCGCCTGGGATCAATGCTCGAAAAACACCGTCTCGCGTGCGCCCTGAAGATGAATGTCAAAGCGATAGACCCCGTCTGTCTCGCATCGGGCCAGCAGGGTCGCACGGCGCTCGGCGGGTACCCCGGTCAGTACCGGGTCGGCGTCGTTGTCTTCATCCTCGAAATAGATCCGGGTGGCCAGCGTGTGCAGCAGACCGCGAGCCATCAGGTGTACTGCGATGTGCGGGGCCTCTTCGCCCGCCCTGCCCGGCTTGAGCGTGGCCACCGAGAAGCTGCCGTCCTCCCGGGTGGCGATACGGCCAAAGCCGTCGAAATCGGCCCGGGCGGCGTCGGTATGAAAGTGCCCTGCGCCGTCGGGCTGCCAGAGCTCCAGCATGGCGTCGTTGACCGGCGCGCCGGCGCCGTCGAGCAACCGTCCTTCAAGTCGAATGCGCCGGCCCGGGGGCAGATCATCGCCCCGGATCAGGGTGATATCACCCCTGGGCAGCAGCGCCTCGTGGAAAAAGGGGCCAACGGTCTGCGTGCCGGTGGGCAGATGCGCCGGCCGGGCGGGCGCCTCGTGCTCGGCCTGCATGATCTCCTGCGGGGTCGGGATGTGCTCAGAGGTCTCGCGGTGGGTCATGTGGTTACTCCAGCGGGGTGCCGTGGGGGCCCAGGAACATGTCAAAGCGATAGCCCAGCGCCTGACCGGGGATATCAAAGCGCCGGTCATAGCGGGCGACCATCAGCTCGCGCACGCGCCGGTCGGGGTTGGCCATGAAGATCGGGTCGATGGCCAGAAGCGGGTCGCCGGGGAAATACATCTGCGTGATCAGGCGCTGGGAAAAGGCCGCCCCCAGCACCGAGAAGTGGACATGCGCCGGGCGCCAGCCGTTGAAGTGGTTGCCCCACGGATAGGCGCCGGGCGCGATGGTGATAAAGCGGTAATACCCCTGCGCATCGGTGAGAGTGCGACCGGCGCCGGAAAAGTTGGGGTCCAGCGGGGCCGGGTGCTGATCCTTTTTGTGGGTATAGCGACCCGAGGCGTTGGCCTGCCACAGCTCGATGAGCGCATGGGGCAGGGGCTGGCCGTCGGTGGTGCGTACCTGCCCGGCGATCACGATCCTTTGTCCCAGCGGGGCGCCATCGTGCTGAACGGTCAGGTCGCTGTCCTCGCGCCCCAGGTTGTGATGGCCGTAGACCGGCGCGGTGCGCTCGGCCAGACCGCCCCGGGTAATGATGAGATTGTTGCGGGGCCCGCGCAGTCGCGTGGACTGGTAGGCGTCAAAGACCTGTGGGGGCTGGTGCTGCTCTACCGGGCCATTGAGGGTCGGGTTGAAACCGTAATCGGAATCGACGGGCATGGTGACGTCATCCTTGTCATTGATCACTCCAGCCGTGCTGGCGGGCCAGTGAAAACGCGTGGTTGGCGGCCGGGACGCCGGCATAGGTTGCGACATGCGTCAGAACCTGGCGCAGCTGAGCTTGTGTCACGCCGGTGCGATGGGCCGTTTTCAGGTGCAGGGTCAGCTCACCGTCGCGGCCCAGCGCGGCCAGAATCGCCAGCGTGATCATGCTGCGCTGGGTGACCGACAGCGTCTCGTCACCCCAGAGCTCACCCCAGGCGGTGCGGGTAATCAGGGACTGAAAGGGCATGTCCAGTTCGGTGGCGCCGGCCAGCGAGCGTGCCACGTGGTCAGGGCCCAGCACCCGGCGGCGCACTTCCAGACCCGCCTCGAAGCTGACGCCCTCCTGACGCGGCGTCAGCGGCTCGCGCAGCGCCGTGTGGAGATGGCCTGCCATGGTCTCGGGCGCCTCGACGGCGGGCACATGGCCGACGTTGTCCAGCAGGATCACGGGGGCTTCATCGAGCAGATGGCCCAGCGCCTCCAGACCCGCCGGCGGGGTGGCCGGATCGTCCCGGCCGCCCAGCAGGGTCAGCGGTGGCAGTACCGCCGCCAGCTCGTTGCGTGAAGTGGCAAAGCCTGCCAGCGCCTCGCAGATCCGGGCATAGCTTTCGCCGTCGCTTCGGGCGAGCTGATCCGTCCAGCCCTCGACCAGATCGATGGCAGCGGCCCGTGTGGCCGGCGAGAACCAGCGTTCGGCAATGCCGGCGGCCATGGCAGGCAGACCATCGCGTCGAACGCGCCCGGCGCGGTCGTGCCAGGACTGCGGCGTGGCGAGGGTGGCGCCGGTGCTGGTCAGCACCAGCCGGTTCAAACGCTCGGGCGCATGGCGCAGCAGGGTCTGACCGATGGCGGCACCGATCGAGGTGCCCACGAAGTGAAAGCGCTCGGCGCCGGCTGCATCGGCCAGCGCCAGAGCGTCATCGGCCAGACCTTCAAGCGTCACGGGTGCCGTGATACCGGCGCTGGCGCCGTGGCCCGGCAGGTCCCAGCTCAATACTCGAAAATGGGACGTCAGGTGAGAGACGAGTTCATCCCAGATGCCCTGATGCATGCCCAATGGATGGGCCAGCATCAAAAGCGGTGCTGCCTCGGGGCCGGTCAGGCGCCAGGCAATCCGGCGCTGATGTCGAACAAGAAAGCGCATGATGACCTCGCAGAGGAAGGCGTCGCGATGGCAACCGAAGGTGCCCGCCCATGGTCAGGGGGGCTTTTGCATTCTGGTGGGGGCGGTCGGCAGCAGGTGTGCCGATGTGCGCCTGTCAGCGACAAATGCGCGCACGTTAGACGATTGTTGCTCGGGGGAAGGTCGGAAAGTCTTACGACCCCTCAGGCAGATGCAGGGAAGACGGTAGAAGGGGGTGGCCAAAGTGTGGTGGACAGCGCCCCGCTATCGGGACAGATGGGCAAGCACTCGCTGGATCTGAGCATGACTACTGCCGGTATCGACGACGGCATCGGCCGGGACCGTCACGGCGAGATGGCGTGCCATGGCCTCACCATGGACCTCCAGCCCTTCGGCAATGACGGCAAGCTGCTCAAGCGCCCCTTCAAGAAGCTGCTGGGTGTCGATCAGCGCCGTCCATTCGCTGTGCCATTCGCCGGCGGCGCGCTCCAGCGGCTGGCTGGCGGCATGAATGACGGTGGTCACGTGGCCGTGAATGCGCCGGCTGGCGGCGCGGATCAGGGTAGCGCGCACGGGATTGCGCTTGTGGGCCATGGAGGAGGAGCCGCCCACGCCCTCACCGGCAGGCTCTGAAAGCTCCTGAAGCTCGCTCTGGGCCAGCAGAATGATATCGCCGGCGATCTTGTCGGCGGCGACCGCCAGGCCATCAAGGGCCGTCATCAGGGCATGGATCGGCTGACGGTTGGTATGCCAGGGCAGCAGGGGCGCGCGAAGGCCCAGCCGCTGGGCCAGCGTCGCCATGACCGCCAGACCGTCAGGCAGGCCACCGTGCACGCCCACCGGGCCGCCAAACTGGACCGGCAGACCCGCGGCATCGATATCGGCCAGTCGGCCGCGCGCTTCATCCAGCTGCACCGCCCACTGCGCGGCGCGCACGCCAAAGGTAGTGGGCAGTGCCTGCTGCATCAGGGTGCGGCCGATCATGACGGTATCAGTGTGGGCGCGCATCAACACCGCCAGCGCGTCCAGACTGCGCTCGACAAGGCCCAGCAGTACCGGCAGCCGCTGCGCGCTGAGCTGCATCAGGGCCGTATCGAGCACGTCCTGACTGGTGGCGCCGTGATGACACCACTGTCGCAGCGTCTCGGGCAGCGCGGCCTTCGCCTGCTGCACAAACGGTATCGCGGCGTTGCCGCCCAGCACGGTATCACGCTCAAGCGCGGCGGCGTCGAACACCGCCGGCGTCAGATGGTGCGCCATCGCCCGGTGCGTCCCGGCCGGCAAGATGCCGTGGTGCTCCTCGCTGTCCGCCAGCGCCAGCTCAAAGGCCAGCATGGCCTCGATCAGCGCCGGGGTATCAAAGTGCTCAAGCGCCGCCCGACTCATAAAGGGATGCTGCAACAGCTCGCGTGACATGACGCCTCCTGACGCTTGAGTCGATTGCCGGATCAGTGCTGCCGAGCGTCTGCTTCGGGCACAAATCGCGGCTTCAAAACGCCGTCGAGATCGCTGTAGGGAATGGTCAGTGTCGGCTGGCCGATGGCGTAGGGCCCCAGGGTATAGACGCCATAGGTGACGGCCATGTTGTCCTCGAGCGGGGCGGCGTTGTCGCTGGGCGAGAACGGCCAGTCTTCGGGGTCGAGATCGCGTGCCTGTTCGCTGTCTTTCATCCAGCGCTGCCAGGCGCTTTCCAGCGCTGCCTCGAAAGCCGGCTTCTGCCCTGGCTTGAGCATGTCGTCCAGCGTCACGATCTGACGGGTTCTTTCATCGATGACCATATAGGCCGTGCCCGGCAGGCCGTGGGCGCCGCCGGTCATGACATAGCTTTGAAGCTCGAGAACCAGCAGATCGTCGTGGTGACCGATCTGGCTGGCTTCCAGCGAGGTGTGATAGGGGCGCGGGTTGTCGCTTTCTTCGTTGGCGCGGGCGCTCTGGTCGAAGAAATCCTCGGCGTAGGCGTCTACCGTCGCAGGCAGCGCGTCCTCATCCACCGAGGCATCACTGATCGGGCTGCCCATGCGCACCAGGCGTCGCGCCACCTCATCGGTCAGTGCCGGGTCGTTGTCGAATTCGACCGTGCGAACCTCGACACTGGCGCAGTCATCGCCTTCGCAGTCCGGTGGCGTGAGCGTGCGGTTGACGAAGGTGGGCGAGAGGCCCTGCTGCTGATCCGGCGTGTCGGTGGCCTCAATGGTGGTCGAGGCGCTGTCCCGATCATCAACGGTCTGGTCATCGCCGGTCTGGTCGCAGGCGGTGAGTGTGAGCAGCAGTGCCGGCACGGCCAGCCATCGGTAGCGTGTTGAGGTCATCATGGGGTGTCTCTGTTCCAACGGGTGGTCGCAGTATAGGAGCGTTCAGGGTGCCGGGGCAGCGGCGCCGCGATAATGGCTGCGCCAGTAGCGATTATCCAGACTGGCCAGGGTAACCTGACGCCCGCTGCCCGGGGCATGGATCATCTGGTTGTCGCCCATGTAGATCCCGACGTGGCTGACGCTTCTCCCCGAGCCGAAAAACATCAGATCCCCCGGGCGGGCGCGTTTGATGCGCTCGAGCCCGTCGAACTGCTGCTGCGAGGTGCGGGGAATGTCGATGCCGGCGGCCAGAAAGCTGGCCTGAGTCAGGCCGCTGCAGTCCATGCCCGACGGCGTCGTGCCGCCATATCGGTAGGGCGTGCCCAGTGCGTCGCGGGCGTGGTTCATCACCAGCACTCGCTCGATCGAGAGATCCTGCTGTCCGGAAATCGGCCCCATCATGTCAGTGGTCTGCATCTCGGGCGTACCGGCACAGCCGGCAAGCCACAGGGCTGTGAACAGCAGTGACATGTCACGCAGGCGCTGTATCGGGCGCAGGGCAGGGCAGGAGAAACGCGAGACGACAGACAAAAGCATGAGCAGATTCCGATGGGCAGCGAATGCCCTGATAGTAACCGCGGGCGTCATGCGTTTTCGAGCCCTTCAGAGCATAAAAAAACCCGACGGCAGGCCGAAACCGTCGGGTCTGCGCCGGTCGAGAGAGCGGCGCAAAAAGGGTCGTGGTCGTTAGAAGCGGTAGCTGATACCGCTCATGATGACGACCGGGTCGATATCCAGGTGCGTCTTGTAGCTTTCGCCGCCGGCGCGGGCGGTGACGTTGGAGTCGATGTCCAGATACCAGGCGGCGGCGTTGACGGCCCAGTGCTCGTTGATCAAAAAGTCCACGCCGAGCTGGCCGGCCCAGCCCCAGGAGTTTTTCATCTCGAGGCTGGCGCCTTCGATGTCGACGCTTTCCGCCGAGAAGCGGGTGTAGTTTACGCCGGCGCCGACGTAGGGCTGTACCACGGAATCGGTGCCGCCCAGCGGGTAATACTGCAGGGTCAGGGTCGGCGGCAGGTGTTTGACCGAGCCGCCCTTGTCCCCGTCCAGATTGAAGTCATGCTTGAAGCGCTGCGCGGCCAGCAGTTCGACGCCCCAGTTGTCGAGAAAACGATAGCCAAAGGTGATCGCGAAGCCGCGGCCGTCCTTGACGTCGACCTTGTCCACGCCCAGTGAATCGTAATCGCCGTTGTCATCCTTCGGGGACACCTTGGCAAGGCCGGCGCGGGTGAAGAAATCGCCCTGGCCGTAGGTGGATTCTGCAGCCTGGGCGGTGCCCATGGTGGCCGTGAATGCCAGAGCGGCTATGGAAATGAGTGGCAGCGCGCGCATGTGTGTGGTTCCCCTGAACAGTTTTTCTGGCGTGGCTCGAGTACCCCTCAGGCAAGCTGCACCTGACCCGACCCGTGGTTGCTTTCAGACATTGTGACAAGCGAACGCTGTTCATTTATTGACGCACGTCAAAACACCTCAAAACAGAACATTGGCGCACAGGTGGCATGCCCGAATCATTTCAGGCAGGAGGGATAAACCAAGTGAGAGCAGGTCATTAACACATCGGTGGCGTTTCACCGGTGTGTCTTCAGGTGCCGGCTCAGGGAGAGCCTGCGCGGGGAGAGGGCTGAACGAAAGGGGGCACTGAACCAGCATGGGGTCAGCAGACGTTCAGCCCTGATACGGCGTGAATCTCATAGGGTTTTCCTGATGTTCCAACGCCGGTAATTCGAGTGTGGAACAGGCAGCGCCCGCCTAACCAAACACGGCCAGCACGGCAAAGACGCCGCCGATGGCCAGCCCTGAAATCACCAGCCAGACGAGGAGATAGCCCATGATGTCGCGCGCCGAAAGACCCGCCACGCCCAGCAGCGGCAGCGCCCAGAACGGCTGGATCTGGTTAGTCCAGCCGTCTCCCCAGGTGAAGGCCATGATGGTCTGGGCCGGATCGGCGCCAATGGCCGCTGCCGCCTCCATCATGATCGGCCCCTGAATGGCCCATTGACCGCCGCCGGAAGGAATGAAGAAATTGACGATGCCGGCACACAAAAAGGTCAGGATGGGAAATGTGGCAGGCGTGGCCAGGGCGATAACGGCCTCCGAGAAATGCGTGACCAGCCCTGACCCGGTCATCATGCCCGCAATGCCGGCATATAGAGGAAACTGCACGATAATGCCGCGGGCGGCGCTGACGCCCTTTTCTGCCGCGGCCAGATAGGCCTTCGGGCTGCGATGCAGTAAAAGCCCCAGCGCCAGAAAGAAGATGATCACGGTATTGAGATCGATGCTCAGCCCTTCTGTCATGGCGCGCGCGATCAGGTAGAGCGCTGCCATGGCCCCCAGAAAGAGGGTCGGCAGGCGGCTTTGTTCAATGCGATCCGACGGCGTGCCGTCGCTTTCGTCTGCCTGTGCGGCGGGCTCGGCATCCTTTTCGGTCATTTGCAGCGTGACGATGTGCTCGGGCTGTTTCTGACGGGCGAAAAAGGCCAGCAGTAGCGCCAGCAGCAAAAGCGTCAGGCCAATGTTCCAGCCGGAATAAAGCGTCTGCGACACCGGCACAATGCCGATCGCGTCTTCCATGAAATGCCCGGGGGTGGCGATGACCAGCGGGATCGACGATGACGGGCCGCGCACCAGCTCGCCACCGTAGGCCGCCGCCACCAGCAAGGGAAAATGGATGCCGGCGACCCGTTGGCCCATCTCCCGCGCCAGAATGGCACCGGCCACCATGCCAAAGCCCCAGTTGAGGTAGTAACAGACAAAGCTGACCACAATGGTCAGCAAAATGGCCTGACGTGGCGAGCCGGCGCGTCGGGTCAGACCGGACAGCGCCGTCTGCACCACCGGCGTCAGGGCCAGCACGTAGCCGGTCAGCAGCACCAGCGTCATCTGCATGCCGAACTGGAAAAGCGTCGAGAAGCCATCCCCCCAGTAGCCCACCATATCGACGGGCGACTGGCGGGTAATGCCCATGCCGAGGGCAAACACGATGGCGGTCAGCATCACTGCCAGTACGAACGCGCTGGGCAGATAGCGCTGAACGATGCGAACCGAGACACTGGTAATGGCTTCCATGGTGCTTCCCCGCTACATGCGTGTAGATAATGGGCCTGGACCCGTTCCAGCGCCGTGGCAACGCCCTGACCGACGCCGAGGTACATGATGCACAGGGCAAAGCGATCCTGATCCTTGCGCGAGATATTGAACTGCTCGGCAACATTCTCGGCCGTTTCGGACATCGAGTGCGTGCTGAAGTGCTTTTTCATCAGGGGCTCGGGAAAAACGCCGCCGGGGCCATGTCCCCTGTCCGTGAGGGCCCGACACTGGACGCCCGGGCATATTCACGCCATGGTCAGGGCGTACGGATCGACAGATCCCGGAATCACCGCACGAACAGGACGCACCATGAGTGATGAAAGCACCCTTTTAAACGATCAGTCGCTGGAATTTCTCGAGCGCTATCTCAACAACGCCTCCCCCACCGGCTATGAGTGGGAAGGCCAGAAACTGTGGATGGACTACCTGCGTCCGTGGGTCGATGAGTTTTTCACCGACACCTACGGCACCGCGGTCGGCGTGATCAACCCGGACGCAAAGTACAAGGTCGTGATCGAAGGCCACGCCGATGAGATCAGCTGGTATGTGAACTACATCTCCGATGACGGGCTGCTCTACGTGATCCGCAACGGCGGCAGCGACCATCAGATCGCGCCCTCCAAACGGGTCAATATCCATACCAAAAACGGCATCGTCGAAGGCGTGTTCGGCTGGCCGGCGATCCATACCCGCCGCAGCCCGGGCAGCGAAGAGCAGGCGCCCAAGCCCGATAACATCTTTATCGACGTGGGCTGTGACAACAAGGCCGAGGTCGAAAAGCTCGGCGTGCACGTGGGCTGCGTGATCACCTATCCGGACACCTTCAGCGTGCTCAACGGCAACAAGTTTGTCTGCCGCGCGCTGGATAACCGCATGGGCGGCTTCATGATTGCCGAGGTAGCCCGTCTTTTGAAGGAAAACGGCAAGACGCTGGATTTCGGCCTCTACATCGTCAATTCGGTGCAGGAAGAAGTGGGCCTGCGCGGCGCGCAGATGATCGCCGAGCGCATCCGCCCGGACGTGGCGATCGTGACTGATGTGACCCACGACACCCACACGCCGATGATCGATCCCAAAAAGGAAGGCAGCAACAAGATGGGCGCCGGCCCCGTGATTGCCTGGGCTCCGGCGGTGCAGAATCGCCTGCGCGAGCGCATTCTGGAAGTGGCCGAAAAGGGCGAGATTCCCTTCCAGCGGGTCGCCAAGTCGCGCGCCACCGGCACCGACACCGATTCGTTTGCCTACAGCAACACCGGCGTGGCCTCGGCGCTGATCTCGCTGCCGCTGCGCTACATGCACACCACCGTTGAGATGGTGCAGCGCGAGGACGTCGAAAACGTCATTCGCCTGATCTACGACACGCTTTTAAACATCAAGGACGGCGAGACGTTCAGCTATTTTGACTGAGCGCGACGCAGGGGCGTAATGCCCCTGTGTGTCAGTACGGATATCACTTTCGGGAGTCATCATGACCACCTTTACCGAGAAGGCCCCGGGCGTGGCCGAGGAAATCCCCACGGCCGCCGCGGGCTTTACACTCAACCATTCGATGGTGCGCATCAAGGACCCGGAGCGCGCCCTGCACTTTTATACCCACGTGTTCGGCATGCGCCTGCTGCGCAAGCTCGACTTCCCCGAGCTGCAATTCACGCTCTATTTTTTGACCCAGCTTTCGCCGGAAGACAGCGTGCCGGAGGACCCGGACGAGCGCACGATCTGGACCTTCAGCCAGCGCGGGCTTCTGGAGCTGACCCACAACTGGGGTACCGAGGACGACCCGGAGTTTGCCTATCACAACGGCAACTCGGACCCGCAGGGCTACGGGCATATCTGCTTTAACGTGCCCAATCTGGAAAGCGCCGAGACCTGGTTCGAGGACATGGGCGTCGAGTTCGTCAAGCGCGCCAATGACGGCAAAATGAAAAACGTGGTGTTCGTGAAGGACCCGGACGGCTACTGGATCGAGGTGATCCAGGCCGAGCTGATGGCCGGCGCCGGGCAGTAACGCCCGACGCCGTATCGGGTTTTAAAACAGCCGTGCGCCGGCGCCGTCAGCCGGGGCCCGGTCCGTTGGGCGTTCGATCCTCCGCCGGGGCGTCCTCCGGCGTCTGGGTCAGCGTCGCCTCACCACTCGGGGCGTGGCGCTGTTGTGGTTCATCCTCTTCGCGCTCGCCGTGCAGGCTGTTGCGATCGGGCATGATCACGCGCATGCGCGGGAAGGCATCCGGATATTCGCGGGCGATAAAGCGGATCAGCCCTTCGCGCATCTCGCAGCGCAGATCAAAGGTGTCGCCACCGCCGCGGGCGCTGACCAGCACGCGCAGCTGCATGTTGTACTCGGTCATCTCGAGAAGCTGTACCTTGCATACCGCACCGCTCCAAAGCGGCGAGTTCTGCGCGATGCGGGTGGCTTCCTCCTGCAGCGCGTCCAGCGGCAGCGAAAAGTCGGCATACAAAAAGACGCTGCCGATCAGGTCGTTGGTGCGCCGCGTCCAGTTCTCGAACGGGTTGTCGAGAAACCAGTTGATCGGCAGTACCAGCCGGCGCCAGTCCCACAGCCGGATCACTACGTAGGTCAGGGTCAGCTCCTCGATCCAGCCCCATTCGCCCTGTACCACCACTGCATCATCGAGCTGAATCGGCTGGGTCATGGCGATCTGCACGCCGGCCAGCAGGTTGCCGAACACCTTCTGCGCGGCAAAGCCCAGCACCACCCCCATGATACCGGCCGAGGCCAGAATACTGGTGCCAAGCTGGCGGACCCGGTCAAAGAGCATCAGCATCGAGGCCAGTGCCACCAGCACGATGATGAAGTTGATGATCTTGCGCAGCACCGCGATCTGGGTGTGCACCTTGCGCGCGGCCAGGTTGTCGGCCACATCGACCCGGTAATGCTCGCGAAGGGCGCGCTCGACGATATTGACGCCGTGCACCAGAACGCCGGCGATGCTCATGATCAGCAGCATGCTGGTGACGTTGTGAATGGCGATATCAAAGCGCTCGGAGGTCACAAAAAGCGGGAACAGCGAAAAGAGCAGAAAGATCGGGAAAAGTGCCGCGGCAGCCCGGGCCAGAAAGGGCGCCAGAAAGCGCTCGAAGTAGCCGTGGCGCGTGTCCGACCAGCGATCCATCACCGCAATCACACGCCGGGATACTCGCACGAACAGCCAGAACCCCAGAAACACGCCGATCACGTTGGCCAGCGTCATGATGGTGGGCTGCCAGCCCAGCGCGCCGGGCACCAGATAATACAGTGCCACCATCACGCCATAGCACCACACCAGACACACCAGCGGCGGATGCACGGCAAGCGCGGCGACGTTGAGTAGATGAAAGCGCCCGTGCGCCAGCCGGCGCAGGCGAATATGCAGAACCTTGAGTCCGCCATGAACCGTTACGGCGGCGGCAAGGGCCACCAGCGCCAGGCTCCAGCGGGGCAGGGGCGTCAACCAGGCAATCAGCGTGTCTTGCATATATTGGATCCTGTCGCAGGGGACATGGGGGCTTTTCTGACCTTAGTACAGGATCGAGACCTTCGTATCATGCCAACACTTCCCACAATATGGGATTGGCGTCTACATGTTGGGACAAGGCCGTTTCAGGCGTACACTCAGGGTCATGACCACTTCTTCTGCTTCTCATCCGGTCGGGGCACAGGCGCTGATGCGCGGTCTGACCGTTATCGACGCCGTCTTTGAGGGCCATCACGACCTGGCCGCCATCGGCGAGCGTATCCAGTGCACGCGCAGCACCACCCACCGGCTGGTGTCGGCACTGGTTCACGCCGGCTATCTGCGCCACGATGCACAGGGCTATCAGCTGGGGCTCAAGCTTGCCACGCTCGGTGCCCACGCCCGTGAGCAGATGCCGCTGGCCGCGCTTGCGCGCCCGATCATTGAAGCGCTGGCGCAGACGTGCGGTGACAGCGTGCATCTGGGCGTTCGCGAACATGATGACGTGGTCTATCTCGACAAGATTCGTGGCTCGCGCGGGCTCGAGATGCGCTCGCGCCCGGGGCTTCGTCTGCCGCTGGCACTGACCGGGGTGGGTCGGGCGCTGATGCTTGATCTCGGTGAAGATGAGTGGCAGCGCCTCTACACGCAGGCCCGTGATCACCAACGGCGCCAGCCTGATCTCCTCGTGGCGGGGCTGTCGCCGCTTGAAGTACCGGACTGGCCGGATTACCGCACGCGGCTGATCGATTACCGCCACACCGGCGTGGTGCTGGATCTGGAAGACAACGAGCGCGGCATTCGCTGCGTGGCCGCGCCGGTGCGTGACGAACGCGGCGTGATCATCGCGGCGATCAGCATTGCCAGCGCCACGCCCTGGATGTCGGATGCACGCCTCGCCGAGCTTGGCCCGAAAGTGCGCGACGCCGCCGCGCGGCTTTCAACCCGGATCGCCCGACCCGATACGTCCCTTTCTTCCTCTGCGGGAGCCTTTCATGAATGACACCTCTCCCTGTCTGATTGCGCTGGACTGGGGCACCTCGTCACTGCGCGCCTGGCTGCTGGACCGCCAGGGCCGGGTGCTGGACAGCCGCCACGAGCCCTGGGGCATTTTGCACACCCCGGAGGGCGATTTCGCCCGCGCCTATCAAACCGTGGTCGGCGAGTGGCGCGACGCCCACCCCGATCTGCCGGCGCTGGCCTGCGGTATGATCGGCAGCCGCGGCGGCTGGCATGAAGTCCCCTATGTGGACGCCCCGGCCGATGCCGATGCCATCGCCGCCGGACTGCTCACCATCGACACCGGTATCGATCATTTGTCGCTGGTGCCTGGTGTCATGCAGCACAGCGATGCCACCACCGGCGCGCTGCCCAACGTCATGCGCGGCGAGGAGACCCAGCTGATCGGCGTCATGGCGGGCTATCCGTCGCTGGCCCGAAACGCGCTTTTGGTCATGCCCGGCACGCACAGCAAGTGGGCCCTGATCGAGGATGAACTTCTGGTCGAATTCACCACCCACATGACCGGCGAGCTCTACGCCGTGCTGCGCGAGCACTCGATTCTGGGCCGCCCGGCCGCCGAGTGTCAGGAAGACGCCAGCGATGCGGCCAGTCAACAGGCCTTTGATGAAGGGCTTGAAAACGCTCGTGATGCCGGCAGTGCCGGACTCTCCGGGCAGCTTTTCAGCGTGCGCAGCCGCGTGCTGGCCGGTGAACTTGCCCCCGCGGCCAGCCTTGCCTATCTCTCCGGGCTTTTGATCGGGGAGGAAGTCCGCAGTGCCACGGCCGCGCTGGGTGATCAGCCCTGGCCAAAGCTTGCCCTGATCGGCGATGACGCCCTGTGCCGGCGCTACGTTCGGGCGCTGTCATTTTTTGAATGCCGCGATGTCGAGACCATCAGTGACGCCAGCATTAGCGGGCTGATGACAATTGCCCACCGCGCCGGCCTGATTGCTCCGGCCTGATGGCCTCGGAGTTTCACGCTCACAAGGAGCAGACCATGTTGAATCAGTATCTGGAGACGCTGCCGCTGATCGCGATTTTGCGCGGTGTGACGCAGCACGAGGTCGAGCCCATCGGCCAGGCCCTTTATGACGCCGGCTTTCGCATCATGGAAGTGCCGCTCAACTCGCCCGAGCCGCTGGAGAGCATCGTGCGCCTGGACCGGGCGCTGGGCGACAAGTGCCTGATCGGCGCCGGCACGGTGACCCGCGTGCAGCAGGTGCGTGATGTGGCCCATGCCGGCGGCAAGCTGATTGTCTCGCCGCACGGCGACCCGCGCATTGTGCAGTCCGCCAAGGCGGCCGGGCTTGTCAGCGCCCCGGGTGTAGCCACGCCGACCGAGGCCTTTGCCGCGCTCAACGCCGGCGCTGATGTGCTCAAGATGTTCCCCGCCGAGCAGCTGGGGCCGAAGGTGATCAAGGCCTGGCGCGCCGTGCTGCCGCCCGAGGTGGCCCTTCTGCCGGTGGGCGGCATCACGCCCGACAACATGCAGGAATTTGTCGATGCCGGTGCCGGCGGTTTCGGGCTGGGCTCGGCGCTTTACAAGCCCGGCATGAGTGCTGAAGAGGTCGGTCGCAACGCCCGCGCCTTCGCGCACGCCTGGCAGGCGCTCAAGCGCTGAGACCGCTGGTCAGTCCCTGACCGATCAACGTCTGGCTGATCCATTTTTGACCATGAACTGCCGAGTACTGTCATGAAAATTACCCGACTGGAAACCTTCATCGTGCCGCCGCGCTGGTGCTTTCTGAAAATCGAGACCGACGAGGGCTTTGTCGGCTGGGGTGAGCCGGTGGTGGAAGGCCGCGCCCACAGCGTGGCTGCGGCGGTGGACGAACTTTCCGACTACCTGATCGGCAAGGACCCGCGCCACATCGAGGATCACTGGACGGTGATGTATCGCGGTGGCTTCTACCGCGGCGGCGCCATTCACATGAGCGCGCTGGCCGGTATCGATCAGGCGCTTTGGGACATCAAGGGCAAGGTGCTGGGCGTGCCGGTCCATGAACTGCTGGGTGGCGCGGTGCGCGATCGCATTCGCGTCTACTCCTGGATCGGCGGCGATCGTCCGGGCGATACCGCGCGCATGGCAAAAGAGCGCATGGACGGCGGCTTCACCGCCATCAAGATGAACGCCAGTGAAGAGATGCAGTTCGTCGATACCTTCGACAAGGTCGACAGCGTCATTGCCAACGTCGCGGCGATTCGTGATGCGGTCGGCCCGCACTTCGGCATCGGCGTGGACTTCCACGGCCGGGTGCACAAGCCGATGGCGAAGGTGCTGATGAAAGAGCTCGAGCCCTATCGCCTGATGTTCGTCGAGGAGCCGGTGCTCAGCGAAAACGCCGAGGCGCTCAAGGAAATTGCGCCGCTGTCCAACATCCCGATTGCGCTTGGGGAACGGCTCTTCTCGCGCTGGGACTTCAAGCAGATTCTGGCTGGCGGCTATGTGGATATCATCCAGCCCGACCCGTCCCACTCCGGCGGCATCACCGAGACGCGCAAGATCGCCAACATGGCCGAGGCCTACGATGTGGCGCTTGCCCTGCACTGCCCGCTGGGGCCGATTGCGCTGGCCGCCAACCTGCAGCTCGATGCCAACTGCTATAACGCCTTCATCCAGGAGCAGAGCCTGGGCATTCACTACAATCAGGGCAACGACCTGCTGGATTACGTTAAAAACCCCGAGGTGTTTGCCTATGAAGACGGCTACGTGAAGATCCCGCAGGGGCCGGGGCTGGGCGTTGAGGTCAACGAGGAATACGTACGCGAGCGCGCCGAGATCGGCCACCGCTGGCGCAACCCGATCTGGCGTCACGCCGACGGCAGCTTTGCCGAGTGGTAGGCAGGGTACTGATCACAAGCGTTGATGCGCGTTACCATGGGCCGGCCCTGCGCTGGCCCTTTTGTTTGAAGGGCGTCGTGGTGGCTTGAAAGACGTTGTAAGGTGACGAAAAGTAGCGTTTGTGCCAAGCGCGTTACGCCATGGGTCGCGTATGATACCGGGCAACAGTCACGGTCGCGGCCCCGGTGGGGCGTTGTCACTCGGGCAATGGCAGGGTTCGATGACGGCCGGTAAAGCACATTTTTGACGAAAGGACGGTTCAAGTGAAAATTGCAGTTGCAGGCACAGGTTATGTGGGCCTTTCCAACGCCATGCTGCTGGCGCAGCATCATGAAGTGGTCGCGGTCGATATCGTGCCCGAGAAGGTCGAGCGTCTCAATCAGGGGGAATCACCCATTGAAGACACGGAAATCTCGGACTTTCTGGCCAACCGTGCGCTGAACTTCACTGCCACTCTGGACAAGGAAGCGGCCTATCGTGACGCGGCGTTTGTCATCATCGCCACGCCCACCGATTACGACCCTCAGACCAACTACTTCAACACCAAAAGCGTCGAGTCGGTCATCGACGACGTCATGGCGATCAACCCTGACGCCGTGATGGTGATCAAATCCACCGTGCCGGTGGGCTATACCCGTGAGGCCTGCGAGCGTTTCAACACGCCCAACCTGATGTTCTCGCCGGAATTTCTGCGCGAGGGCAAGGCGCTGTATGACAACCTGCACCCGTCGCGCATCATCGTCGGCGAGCGCTCCGAGCGCGCCGAGCAGTTTGCCAACATGCTGAAAGCGGGCGCGGTCAAGGAAGAGATTCCCACGCTTTTGGTCGACAGCACCGAAGCCGAGGCGATCAAGCTCTTCTCGAACACCTATCTGGCCATGCGCGTGGCGTATTTCAACGAGCTGGACACCTACGCCGAGACCCACGGGCTCAACGCGCGCCAGATCATTGACGGCGTGGGCCTTGATCCGCGCATCGGCAGCCACTACAACAACCCGAGCTTTGGCTACGGGGGGTATTGTCTGCCCAAGGACACGCGCCAGCTGCTGGCCAACTATCAGGACGTGCCCAACAACCTGATCCAGGCGATCGTGGATGCCAACCGCACCCGCAAGGACTTCGTGGCCGAAGCGATTCTGCGCCGCCAGCCGAAGGTGGTCGGCGTTTACCGTCTGGTCATGAAAAGCGGCTCCGACAACTTCCGCGCCAGCGCCATGCAGGGCGTGATGAAGCGACTCAAGGCCAAGGGCGTGGAAGTCATTGTCTACGAGCCGAGCCTTCTGGAAGAGGAGTTTTTCAACTCCCGCGTCATTACCGATTTCGAGGCGTTCAAGGCGGAAGCCGATGTGATCATCGCCAACCGTATGCTGCCCGAACTCGAAGACGTCAAGGACAAGGTCTATACCCGCGATCTGTTCCACACCGACTGAGTCTGTCGCCAGCACGCTTTTATCAAAACCATCCTTCGGGATGGTTTTTTTGTGTCTGTTTAAGTCAATGCCTGTTGCACACCATATGCGAATCGTTTTCAAATGCACAAAATTTACACTGGCAGTCGGTGGCGCTGTCGGGTCAGGACGAGAATAATTCAAAGGGCTTCAGGCAATGACAAGGGAACAGGATTACGGGCGTCGGCTGATACAGCGTGTCGCTTTCGGTGTCATGGCGGGCAGCGTGGTCGTCACCGGTGTGGCGACGGCTGCCGAGCAGGAAAGCGCCGCGCAGGGGGAGACCATGGTCGTCACCGGCACGGCGCTGAAGGTTCCCACACCGCTGCTGGAAACGCCGCGCTCGGCCTCGATCGTCGATGATGATGAGCTAGAGCAGCGCGCCGTCACGCAATACGATCAGGCGCTCAATTACCGGGCCGGCGCGGTCACGGCCCCCTATGGCAACGATGCCAAGGCGGACTGGTTTTTGTTTCGCGGCTTCAGCGGCGAAAAATCCACCTATCAGGACGGCCTGCGCCTGTTTCGCGAGGCGGGCTATCTGTGGTGGAAAACCGAGCCGTTCGGCCTGGAGCGGGTCGAGTTTCTCAAGGGACCGGCCTCCATTTTGTACGGCGAGGCGCCGCCGGGCGGCATCGTCAACGCCGTCAGCAAGCGCCCGACCGAAGAAGCCCGGGGCCTTGTCGATGTTCAGGGCGGCAACAAGGGCCACCGCCAGATCGGGATCGACACCTCCGGGCCGCTGACCGATCGCGGCGACGTGCGCTACCGTTTCGTGGGCATGTTTCGCGAGCACGACTGGGAGCAGCGCGGCACCGACAACGAGCGCGTCTATCTGGCCCCGAGCCTGGCCATGGATGTCACCGATGACACCACTCTGACGCTGCTGGCCAGCTACCAGCGCGATCACGGCACGCCTGCCAACGTCTTCTACCTGCCCTATGGCACCGTCAACGACACGCCCTTTGGCAAAATCGATCGCGATACCGATCTGGGCGACAACGACAATGACCGCCTCGAGCATCGCCAGATCTCGATCGGCTACGAGCTTGAGCATCAATTCAACGACACCTGGTCCTTCGAGCAGAACGCCCGTTTCAGCACGCTGGACCTGCTGCTGCGTACGGCCTATCCCTCATCCATAACGGCTGATGGTCGCAATGCCGTGCTCGGCCTGACCGACCGCGACGGCAGCTATGATGCCACGACCATCGATAACCGCCTGATCGGCAACTGGTACGGCGATGGCATCGAGAACACGCTGCTGATGGGCTTTGACTACCAGAACCTCGATGCCGAGTATTCCAGCCGCGACGCCTTTCCCTACGGCAGCATCGATATCTTCAACCCCGGCGATGCCGATTTCAGGGATCGGGAAGGCAAGACGGATTTTGACCTGGGCAAGGAGCAGTACGGGCTCTACGTTCAGGACCAGCTGCGCCTTGAAGACCGCTGGATTCTGATGGCCGGCGCACGCCATGACAGCGCCCGCGTCACCAACCGTCAAAAGGGCGGCGACAATCAGGGCTACGACGACAGCCAGATGTCGTATACCGGCGGGGCGATGTATCTCGGCGATTACGGCCTGTCGCCCTATCTGAGCTACAGCGAGTCGTTTACCCCCAACGTCGGCAACGACCTGGACGGCAGCGCCTATGACGCCAGCGAGGGCCGCCAGTGGGAGCTGGGAGTCAAGTACGCCCCCGACTGGCTGGACGGCTACGCCACGGCGGCGGTCTTTGATCTCAAGGAGACCAATACGCTTTATCCCAGCGGCGGTTCATCAAGCAATCAGGGCGGCGAGCGCCACTCGCGCGGTTTCGAGCTTGAAGGCGTGGGCTATCTCACCGACGAGCTGCAGCTCAAGGCCGCTTATACCTACACCGATGTGACGGTTGATGTCAGCGACACCCAGCAGGATCTGCGAGCCGGCCTTGTCCCGCGTCATCAGGCTTCGCTGTGGGTCAACTACGGCTTTGATCAGGGCGCACTCGACGGGCTGACGCTCGGCGCCGGGGCGCGCTACATGGGCACCAGCGTCGACTCGCCGCAGTACAGCGACACTGCCGTTGCGGCCTATACCGTCTATGACGCCATGGCCAGCTACGACATCGACCGGAACTGGACGGTGCAGGTCAACGCCAAAAACCTGACCGATAAGGAGTACATCAGCGGCTGCGAGTACTGGTGCTACTACGGCGAATCCAGAAGCGTGATCGGCAGCCTGAAATACCGCTGGTAAGCCGCCCTTGTGGACGCGTTGATCGTATCGCGTTATCCGCCGGCCCCTCCGGGGCCGGCTTTTTCATGCCCGTCTATCGATGGCCGATGCCGCCGCCTGTGATGCCCGAGCGCGCAGCTGACGGGCGAGCCCGGGGCGCAGGCGATGTCGTCTCCATCGCCTTTCTGTTATGTTCGCGCTGGTACGCCCCGCCTTTTTGTCACCCGTGGATGCCAGCGCCATGTTCGACCGCCTGACCCATTCACTGCGCCGCCTCTGGGCGCTGGATGCCTTTGCCTACAGCCTGCGCGTGTTTATCGCGCTGACCGGCGTCATGCTCTGGAGCTGGCTTCTGGGGCACATCGAGCAGATGATTCCGCTGTTTCTGGGCGTGATTGCCAGCGCGCTGGCCGAGACGGATGACAGCTGGCAGGGCCGGCTGCGGGCGCTGCTCGTGACGCTGGTGTGTTTTGCCATCGCCTCGCTTGCCGTGGAACTGACCTTTGCCCATCCGTGGCTTTTCGGCATCGGGCTGGGCCTTGCTACCTTCACCATGATCATGCTCGGCGCCATCGGCCAGCGCTACGCCACCATCACAACGGCGACGCTGATTTTGTCGGTCTACACCATGATCAACATCGAACAGCGCGGCGGCGTGACGGCAGAGAATCTCTGGCACGGGCCGCTGTTGCTGGTGGCCGGGGCGGCCTGGTACGGGGGGCTATCGATCGTGTGGCAGGCGCTGTTTACTCATCAGCCGGTGCGTCAGAGCCTGGCGGCGCTGATGACGGAGCTGGGGGAGTATCTGGCCATCAAGGCCTCGCTGTTCGAGCCGCTGCGCGGGGTGGATCGCGCCTCGCGCCGGCTGGCGCTGGCGCGTCAGAACGGGCGGGTGGTCAGTGCGCTCAACGAGGCCAAGGAGATGATTTTGTCGCGGCTGCAGGGCCAGCACAACAGTGCCCGCATTGACCGCTATCTGCGGCTGTATCTGATCGCTCAGGACATTCACGAGCGCGCCAGCTCCACCCACTACGACTACGACGCGCTGGCCGAGCACTTCTTTCACAGCGACGTTTTGTTTCGCTGTCAGCGCCTTTTGTATCAGCAGGGGCAGGCCTGCCGGGCGCTGGGGCAGGCGCTGTTGCTGCGCCAGTCGTTCGATCACAGCGAAAGCGAGCAGGCACTCGGCGATCTGCGCGCCTCGATCGAGTATCTCAAGAGCCACCCGCCCGGGGCGGATACGCGCCAGAACCATCGGCTGCTGCGCTCGCTGATCTCGCTTGCCATCAATCTGGGCGAGCTGGAGCGCCAGCTCACCCGCGCCGACAACCCGGAGCTGGCACTCGATGAGCCCGACCGCAAGCTGCTGGACCGCTCGCCCAGCAGTCTCAGTGACGGCTGGCAGCGCCTGCGCGGGCATTTTCGGACCTCGTCACCGATTCTTCGTCACGCCCTGCGGCTCTCCTCGGCGCTGGTGGCCGGCTATCTGCTGCTGCGCCTGATCCACCCGACCCAGGGCTACTGGATTCTTTTGACCACGCTGTTTGTCTGCCGGCCGAGCTTTGGTGCCACCCACCGCTTTTTGCGCCAGCGCATCACCGGCACCGTGATGGGGCTGGTGGCCGGCTGGGCGCTGATTACGCTCTTTCCCTGGGATGCGGCGCAGGCGTTGATTGCGGTGCTGGCCGGGGTGCTCTTTTTTGCCGCGCGCATTCGTCACTACACGCTCGCCACGGCGGCCATCACACTGATGGTGCTGGCCTGTTTCAATCAGGTCGGCGACGGCTTTGATCTGATCTGGCCGCGGCTGTTCGATACCCTGCTGGGGGCAGGGCTTGCCGCGCTGGCGGTGCTGTTGATCCTGCCGGACTGGCAGGGGCGGCGGCTCAATCGCGAGGCGGCCTCGGTGGTGACGGCCAGTGAGGCCTATTTCAGCGAGATCGTGCGTCAGTATCGCAGCGGCAAGCGTGATGATCTGGCCTATCGGCTGGCGCGGCGCAACGCCCACAACGCCGATGCGGCGCTGTCGACACGGCTGGCCAGCGTCATGCAGGAGCCCGGGCAGTATCGTCATGACGCCGATGAGGGCTATCGGCTGCTGGTGATTACCCACAGCATTCTGGGGCATCTCTCGGCGCTGGGCGCGCATCGGCGCAGCGTCAGCGAGCGCCTCGATATGCAGGAGCTGGACCCGGTTTTCGAGGCGATCAGCGGCTATCTTTCGACCATTGCCCGGGCGCTTGCCCAGCGTCAGGCGGTTGGCGCGCTGTCACCGCCGCCCGAGTCGATGGTGGCCTTTGTCGAACAGCTGCCGGAGGAGATCGAGGACGCTCGCCGACTGGTGCACTCCCAGCTGGCGATGATCTGCCATCAGATGGCGCCGTTGGCCGAGGTGGCCGGCCGGCTGCTGGATCAGCAGGGCCAGCGGCGGCGCCCGGTCAGCCCGGGGCGTGCGACTTCGTAGAGGCCACAGCGCCCGGCGCTTGCCCGGCGCAGGGAATGTCGGCGGGGCTGCCGGGCCGTCCGAGCAGAAAGCCCTGCAGATGAGAGCAGCCCTCCTGCTGCAAAAGCGCCATCTGCTCGGGGCGCTCGACCCCTTCGGCGGTCACTTCCATCTCGAGGCTCTTGCCCATGCCGGTGACGGCCCGCACGATGGCCAGTGCCTCGCGGCTGTCGCACATCTCGCGGATAAAGCTCTGATCGATCTTGAGTCGATCAAACGGGAAAGAGCGCAGGTAGTGAAGCGATGAATAGCCGGTGCCGAAGTCGTCCAGCACGATGCGCACCCCCAGCTGCTTGAGCTGGTGCAGGATCTCGATGTTGTGCTGGCTGGCATCAAGCAGGATCGATTCGGTGATTTCAAGCTCCAGCCGGGACGGCGTGATTCCGGTGATCGCCAGAGCGTGGGCGACTTCATCCACCAGTGCCTGACGCTTGAACTGTGCCGGTGATAAATTGACCGAAATGCGCTGATCATCCGGCCAGCGGCTGGCCTCTCGACAAGCCTCGACCAGCGCCCAGGCGCCGATTTCCAGGATAAGCCCGCTGTTTTCGGCAATCGGAATGAACTCCAGCGGAGAGACGATCCCCCGGACCGGATGGCGCCAGCGCATCAGCGCTTCAAACCCGGTGGTGCGGGTCCCGGTGATGTCATAAATGGGCTGGTAGAGCAAAAAGAGCGCCTGTTGTGCCAGCGCGCCGCGCAGATCGTTTTCCAGATTGAGCCGCTCACGCGCCAGCCGGGCCAGCGCCGGATGAAAGGTTTCGTAGCGGCCCTTGCCCTGTCGCTTGGCTTCATAAAGGGCGAGATCCGCGCAGCGCATCAGCTGCTCGAAGCTGTCGATGTCTCTGGATGCTCGCACGCCGCCCAGGCTGATGCCGGTCTGTACCAGATGCTCGCTGAGCTGAAAGGGCGCGCGCGCGCTGGTGGCCAGCGTTTTGGCCAGAAGGGAAAGACCGGTCTCGTCACGGGCCTCGGGCACCAGCAGGGCGAACTCGTCACCGCCAATGCGCGCCAGTGTTTCACCGTGGTGCAGATGCTGGCGCAGCCGGGCGGCCACCTGACACAGCAGCTCGTCGCCGACCTGATGGCCCAGCACGTCGTTGATGTTTTTGAAATTGTCCAGATCCAGCAGCAGCATGCCCACTTTTTCGATCGCCGGTTCGAGGTTTTCCAGCAGTGCCCGGGTGCGTTCGCCGAACAGCAGCCGGTTGGGCAGGTTGGTCAGAGCATCATGGTGGGCCATGTGGCGAATGGTGGCCTGGGCGGTGTGCTCCTCGGTCACGTCATCCACTAGATAGAGACGCTGGCCGGTGGCCTCGCCGTTATCCGTGATATCCAGTACCAGGCATTTCAGCCGACAGGTGCCCTCCGGCGTTTCCAGCTTGAGCCTGAGATGTTGCGCCGTCTCGGCCTCTTTCCGCGGCAGCTCGGATCGGATTCGCGTCAGCAGCGCATCGGTGGGCAGATTGGCCAGCAGCGTGCGCGGGCTGGTCTGATGTTTTTGAATGTCATGGTTGCACAGTAATAGATGGCCATCGGTCTGGTCTTCGACGATCACCCGGGTCGGGATATTGTGGATGACGGTATTCAAAAAGGCGTAAAGCCCGCTCAGCTCGCGTGCCTGCTGTTCGGCAGCATCGCGTGCCTTGATGACTTCCTGCTGCTGCGCGCGTTTTTCGGTAATGTCGCGGGTGATCTTGGCAAAGCCGATCAGCTGCTCTTTGTCATAAATGGCATCGATGACCACGCTGGCCCAGAAAACGCTGCCATCCTTGCGCAGGCGCCAGCCTTCCGCCTCGTGTCGACCGTGACGGCGTGCGGTCGCCAGCCCCTGCATGGGCAACCCCGCGTCACGTTCCTCAGGGGTATAGAAACAGCTGAAGTTCTGACCCAGAATTTCCTCGCTGCAGTAGCCCTTGAAGTATCGGGCGCCTTCATTCCAGCTCAGGATCATGCCCTCGGGGTCGAGCATATAGATCGCGTAATCGGTGATTTTTTGTACCAGCTGACGATAGAGGGCATCACTGTCCATCGTGATGGCACTGGCAGGCGGGCGTGGTTCGGCCATGGCGATAATCTGATCGAAGAGGTAAGGAAAGGCGTCCGTTGCTGCCACGGCAGGTCATGCAGACGTCGTCAAAAGCTGACGAAGATTATGAAACAGTGTTGTCTGATTAAAGCCGCAATTAAGGCCTTTTTTAAGCCTCAACTGCGGCGATGGCAGGCATGGCGTCGCCGGGGAAAGGGTTAACTCAGAAGCTGTCGAACCAGCGCCTGCCACCAGGCCACGCCCAGGGGGGCGAGGGCGTCGTTGAAGTCGTAGGCGGGGTTGTGTAAAGCGGCGCTGTCACCGTTGCCCATCCAGATGTAGGCGCCCGGGCACTTTTCCAGCATGAAGGCAAAATCTTCCGAGGCCATGCAGGGCGGCAGATCGTAATGCACCTTCTCGATCTCTGGCATGTCCTCAAGGACTGAGGCGCAGCGAGCAGCCTGCTCGGCGTCGTTGATGGTGGCTGGATAGCGCGACTGATAGTCGAGCTCGACCGCAAGGCCGTGAAAATCGGCGCCGGCCTGGACGGCCTCGCGAAAGCGCTTTTCCAGATGCTCACGAAGGGCCGGGTCGAAGCAGCGCAGGGTGCCGCGAAGCTCCACCGTGGACGGCATGACGTTAAAGGCGTCCCCGCCGTGAAACTGCGTGACGCTCAGCACCGCCGGCTGATGCGCCGGGCGCTCCCGGCTGATGAGCCCCTGCAGACGGGTTACCAGCTCACAGCCTGCCAGAACGACGTCATCGCCCATGTGGGGCATGGCGGCGTGGCAGCCACGTCCGGACAGGCGCAGCGTGAAGACATCAAAGGCCGCCATCGAGGGGCCGCTGTGCACGGCGGCCTCGCCCACCGGCATGCCCGGCCAGTTGTGCAGACCGTAGACCGCGTCCATCGGGAACAGGTCAAACAGCCCCTGCTCGATCATCACCCGGGCACCGCCCTCGTTCTCCTCGGCCGGCTGAAAGATGAAGTGCACCCGGCCGGCAAAGTCAGGATCGCGTGCCAGCGCCCAGGCCGCGCCCAGCAGCATGGTGGTATGGCCATCGTGGCCGCAGGCATGCATGCGCCCCGGCGTTTGAGAGGCGTAGTCCAGATCGGTCGCCTCCTCGATGGCGAGCGCGTCGATATCGGCGCGCAGGCCAACGGTGCGTCCGGGCCCGCGGGCACCATCAAGCGTTGCGACCACGCCGGTACCGGCAAGACCGGTGTGGACGTCAAGACCGGCCTCGCGCAGCAGCTCGGCAATGCGCGCGCTGGTGCGGTGCTCTTCAAAGGCAATTTCGGGATTTTGATGAAAGTCGTGGCGCCACTGGCGCAGCTGCTCGGCGCTGGGATAGGGCTCAAAAGCGGTCATGAAGTGTTCCTGATCAAAAGGATTATCGTTGGCAGCGATACCGATGACTCGACATGCCGGGCGTGTCGCATGCCAAAACGAAAACCTTATGCCGATCACGCCCGAGTGTCGATGCAGCCTGTCATCATGGCGTGCGCCAGCGCTTGTGATCTCGCCATGCAAAGGACCCCTGACCGTTGCCGGTCAGGGGCCCTGTTCGTGTCAACGGCAAGCGCTGACGTTGCCATCGATAAGCGATGACGCGGCGTCAGCGCTTCGCCTTGAGCTCGGTGGCGCGCCGGGCGGCGTAGTAGTAGGTCTCGTTTTTCATCAGGTGCATGCCCAGCACCGGCTTGTCGAGATGGCGGCGCTTGCCCAGCAGCGTGGCCGCCACTTCCTTGACGCTGCCCTTGAGCGTGCCGTCACAGGGCACGCCCATGAGGCTGCGGATCTGGTTGGGCTGAATGTATTTTTGATAGATGGCCGTGCTCATCTCGTCATAGCGGCGCTGATAGTCCTCGTGCAGCAGGGCGTCGAGACGCGCCAGATCGGTGCGATCGTCTTCCGGTGACAGGCACACCACATCGTTTTCGGTGTGATGAAAGACCGGCGTGAAGCGCACCGGCTCGCCCTTTTCAAACCCCAGTTTCACGGCATAGGAGTAGTTCTTCTTCGCCGCCGGATTGTGGCGGTTGCTGAAGTAGAAATTGCCCAGGCTGTAGAAGATCAACGAACCGTTGTGGGTTTCGTGGCCCTGGGGCACGTGCGGATGCGCGCCCACGATGACATCGGCGCCCAGATCGCACAGGTGCTGATAGCGCAGACGCCACTCCTTTTGCGGAATGTCGTAGTACTCAAGCCCTGCATGGGCGAAGACGATGACGAAATCGCACTCGCCCTTGAGCTCGAGCACCATCCGATCAATGGCCGGGTGGTTGAGCCAGGCGTAGCCGGCCTGATCGGGTTCGGCGTTGTGATCGAGCACGCCAAACTGCGCCTCGCAGGCGTTGATCATGCCGATACGCACGCCCTGAATCTCGCGGATCAGCGGCAGGTAGGCCTGCTCGACGGTCATGCCGGCGCCGAGCATGTCGACGTCCAGGCGCTCGCCCTCGCGTAGCGTGGCCTCGAGTGCCTCGTCGCCAAAGTCCATGATGTGGTTGTTGGCCAGCAGCATCATGTCAAAGCCGTGGCTTTTAAGAACCGACATGATCTCGGAGCGCTGGTTGATGTGCGGGCCGTCCTTGGGCTGCTCGCGGCCGTAACCGCGAACCGGGGCCTCGAAATTGCACACGGCGTAATCGCAGCCGGCGATGGTGTCGCTCATGGCATCATCGCAGACGGGGCCGCCGCTGTACTGGCGGTTGACCACATCCCCACAGACAAACATTTCAATCATGGTATCGGTTTCCGATGGTATCGACAGGGCCGGCCGGATCAGCCGGCCGGCGCAGGAGCGGGTCTGGCGCCCATGAAGGCGGTCAGCTGAAGTTTCAGGACACGGCCCCGGCGGTAGAAAAGATTGAGCACCACCGCCGACAGGATTTCGGCAATCAGCGTCGACATGGCCGCACCGACCAGCCCGTACTGCGGGATCAGCAGGTAGTTCAAGACAATGTTGAGCGCGCTGACAAACAGCATCTTCTTGAGCAGAAAGCTGTAGCCGCCCATGACGGTGATCACGTTGAACGCCGAGGTGCCCAGCACCGAAAAGACCGACGAGATGACCGTAATGCCCAGCACCGTGGCCGCCGGGGTGTACTCATCGCCGTAGAGCAGCTCGATCAGCGGCACCCGGAAAAGGCCCATCAGCGTGGCCGGAATCACCGCCACCACGAATACGGCCAGAAACAGGCGGCGAATGCGGTGCTCGAATACCGAGGGGTCGCTGTTGCGTGCGGCATGGTTGATGCCGACCATCCAGGAGGTCATCAGCGCCATGGGAAACATCATCCAGCCCTGGGACAGGGTCAGCGCGGCGCTGTACCAGCCCACGTGGGTCTCATCGAGCATGCTGCCCAGCATGATCTGATCGGTACGGGTATACAGCGCAATCGACAGACTCGAGATCGCCAGCGGAATGCCGACCTGCACGATATGGCGCGAATGACGTCGGCTGCGGGTCTTGAAGGTATGGGCAATGTCGCGGGTCTTTTTGCGAAACAGATACTGTTTGATGAAATACGACACCGCCCACTGAATGATGTTGGCTGCGGCAAAAAAGCCGACCGTGGCCCCCAGCTTGATAAAGGCGAACTTCAGCGCCACACCCACACCCAGGGCGATGTTCTGCGCCACGGTGTTGAACTTGGAGTCCAGCGAGGAGTTGAAAAAGATGCTGTAGATTTCGTTGGTGGTGAAAAAGCTGCCCCAGATGATGATGGAGAACACCAGCATCTGTTTGGGGGTATCGAAATAAAACCAAGCGCCCACGGTTAAAAGCGTACAGATCACGACGAAGTTGATCATTCGCACCCGGGTCGAGGCGGCCATCAACAGCAGGCCACTGGCGCGGTTGCGGGCCAGGCGGTTAAAGACCACGTTATCGCCGCCCATTTTCACCATGGGCGTGATCAGGGCCACGATCGCCAGCGCCAGGCTGATCAGGCCGAACTCGCTGGGGCCCAGATAGCGGGCGACATAGACCGTGATGAAAATACCGGCCAGCGCCAACATGACCTTCTCGCCGAGGATCCAGGCGGTATTGATAAGTGCCTTGTTCATGAAGCTGCTTTTTCAGGGGTGGGACGCCGATGAGAGGCCGATCGGCAAGGGATGCCGATCATGCCACCAGAAACGGTTATCGTGTGTGCAGAGTTGTGCGATGTCTCACCGGGTATCGGGGCGCAACATCAGGTCAGGGCAGGAAAATCCGCTCTACAGGCCTTCCAGCAGCCGGCCGAGCGAGGTGGCCTTCAACAACACCCGCAGATGATCGGGCATTTCCTGCCAGGCCAGACGCATCTGCGTCTCGCGTCGGATCAGGCCCGTGTAGTCCTGCTCCAGCTGCTGGCAGGGCGACAGCATGCTCATGAGGGCGTCATGGGCTTTTTCATCCTGTAACACGGCGTCCTGTTCGTTGGCCTGTGCGTAGAAGCGGTCCAGTTTCATGGGGGCAGAAATCCAGAAGAGGTTCCCTGCCTTTATCGGCGCCGCCAAAGCCGGCTTGACCCCTTTGTTACATCGGGTTACCAAAGTCGTATATTTTCGTAACCACCGGCCATCAAGGGGAGTAGTGGGGTCTTCAGCGATGAACCGCCGGCGTCAGGTGGCGCTCGATCAGATCCAGCCGCGCCTGCCACGGGTCCTGGCGGGCCACCGGCCCCTGATCCTGAGTGAAATCCATCATCAGGTTCGACAGCGGGGTGTGCACGGGCCAGGTCGGCGCGCCACCGCCGTTGGGGTTGGCGTTGCGGGCGAAATTGACCACGTAACGATGCAGCTGCCAGGCCATGGCCCGGTCGCTGTCATCCAGGTCGTCATAGCGGGTATCCAGCGTGCGAAAGAGATAGGGCAGCTCGCTGGCATGTACCGCGCCCGACCAGCGATCACGCGCCTTGAGTGCCACATGCGAGAAGCGATAGCGCCACACCGGCTCGCCGCTGGTAGCGACTCGATCAGCAATGAAGCGCGCCGGCTCGGTCATCATGCGATCCATGCCGATCTCTCGCCCGACCTGCTGCACGTCATCGCTGCTCTCGGGGTCATACAGCGCGCGGGCCCGGTCGGCGTCCTCGCCGAAGGGTGTGAGCAGCGCGTCCATGCTGTCAGCAGTGGCAAAGCCCAGATCGGCGTCGGTGGTCCCGATCAGCATCGGCACCTGCTGCTGAAAACCTGCCTGATAGATGCCCTCGGGCTCACCGGAAATCAGCTCGCCATCGCGGATCGGGCCGCCGGTAAAGGTAACCGGCTTGTCATGAGAGCCCATGAGACTGCTCATGTTGAGCCCGTCCACGACCTGTTCGGCGGGAAGCGCTCTGAGATCGGCCAGCGCCTCGCGCCCCTGTTTGTTGATACCGTGACGACGAGCGAAGTTCTCCCCGATGGTCTCGGCCGAGGGGTGATCGGGCCGATCATCGGATAGGGCCGGCATCGGCCCCATCAGTGCCCGGCCGCCGCCGGACATCACCACGGCGCGCTGAAACAGCCCGCGCGCGGCCGGGGAGCCGGTCAGATCCAGCACCGAGGCGCCGCCGGCGGATTCGCCCATAAGGGTGACGTTATCGGCATCGCCGCCGAAGGCCGCGATGTTGCGCTGCACCCACTCAAGGGCGGCCACCTGATCCATGACGCCGTAATTGCCGGTTGCCTGCCCCTGCTGCTCGCGGCTCAGGGCGGGATGGGCAAAAAAGCCGAAACGCCCCAGCCGATAGTTGAGGCTGACCAGAACCACGCCGTCGCGGGCGAAGGCGCTGCCATCATAAACGGGCGTTGAGGTGCCGCCGTTGACGTAGCCGCCGCCGTGGATCCACACCAGCACCGCATGGTTGGTCTGCGAGCGATCCGCTTCGGGGTCGGGAATGGCGTCAGCCGGCGCCCAGACGTTGAGATACAGACAGTCCTCGGCCGGCGTTACGCCCAGCGGTGCGGCATCCCCCGGGTCGGGGCGCTGCATGCAGTCCGGCCCGAAGCTGCCGGCCTGGCGCACGCCCGGCCAGGGCGGGGCCGGCTGCGGTGGCCGCCAGCGGTTCTCCCCCGTCGGCGGCGCCGCATAGGGGATGCCCTTGAAGGCGGTCACCTCGAGCGCGCTGCTGCCCTGCAGTGCGCCACTGTCGATGTTCACCCGGGTGACGGGCGAATCGGAGGGAGCGTTTTGAGCCGCGGCCCACAGCGGGGCGGCCAGCAGTCCCAGAGTCAGCAGTCCTTTCAACCAGCGTTGCATGCGCCATTCCGTTGTCTCTTGATCGTACGCTCAGGATAGACCACGCCCGGCCGGTGATCTCGTCAGGTGCGATCATCCGGCCCGGTGTCGGGGGCAGCCACCCAGCGCCCCTCGATCATGTCCAGCCGCTCCCACCAGGGGTCACGCATCACCTGAGGGCCGTCATCCTGGGTGAAATCCACCAGCCGTTCCTGCTCGGGGTCGTGCTGCGGCCACTGCGGCAGACCCTCGCCGTTGGGGTCACCGGTCAGGGCGAAGTTGACCACGTAGCGGTGAAAGGCGGTGGCCGTGGTGCGGTCGCTGTCATCGATGCCGCTGCCGTAGGCACTCTCCAGTTGATCAAAGAGATAGGGAATGTCGGTGGCATGCGGTGCCCCCGACCAGTCGTCGCGTTTGGGCGCCGCCACGTGGGAGAAGCGATAGCGCCACACCGGCTGGCCCGCTGCAAACATCTCGTCGGCAATAAAGCGTGCGGGTTCGGTCATGGTGCGATCGCGACCGATCTCCTTGGCAAGGGTTTTGAGATTGACGCCGCCGCTGGGGTCATAGAGCGCGCGCATGCGATCGGCGTTGTCGCCGAAGGCGTCAAACAGCTCGGTTTTCGAGGCGGCATCAAAGCGGCCCAGATCCATGCTGGTCGAGCCGATCAGCAGCGGTATCCTTCTTTGCTGCTGCTGTTTGAAGCGGTTCTGGGTCTCGTCGACCAGAAGCCGGCCATCGCGCACCGGCCCGCCGGCGTAGGTGTCGCGCTCACGGTTGGGGGTATACATCATGCTCATGTTGAGATCCCCGGTGACCGCCTCGGCCGGCAGGGCCCGCAGCGCCTCGCGTGCCCGGTCATCGTCGCCTTCGATGCCGTGGCGGCTGGCAAAGCGCTGACCGAAGGTGTCGGCCGAGGGGTTGTCGGGGGCGTCCTCGTGCAGGTCATGGCGCACGGCGCGCAGCCCGCGACCGCCGCCGGACATCACCACGGCGCGCTGAAAAAGCCCCTCGGTGGCGGGGCTTGCCATCAGATTGAGGATCGAGTTGCCGCCGGCGGATTCGCCCACCAGCGTGATGTCATCGGGGTCGCCGCCGAAGCGGTCAATGTTTTGTTTGACCCATTCAAGCGCGGCCATCTGGTCCATGACGGCGTAGTTGCCCTGCGGGGCGTCGTCGTCCTCGTGGTTCAGGGCCGGATGAGAGAAAAAGCCGAAGCGCCCCAGCCGGTAGTTGAAGCTGACATAGACCACGCCGTCGCGGGCAAAGCTCTCGCCGTCATAGGCCGGGGAAGAGGCGCCGCCGTTGACGTAGGCGCCGCCGTAGAGCCAGACCACCACCGCCCGGCCGTCACTGTCCGCCCTGGTCGCGCTGTCATCAAAAGGGCCGGTGCGCGCGCCCTCGGGCTGCCAGACGTTGAGATAGAGACAGTCCTCATCGGGGCGCTCATCGCCGGGGGAGGTCGTGCTGGTCAGTGGCTTTTGCATGCAGTCACGGCCAAAGCGTGTGGCGGGTCGCACGCCCGACCAGGGCTTGACCGGCTGCGGCGGACGCCAGCGGTTGGCGCCCACCGGCGGCGCTGCGAAGGGGATGCCGCGATAGACCGAAAAGCCCTGCGCCTGCTCGCCGCGCAGCAGGCCGTTGTCAACGCGTGCGACCAGGGCGTTGTCCGCCGCGGCCTGAATGAGACCGGCCACCTCAAGGGCCATCGATTCATCGACCGGGGCCGCCGCGGGCGCGCCGAAGCCTGCTACCTCAAGGGCCACTGACTCATCGACCCGGCCGGCTGGCGGATGGTCATCGGCGGCGGCGACACCGGCCGACAGGCTCAATACTGCCCATGTCATCAGGGTTACGCCCCGTCTGGCTGTCGCTGCCTGCATGTCCTCTCCCTGTCGACCGGTCCCGTCGCCGCCAGCGACTTACCCCGGGTCTGACTACAAACCTGCGCGGTCGTTCGGGAAGATCAGATCAAAAACATGGCGATGCCCAGCACGACGCCGGTGACCAGCATGATGACCGAGGTATAGCCCATGATGTCGCGAATCTGCAGCCCGGCAATGGCCAGCAGCGGCAGGGTCCAGAAGGGCTGGACCATGTTGGTCCAGGCATCGCCCCAGGCCACCGCCATGGCAACGCTTGCCATGCTGGCATCAAGCTGCTGAGCCGCATCGATGACGATCGGCCCCTGCATGATCCACTGGCCGCCCCCGGCAGGGATGAAAAAGTTGATCAGCCCGGCGCTCAAAAACGCGTAGAACGGCAGCGTCTCGCTGCTGGCGATCGAGACCAGCGCGCTGCCGATATCGGCGGCCATGCCGGTACCGGCGATCACGCCCATCATGGCGGCATAGAAGGGAAACTGCATGATGATGCCGTAGGCCGTGCGCGACCCGCCGGTGCAAAAGGCGATGTATTCGCGAGCGTGACGGGAGAACACCAGCCCCAGGGCGAAAAAGCCCAGAATCACCGTGTTGATGTTGACCCCACCGCCGGTGACGAAATGATCCAGCAGCCAGAGCAGCGCGATCACGCCGAGTGTCAGCGGGATCAGTCGTGAATACTCAAGGCGCTGCGCCGGGGTCATGCCGGCCCGGTCGGGCATCGGCGCGGCGACCGTGTCATCGCTTTGCTCGCTGTCCGGCAGGCTCACGCGGGGTTCGTCGCCGCGCGGTCGCATCGACACCAGCACCGCCGGCACCACCAGCACCATGGCGGCCAGAATCGCCAGATTGCCGATCGAAAAGACCGTTTGCGACACCGCAATGATGCCCATCTCGGCTTCCAGAAAATGGCCCGGATTGGCGATGACGGTGGGGATCGAGCCGCCATAGCCGCCGTGCCAGACGATAAAGCCCGAGTAGGCTGCGGCCACCACCAGTGGATAGTGCACCCGGCCACGGTGGGCAATGCCCATCTCACGCGCCACCAGACCGCCGGCCACCAGCCCGAACCCCCAGGAAATCCAGCTGCACAGCATGGCCACAAGCGTGGTGGCAACGATGACCTGCACCTCGGTACGCGGCAGGCGGGTAAAGGCGATCAGCGCGCGTCGCACCGGGCGGGTGTGGGCCAGGGCGTAGCCGCTGACCAGCACTAAAATGATCTGACAGGTAAATTCATAGATGCTGAAAAACCCGTTGCCCCAGTAGTCCAGTACCTGACGGGGGGCGTGGCCGTCGCCCCAAAAAATACCCAGCCCCAGCACCACAAGCGTCAGGAAAAACAAAAAGACAAAGGCGTCGGGCAGGTAGCGTTCGGCAATATGGGTAAAGAGACGACCAATGACACGCATGAAGGATGAGGCTCCCGTAATTGTTGGGCGTACAGTGACTCGCCGGGCATCCGTCATGCACCGGGTGCCCGAACGCTAGACGCCACGGGGCCACAGCTGCACGGGCAGAAGTGCTCATGAACGGCCTGAAACGGCGAACTTCAGCTTGAAACGGGTTTGATTAATCCTTTGAGGCGGCCGGGCATGGCGCCTCTGGCGAGGGTGTGACGCAAGGGTGTTTGCGAACACGGCCCGATGCCTGGGCCGTTGTGATGTTCGCAGGGGAACGCGCTCATTAATGCATCGTTGCTGATGCGACGCTTGCCGGGTGTGTCAGTCCGATTTTTTTGCCCGTGCCGCCGGCTGATAGCCCTCGACCTGCTCGATGCGCCTCTGCACGCTGTCATCGATCAGGGCATCGGGTGGGTAGTGTCGTTCTTGAATGCCCAGCAGCCGCCACAGGACCGAGGATTTTTGATGCAGCGGGCCTGTCGGGTCGCCGTGGATCCGGGACAGCGGATCGCCTTCCAGCTGCAATCCATGCTCGACCGCGCGCTCCAGCATCCAGCGCAGGGTGATGTCGGAAAGCCCGTGCTCGGAGTTCCCGCCACCCACGTCGCTGTGACCGCCGGCAAACCAGCGCTGCTCGATGTGCTGCTCGTCTTTGGCCTTGCTCTCGTCCCAGGGCGTGGGGGAAAAGGGCCGGCGCTTTTCATCCAGTGCCAGGGCGTGAAAAGCGTAGCGCACGCCCGGGCTCAGGCGGCGGTTGTGAAACTTGCGCAGCGAGATCAGACAGCCCAGCGCGCCGACGGTATCCCACACGCCGACCAGCCAGGGCTTGCAGGGGCGGGCGAAGGTATCGCGAAAGCTGCGAAGGGAGGTGGCGTCATCGCCGCGCAGAAAGCGCCGGGTGATCTCCTGAACCATGTTCTCGTGATGCGGATAGAGAATGCCGCAGCGGTCGATCATCGAGGCCAGCGAGCGGGCGGCAAAGGCGCCGCGGCTGAAACCGAACAAAAAGACCCGGTCCCCGGGCTCGTATTCGTTCATCAAAAAGCGGTAGGCATCCTCCATGTTCTGCTGGATGCCGTAGCCAAAGGCGGTGCCCAGGGCGCGCCCCAGCGTACGACCCACGCCGAGGCCAAAAAAGGAGGCCGCAAAGGTGCCCACGCCCGGGCTATAGAAGGCCTTTTGCTGATCGCCATGGCGCACGACCGATCGAAACAGATGCACTACGTTGGTGTTGACGCGGCTGAACTGCTGATTGGTGCCATCGCAGCACACCACAAGATTCTTGCCCATTGCTGTCGCTCCGCCCTGATAGCGATGTCATGTCGGGCCCTTTAGCGTAGCGTCTGGCCGTTGTCGCGCCAGTCACGCCGGGGATGCCTCAGCTCGGCGGGCGATAGAATTGGAAGCTGCCGGTTTCGGCCGTCTGCACAAAGCTTGAAGCCCAGCTCGGGGTGATGCCGCGATGATGGAAAAACAGCGCCCCGTGCGTGCGGTCCACCAGGGTGGCGTTCAGCGCGCGCCGGGCGATCTCGCGAGCCGCGGCGTATTCTCCCAGCTCTTTGGCCTCATCCGGGCGCCCGTCGCACCACCAGGAGAACTGGCAGCTGCCGGTTTCCGGACCCTGCTGGACCACACCGCACAGCGTGGTGGGAAAGCGGCGGCTGCCGAGACGATTCATGATCACGCTGGCCACAGCCTCCATCTCTTCCCGGTCGGTGCCCTTGGCCTCCCAGTAGATGGAGCGGGCCAGACAGCTGACGGCATCATCCAGCGGCGCCTGACCCTTCGGGTCGATCGCGCGTGTGCCGTCACGGGTGAGGCGAACGTCCTCGGGTGGCGGCTGCACGCCGCCCTCGTTGGACGCACTTTGTTCCAGCACCTGCGCCTTTTGCTGCGCGACGGCGCGCTGGGTGGTGTCTGATGCCTGAAGCGTGGGGGCATTCAGAAAGACAGCGAGACAGGCGGCGAGGATCAGGGCGTGGCGCATGGCAGCTCTCGTGGCGAAGGAGGTTCTATCCTACGCATCCTTGAAAGCCCCCGGAAACCCTCTTTAAGGCCAGGGCAAACGCGGCACAGATCGAAAAAGCGCCCGGATGGGCGCTTTGGGGAAGAAAAATTCAGTCGGTTTTCCAGCCCTTTTCAAAGAGCATCTTGCCGGGCCATGTGTAGGCCATCACGCCGCCGTCGGCGAGGATGGTCTCACCGGTGACAAAGGAGCTGTCATCGCTTGCCAGAAACAGCGCCACCTTTGCCATCTCCTCGGGCCTGCCGAGCCGGCCCATTGGGGTGACCCACTTCTGGGCGTCGCGAAACTGCCGGCCGCTGTCGTCTTCCGGGCTGCCGGCCAGATCGCTGACCAGCGGCGTCTCGATGGTGCCGGGGGCCAGCGCGTTGACGCGAATGCCGCTGCGGCCGTAGTCGATCGCCATGGTCTTGGTCATGTTGGCCACCCCGCCCTTGGCCGCGTTGTAGCCCGAGCGGTCGAGATCGCCGGCGGAGGCCGACATCGAGGTGGTGTTGATGATCGAGCCGCCGCGCTCCAGCATCAGCGGGATCAGATACTTGCTGACCAGAAAGGTGCCACGCAGGTCGGTGGCGATGATGCGATCGAAAAGCTCGGTGGGGTATTCATGCAGCTTGCCGCCTTCCTGATCGACGCCGGCGTTGTTGAACAAAATATCCAGCCGACCATGATCGGTTTTGACCTGCTCGGCAAAGCGCTTCACGGCTTCTTCGCTGGCCACGTCCAGGGTGTGGCCCTCGGCCCGGTAGCCGGCATCAACAATGGCGCTGACCGTGCGCATCACTTCCTGCTCGTTGACGTCGGCGCAGATAACGGTGGCGCCTTCCTCGGCAAACATCTTTGCCGTGGCGGCACCGATGCCGGTGGCCGCGCCGGTGACCACGGCAATGCGTTGATCGATTCTGCCCATGATGAACTCCCTTTGACTGGCAGGAAACGTCATGTCCATGACGCCTCAAAGGGCCCTCAATAAAGCAGTTGCCCGGCCCCTTTGCCAGTCAGGGGCTTGAGGCGTCGTGTCGCAGGCCGCCGCCTCGATTCGATGGCGGCACTATCCGGCGCGCCACTCGGCCCCGGTCAGCTCACACGAGACCTGCCAGAGGCGCTCGCCCTGGACCGAATCACGCGCCGCGCTGGAAAGCCGGGCCCGCTTCGGGGCGCCGCGCGTCTCGCCGGCGCCGTCGGGGCCGAAATAGTCGCCCGGGCGAATGTCGCTGGCGGTGGCGGCGTGGATCGTGGGGCGGGCGCCCTCGGTGGCGTTCTGGCTCAAAAGCGGCATGGCCAGGCGAAAGAGCGTGCCCACCAGCGGGCGGCTTTTCACGCCGTGATCAAACAGCGCCGTTCGCGACAGCCCCGGATGCGCCGCCAGGCTGTCCAGCCCCCACAGCTCCCGGTTGCTGTGGCGCTGCAGGGTCTGGCTGAACATCAGCATGGCCAGCTTGGACTGGCGATAGGCGCGCCACGGGTCGTAATCATTGGCGCCCTGCAGGTCATCGAAATCGATGCGCCCGCCCCGGTGGGCCAGACTTGATAGCTGCACCACCCGCGGTGAGGCGGCGTGCATCAGCTGCGGCAGCAGAAGGCTTGTCAGCAGAAAATGGCCCAGATAGTTGACCCCGAACTGACGCTCGAAGCCCTCTTCTGTCAGCTCGCGCTCGGGCAGCGCCATGACGCCGGCGTTGTTGATCAAAAGATCCAGCGAGGCTTCGCGGGCCTGCACGCGGTCGGCGAATTCACGCACCGAGCTCAGTCGATCAAGATCAAGCAGCTCAAGGCATACATCGGCCTTGGGCGATTCCGCGCGCAGCGCCTCGACCGCGGCGTGGCCCTTGTCCTCGTTGCGCGCGGCCACGATGACGCGATAGTGCTGATGCATCAAAGCGCGCGCCGTTTCAAACCCCAGCCCCGCATTGGCGCCGGTTACCACGGCCAGCGGCCGTCTATCCGCGCGTTCAGTCATGGCAATGCTCCGCAGTGGATGAACCGATCACGCGATCAGGCCGGGTCCGTCTCGCTGATGGTCTGGATCACCTCAAAGCCTTCGAACTTCGGCGGCCCCAGATAGAGCCCCTCGCGGCGGCTCTGGCCGGCATTGGCATGCGCGGCGCGAAAGGCCTCGGAGTGGGTCCAGGCGTCGAAATCCTCGCGCGAGCGCCAGATCGTGTGCGAGGCGTAGAGCACGTGATCCTCTTCTGCCGGGCCGCGCAGCATATGGAACTCGACAAAGCCGGGCAGGCCCTTGAGATGGCTTTCACGCTCAAGCCACAGCGCTTCGAACTCTTCCACACGTTCGGGATTGACCCGAAAACGGTTCATGGCAATAAACACCGGACACGCTCCTGTACATCGTCAATACGCCGGGCGCACCGCGCGCCCGCCGGTCATTTTCAACCATCGGGCGCACCGCGCGCCCGCTCATGGCAAGACGATGGCACCTTGCAGGCATCGGGGCAAGATGCGCATCGCTTATGGCGTATCGGCGGCGACGGGGTCGAGCAGGGCGTGACAGGTCTCACCCGCTGGAAGCCTCTGCTTGCCCTGATCGGTGAACAGCCAGGCGTCATGCTCGCCCGGCAGGTCGAAACGATCGCCTTCCCGACGCAGGGCCGCGCCTTCCGGCAGGGCCAGCACCTGCATCGAGGCATTGAGCGCCAGATACTCCGTCAGACGCTCTTCGCGGCTTTCGCCGTGATGCCCGGCGCTTTTGCCGGCAATAAAGTGCGGATTAATCTGAAAGGGCACCAGCGCAAGCGTGCGAAAGCTCGGCGGCTCGATGATCGGCATGTCATTGGTGGTGCACAGGGTCGGGCCTGCGATGTTGGCACCGGCACTCCAGCCGATATAGGGCAGCCCTTCAAGTACGCGCTCGCGGATGACCTTCATCACACCGGCCTCGTACAGCCGGCTGACCAGCGCAAAGGTATTGCCGCCGCCGACGATGAGCGCCTGGGCGCTGCGCACCGCCGCCACAGGGTCATCGCTGTTGTGAAGGCTTTCAAGGGGGATGCCCGTAGGCTCGAGCGCTCGACGAACGTTATCGAGATAGACATCAAAGCCGCGGCTGACGCTGGCATGTGGGATAAACAGCGCCCGCGTGATCGCCACGGGGTGAGCGCTCAGGAAATCGTCGATCAGGGGGCGAGTGTACGTTAGATAACCGGTGTCACCGGCCATGGCGCTGCTCAGTAGTAGAAGTCGCGACATGTCGTTCTCCTGTAATGACACCATCAATGTAGCCGCCCGTCAGGATCAAGAGGCGTCTACGGCCAGGGCATCGACGCGCGCGCGATACAGCTGCTCACCCAGCACCGCTTCGTGAGTGGCATCACTTACATCGTGTCGCTGTTCCGGATAAAGCCCCAGACGCTCGAACAGACGCCGGTCGTGGTCGGCCTGCGGGTTCTGCGCCGTCAACAGCCGCTCGCCGTAAAAGATCGAGTTGGCGCCGGCGAAAAAGGCCAGTGCCTGGGTCTCGTCGCTCATCAGCTCGCGCCCGGCCGCCAGGCGCACGTGAGAGGCGGGCATCACGATGCGCGCGGTGGCGATGGTGCGAACGAACTCGATCGGGTCGAGATCCTCGACGTGAGCAAGCGGGGTGCCTTCGATGCGGATCAGCATGTTGATCGGCACACTCTCCGGATGGGTGGGCAGGTTGGCCAGCTGCTGCAAGAGGCCGGCGCGATCACTCACGCTCTCGCCCATGCCCAGAATGCCGCCGGAGCAGATCTTCATGCCGGCCTGGCGGACGTGATCCAGCGTCTCCAGCCGCTCGGCATAGGTGCGGGTCGTGATGATCTCGCCGTAGTACTCCGGCGAGGTGTCCAGGTTGTGGTTGTAGTAATCAAGCCCGGCGCCCTCCAGCGCCTGCGCCTGATCACGGCTCAGCATGCCCAGCGTCATGCAGGTTTCCAGTCCCATGGCGCGTACGCCGCGCACCATCTCCAGCACGTACGGCATGTCCCTGGCGCGCGGGTTCTTCCACGCCGCCCCCATGCAGAAGCGACTGGCCCCCACGGCTTTCGCCCGGCGCGCCTCTTCCAGCACGGCCTCGACCTGCATCAGTTTTTCGCGCGCCAGCCCGGTGTTGTAGTGCCCGGACTGCGGGCAGTACTTGCAGTCCTCCGGGCAGGCGCCAGTCTTGATCGACAAAAGCGTCGAGATCTGCACGGCATTGGAATCGAAGTGCTTTTGATGCACGCCCTGCGCCCGGAACAGCAGCTCGTTGAAGGGCAGGGTGAGCAGCGTCTCGATCTCGTGGCGCTGCCAGTCGTGTCGATATTGCTCGGGGCGGGGAGAGCCGTGATCAGGGGTGGGCATGACGCTGTTAACCTGAAGTATTTTTAAAGGTGACAAATACCTTGCCAGCCCTGGTAGTTAACTTCAAATATTTTAAAGGTTAACAATAAAACCTGTCAGGTGCGTCGATCAGACAAGGCGAGCCAATGAGAACAATTTTCGAGTGTAAAAAAGAATAGTTTTTATCTGCATTGACTTTGCAACGGCTGTTTCATCAAAATCCCGGAGCCATAACACCGATAAACGGCGCGCCAGACGCGCCAGCAAGGGACATCATGAAAAAGCCATCCTGTCGTGGGCGGGCGCTGGACGCTCGGCACTCACGCCATCGCGGCATTGCCGGCCGCCGCGTTCTGACACTTGTCACTACCGGTGCCTGTCTGGTCACGCCCATCATCGCCCAGGCCGATGACATCGATACCCTCACCGTCACGGCCACCAATCTTTACGACAACGTCGGCTACACCCGTCACGTGACCAGTGCCGGCACGCGCATGAACCTGGCGCCGAAGGAAATCCCGCAGACGGTCAGCATCATGACCGAGCAGCGCCTCCGGGATCAGAACCTTGAGACGATCGAGGACGCGCTGACTCAAACAACCGGCGTTTCGGCCCGGCGTATCGACAGCGACCGGGTCCGCTTTTCCGCCCGCGGTTTTGATATCAACAGCTATCAGTACGACGGCATCCCGACGCTCAATACCGACAGCCGCTGGTATTTCGGCGAGGGGGCGCAGAACACGGCGATCTACGACCGAATTGAAGTGGTCAAGGGCGCCAATGGTTTGATGACCGGTGCCGGTAACCCGGGCGCCTCGGTCAACTTCGTGCGCAAGCACGCCGACAGCCGCGAACTGACCGGCTCGGTGTCCGGCACGCTGGGCAGCCGGGACAAACAGCGCGGCGTGGTGGATGTCACCACGCCACTGACCGACTCCGGCGACGTGCGTGCGCGCTTTATCGGCGGCTATGAGGACGGCGACAGCGCTCTGGACCGCTACGGCAGCCGCAAGAAGTTCGGCTACGGCATTATCGATGCCGATGTCACCGAAAACACCACCGTCTCGGTCGGCTACGACTACCAGAACACGCACACCAGCTCGCCCACCTGGGGCGGCTTCCCGCTGTGGTACAGCGACGGCGGGCGCACCAACTACACCCGCTCGTTCAGCGTGGCGCCGGACTGGTCCTATTACGACTTCGAGTCCGAAAAGGTCTTTGCCGGGCTGGAGCATCGCTTTGCCAATGACTGGACGCTGCACGGCAACGCCACGCACGAAAAGACCGAGATGGATGGCAAGCTGGCTTATCCTTCCGGGTTTCCCGACCGTGAAACCGGACAGGGCACCCTGTTCTATACCGGCTGGAACAAGGGCGAGCGTCGTGTCGATTCGGTCGATGTCTATGCCAACGGCCCCTTTGAGCTGATGGGGCGCCAGCATGAGCTGGTTGTCGGCGGCAGCTACGCGGACCAGAGCAACGACTACGAGAACCGCTTCATCGATGGCTTCCCCGTCAACGATCTCGACAACTGGAACGGCTCAGCGCCCAACACGGGCTGGGGCAGTTTCTCGCCCTCCGAGCGCGCCAGCACCCAGCAGAAATCCGTCTATACCGCGGCCAGACTCTCATTGAGTGATCCACTGACGCTGATCGTCGGCGCGCGCTATACCGACTGGTACAGCAGAACCTGGGCGAGCACGCTGGGCAACGACTCGCAGAGCGAAAGCGATGTCACCCCCTATGGTGGCCTGATCTATGACCTCAACGATGTGTGGTCGGTCTACGCCAGCTATACCGAAATCTTCCAGCCGCAAAGCTATCGCCTGGAAGGCGCCAACGGCTATCTCGACCCGCTCAAGGGCAAGAACTACGAAACCGGCGTCAAGGCCGCCTGGTTTGACGGTCTGCTCAATGCCTCCTTCTCGGTCTTCCGACTCGAGCAGGACAACGTGGCCGATGTAGTCAGCACGCCCGGTTCCCTGATCAGCACCGCAACGCCAGTGAGCGACGTGGTCAGCGAAGGGTTCGAGGCCGAAGTGACCGGTGCGGTCACCGACAACCTCGACATGACCGCCGGTTTGACGCACTACACGGCGACCTCGGCGCAGGGCGATTTCAATTCCGACCGGCCACGCACCCAGGCGAATCTGTTTGCCAGCTATCGCGTCCCGCAGCTTGAAGCGCTGACCATGGGCGGTGGGTTCAACTGGCAGAGTCACACTTTCGAGCGTGATGTGGCCGGGCCGCAAGGCGATGAGAAGGTCGAGCAGGGCAGCTACACTCTGGTCAATCTGTTCGGGCGCTACGCCTTCACGCCGGATCTCTCCCTGCAGGTCAACGTGCGCAACCTCTTTGATAAAAAGTACTACAGCTATCTCGACGGCTACGGTGTCTACGGCGAGCCGATGAACATTACCTCTACGCTGACATACTCGTTCTAGTCTTTGAGAAAACAAGCGCGGCCGACAGCCCTGTCGGCCGCTTTATTCGAATCAATTCATGTTGCCGTGCGACACTCGGGGCCACCGTCATATTCGTGGAGCCTCGGGATGCCCACCGGTTCGCTCGCCACCCTCGTTCGCTTTACTTATCCCTTTGAGGCCCATTTGTTCAAGGGTCTGCTTGAATCGCGTGGCCTTGCAGCCTTCATTGCCGATGAGCACCTGATCACGATGCAGTGGATGTGGGAGATCGCACTCGATGGGGTGAAGGTGCAGATCCACTCGCATGATCTTGAAGCGGCTCGTGAGGTGCTCACCGACTATCAGACGCACCGGCTGGCCGAATCCGCCACTCAAGCGGAGGGCCCGCCGCCGCGCAGCGCGGTGCGCTTTTACGGCTGGCGGGCGTTGGTGGCTGCCTGCTGGGCGGCAACTGGGGTGGTGTTTCCAGTGCCGTCATCGAAGGTCAGAACATGACGGCTCTCGCATCTCCTGTAGCGTGAAGCCGATGATTTATGGCTTATGTATCTCGAAGATCGACACAGGAGATGATTAAACATGACCGGCTGCACCAATGACGACATCACCATTGCACTGGCACAACTCCCGGTCATCAGAGGCGCCTTGGCTGACAATCTGGCCAAACACCTGACGTATATCGAGCGTGCCGCCTACCACGGCGCCGATGTGATCGTGTTCCCCGAGCTCTCGCTCATCGGGTACGAGCCGGATCTGCTGGAGGCTCTGGCCATGTCCGACGATGCAGAAGCCTTCGCCACGCTGCGTGCGGCTGTCAGGGCCAATAACCTGGTCGTGATTGCAGGCTGCTCGCTGTCCAAAACGCGTAGGTCTATCTCGTCAGCGCGCTGATCTCCGAATCCGGTTATGACGCTGATGCCGAGCTGCTTGCCGGGATAGCGCAACGCCATCAATTTCCGGTACTGCTGTCCAATCATATTTCCAGTACGGGCGGCTGGCAGACCTGCGGCAGAAGCGGCGCATGGGATGCCCGCGGTGAGCCGGTTGTTGGTGCCAAAGGCAATGATGCCGGTCTGGTCCTCTGTACGATAAAAGACGGCGTGCTGGATGGTTCTTCGGAGAACATTATTTCGATGGAAGGCATCGCCTGATGTGCCGGCATTATCGCACCGGGAAAAGACCCTCGATCATCGCTGAGCCAGGGTGATCAATCTGATAGCGCTGACAGCTTCCCGGGCACTGCCATCACCCAGCCCTGAATAGCCAGAGTCGTCGGGTCATTGCGGCGGCTCTCCGGGTAGACCAGAAAGAAGGCGCGGTCTTCCAGCTCGGGACCGAAAGGGTGCACCAGGCGCCCTTCCGCCAGCTCGTCTTCAATCAGTTGACGGCTCATCAGCATGACGCCCTGACCACCCACCGCCGCCGAGATAGCGTGGTTTTCATCATAGAACGCCAGACCGGCGTCGATATTTAACTCGGCTAGTCCGGCGAATTTTTGATATCCCGGCCAGTCCATGGGCGAGATAAATATGCCCTGAGGTCGAAAGTGAATCAGCGGATACCGTGAGACATCTTGCCCGGCGTGCTGAAAAAGCCCCGGGCTGCAGGCAGGCATCAAGGTGGTATTAAACAGCTTTTCGGCAACCATCCCGGGCCAGCGTCCATCGCCATGGCGAATGGCAAGGTCAGCGGTGACCCCGTCCAGCGCTACGGGCTCGTGGGAGGCATGAAGTCTCAGATCAATGTCGGGGTGGGATTCGCGCAGTCGATACACCCAGGGGAGCAGCCAGCGTACGGCAACGACGGGTGTCGTTGACAGGGTAATGGCTCGGCGCTGTGGCAGGGTGCTCAGGCGTTCGATTACATGGCTGATGTTATCGAACGAGGCTTCCAGCACTTTTTGGAGTTCCCGACCCTGCGGCGTTAGTTCAAGCTGTCTGGACCTGCGGATAAATAGGGCCATGCCCAGCGCCTCTTCAAGCCCCCGAACCTGATGACTGATGGCCGTGGCCGTAACCGACAGCTCCAGGGCTGCCTGCTTGGCACTTTCATGGCGAGCCGCCGCTTCAAAGGATCGAAGGGCAGACAGCGAGGGCAATCGTTGCGCGCTCATGGATGAGTTCTATTCATTTATACCGGCAAGAAATGGTCGTTTGTTGCGGTGTATAGCGCCCGCATAAGCTGCATCTGTTGCTCAGCATAGATGAGTTCAGCTTAAAGGGAGACTACCCATGCCGCATATTCTGCATATGGACGCCAGCGCTCGCCCCGGTATCGCCGGAACCGATCATCATGGCTCTCATAGTCGCCAGCTGTCCCACCATTTTGTCAGCCAATGGCAGTCACGCCGCGCCTGCGACACGGTCACCTATCGAGATATAGGCCAGCATCCGCCTTCCTTTATCAGCCACGACTGGATCGCATCGGCGTTCACCCCCGAAGCGCAGCGAAAGCCCTGGATGAAAGAGGCGCTGAAAGAAAGCGATCAGCTGGTCGATGAGCTGATCGCATCAGACATTCTGGTGATTGGCACGCCGCTCTATAACTTCGGCATGCCTGCCGCCCTCAAGGCATGGGTCGATCAGATCATCAGAGCCGAGCGCACGGTGGGCATAGACAGAAACAACCCGCTCGACCCCTATATTCCGGGGCTTACGGATCGAGAGCGTCACGCGGTCATCCTTACGGCCAGAGGCGGTGTGAACATGGCGCCTGGCCAGGCGATGGCCCACATGAATCACCTGGAGCCCAATCTGGTGTCAGCGCTTGAGTTCATCGGCATTACCCGTATTCACACCATCGCCATTGAGGGGCAGGAAATCGGTGGCGACGTGCTGGCGCAATCGATTGCCCAGGCGCGGCAGAATGTTGAACGGCTCGTGAGAGAACTGCAGGCAGCGATGCAGGACATGCCAACCCCTGAGCCGGTTTGAAAACAGGATACAGTGCTCTGCCACCGTGGGGCGTGACGCCCGCGATGGAACATTCTGTTGCAGTACAAAAAGCCCACCGAGCGGTGGGCTTTTGCGTCATGCAGTACCTGGAGGGCCTTGCTCACCCAACCCCGTTGCCATACCCCATCGCCACGCTTGCCTGCTCGCCGGTTTCCACCCAGACACTCTGGGGGATGGTGTACTCCTTCAGCCCCTCCAGCCCGCTGGAGCGGCCAAAGCCGCTGTCGCCGAAGCCGCCAAACGGCGACATGACGTTGATCGCCTTGTAGCTGTTGATCCAGACCGTGCCGGCGCGCAGTTTGCCGGCCACCCGGTGAGCGCGCGCAACGTCCTGCGTCCACACGGCGCCGGCCAGGCCAAAGCGAGTGGCGTTGGCAAGCCTTACTGCGTCGGCTTCATCATCAAAGGGCATGACAACCACCACCGGGCCGAAGACCTCTTCACAGGCGATGGCCATGTCCGGCGTCACATCGGCGAGCACGACAGGGGCCAGAAAATAGCCGCTGGCGCCTTCGGGCAGGCCGTGCGGGCGGTGGCCGCCGGTCACGATCCGTGCACCGGCCTCAACGGCGGCGTCGATCATGGCCGTGACGCGCTCGAACTGCTGCGCGTTTTGCAGCGGGCCCATGCGGGTGGCGTCTTCCTCCGGCAGGCCGACCGGAATCTGTGCGGCGGCGCGTCCCAGTCGCTCAACGACTTCGTCGAAACTGTCACGCTGTATCAAAAGCCGTGACCCCGCCACACAGCTCTGTCCGGCGGCGGCGAAGATAGCGGCCTGCGCGCCAGCAACGGCGTCATCCAGGCGGGCATCATTGAAGATGATATTGGCGGACTTGCCGCCAAGCTCCAGCACGCTCGGCACCAGCCGTCGGGCCCCCGCCTGGGCGATCAGGCGCCCGCTGTCCGGCGAGCCGACAAAGACCAGCTTCGAAATGCCCTCATGATCGGTCAGGGCCGTACCGGTGGTCGGCCCCACGCCGTTGACGATGTTGATCAGTCCTTTCGGCAACCCGCCGCTTTCCAGCAGTTTCGCAACCACCACCGAGGTAAAGGGCGTCAGCTCCGAAGGCTTGAGCACCGCTGCGTTGCCGGCGGCGATGGCGGGCGCCAGCTGCCAGGCGCAGGTGAACATCGGCGCGTTCCACGGCGTGATCTGACCCACCACGCCATAGGGCACGTGGCGCACGTAGTTGAGATGCGAGGTCGGCACCGGAATCACCTCACCGTGCTGCTTGTCACACCAGCCGGCGTAGTACTCGAACATCTCGCGCACCTTGCCGACCTCGCCACGGCAGTCGCTGATCGGCTTGCCGGCCACCACGCTTTCAAGTTGTGCAAGCCGTTCTTCTTCTCCCTCGAGCGCCCGCACGGCGGCGTTCATGTGCCGGCCGCGGGCGCTGGCAGTCAGTGCGATCCATTCCACCTGAGCCCGGGTGCCGGCACTGACGGCGCGCGACACCAGTGCCTGGCCGGCATCTGGATAGCTCACCAGCACGTTACCGGTGACCGGGTTGCGCAGCGTGATCGGATCGCCCTGGCCGGTGACGGCCTCGCCATCGATCCAGTTGCTCGCCGGAGCGGCGTTGCGGCTCAGCCCGAAGTGATCGAGCAGGGTCTCAAGATGGGTCCGGGCGCGTTCATCCAGTGCAGTCGTGGTCGACATGACAGCGCTCCTGTTACTTGCGGGCGGTGGCGAGAAGGGCATCGGCGATGCGGTTGAAGTCGTCCTGATCCTCGATGTCGTGCGCCGCATGCCAGCGTTCGACCACGTGATTCAAAAGGGCCATCGGGGACTCCAGCTGCTCGGCGGCGTCACGGGCCAGGCGCAGATCCTTGCGCATCAATCCGGTGGTAAAGCCCGAGTCGAATCGCTCGGAGAGAATCCATTCTGGGAAGTTGACCTCGCTGACCGCGCTGCGCCCCGAGCCGCTGTTGAGCCCGGCCAGGCAGGCGGCTGGATCGACGCCGGCCCTGGCCGCCATGGCGATGGCCTCGCCGGTGGCGATCAGGTTGGTCGCGCACAGATAGTTGTTGGCCAGTTTCACCACGTGACCGCTGCCGGCCGGGCCGACATGGGTGTAGCGCGCCGACAGCGCCTCGAGCACAGGGGCCACGCGCTCGATGGTGGCGGCCTCGCCACCCAGCAGCATTCCCATCCGGCCCTCGGCAGCACCCTTCGGGCCACCGCTGACCGGGGCATCCAGCCATTCAAGGCCGGCCGCCACGACTTTCTGCGCCAGTTCGCGGCTGACGACCGGGTCACTGGTCGAGGTATCCATCACCACACTGCCTTTAGCGGCGTGTTCGACAAGCCCGGGACTTGACTCGATCACCGTGCGCACATGGGCAGCGGTAGGCAGTGACAGCAGATAGACCTCGGCGGAGGGCAGCGCAGCGTCACTGGCAACGGTCAGCCCCTGATCACTCAGGCGCTGGCGAGTCTGCTCATCGGGGTCGATACCGGTGACATCAAAGCCGGCACGCTTGAGCGTGAGCGCCATGTTGCCTCCCATCTGCCCCAGGCCAATGACGACGATCTTTATGGACATGCGTTTCTCCGTGATGCGACAGGTGTAAACGTCGGTGTGGCGCTCCGAGTCAGGAGGGGGCCACACCGTCGCGGATCAGAGCAGCAGCTGGGCGACCACCGCCGAGCCGAGATAGGTGCCGGTAAACACCAGCAGCGAGACCAGCACCAGCTTCCAGCCGGTACGGCGGAACATGCTGAACTCCTGCTGTGACAGGGCAAAACCGGCGTAGGCCAGCACAGGCGTGACGATGGCCAGGAAATTGACCTGTGAAAGCTGCTCCACCAGCCAGGCACTGCCGGGGAAAAACGGCAGGGTCATGAGGATGCTGACCAGCGAAATCCAGGCGATCGCCGGCAGGTAAAAGGGCACGATTCGGGTAATCACCAGCCCGATCAGGCTCATGACATAGAGAATGATCATGCCGGGCAGGGCGCCCCACAGCGTGCCCGAGCTGACCACGTTGGTGATCCAGCCCACCGCGCACACGGCGGCCAGCATCGCGGCGGTATGGCCCAGCTGCTGCTCGGGGCGTGGCTCGGCTGCGGTATCAGCGACACTGGCGGTATCGGGTGCTTCAACATCCACGCCGGCCCCGGCCCCTTTTCTGACGCTCAGACGCTTGTAGAGCCACTCCGCGACCGGCAGGGCGATAAACAGTGACACATACAGCCCGGTGGCATAGGTCAAAAGGTTACTGGCGCCGGCAAAGGCCAGCAGTTCCTCGCGCATGGCGGGCACCGCTTCGGCAAGCGCGCCCGAACAGGCCGCCACCATGCTGCCACTGCCCACCCCGCAGGCCATCGCCAGCGCCCTCGGGTCAAACCAGCCCGCCGAGCCGAGAAAGCCCGCCATTAGCGCAAACCAGAGGGTGCCGAACATGGTGCCGACCACATAGACGCCCATTACGCCGATGCCCTCCGGCCCCTTGAGGCCGTAGCGGTCCGAGATGATCGCAATATTGGGCTCGCGCGCGATCGAATAAGTCGCCCCGATCGACTCGCGGCCCATTTTCAGTACCAGCACGGCAAACGGTAGGGCAATCAGCATGGTGCCCAGATTGCCCAGCTCCTGAAGAATCAGGGCCGGCCCGGCGCTAATGATCTGATCGATCGACGGCCCGATGGTGGAGCCAAAGCGGGCGATAAACGGCATGATCGCCATCAGGATGAGCGGCGAGGCCGCTGTACTCAAGCGCGGCGGCACCAGCGGATGCACCCGTCTGGAAAGATGGGGGTTAAGCGCAATTGCCAGCAAAAAGGCATAAAACAGCGGCAGCAGTAACAGCGTTCCGACGCCCAGCGGAATCCTGATGATACCGATCCACTCCGCAATCAGCGAAAGGATGACGACCAGTACATGCAGACGTAGCAGATCGAGCGGTGACGCCCGGTTGGCAGTATTCATGACAGTGTTCCCATGGTGTTGTTTGGCAGTTGGCCAGTAGAGACAAGCCGGCGCCTATTGTTATGGGGCCCGTAATCGCACGGGGCTGCCAGTATCAACGAATGGCGGGAGATGGGGAAGCGCGGCGATGTGTCGCGGGCCAGGGGTATCGCCGGCCCAGCGTCTTAAACATTGGTCATCTTTTTCGCTGCTGCTGATCAACTCTTTTGCGAGCGGGGGCGTTCTACTGTTTATAACGCGTTAGAAACTTGCATGCCCATGCCAACCAGACCCGATAACCCAAGGCGCTTTTCCTTGAAAGCCGGTGGGTGCGCGTGCCACGGCGAATGGATAAGCACGATCCCTTGCCGACATCGCTATGATGATCATGCCGGCCTCGATGCCGGCGTAGCCTCAATATCTCGATGCAAGGCGTACCGGTCCGAATGTCGTTTGTGTGACGGACAGTGCGTCATCCTTCAATCATCAGGAAGACACCTCATGTCACTCACAACGCTGCTGGTTCCGACCTTTACACAAATGTTGGGCACGCTCTCGGGCTGGCTTGAGAAGGCGCAAAGGCAGATGCCGGAAGACCAGGCGCAGGCGCTGCTGTCCGCGCGTCTTGCGCCGGATATGTTTCCCCTGTCGACCCAGATTCGATTTGCCTGCGTGCAGGTGCACGAGGCCGTATGCCGGCTCAGGGGAGAGGCGTTTCCGGAGTCCATCAGGGAGCTGCGTGATGAAGGCGTTGATGCCGGCGAGCGTCCCGGTTCGTTTGCAGACGCTCAAACCCGGATCGAGGACGCCATGGCGCTGCTCGAGGGGCTCGACCCGGACGGCCTGGATGTGAACGCGGACAAGCCACTGGTACATGAGCTGCCCAACGGCATGATTCTTGATTTAACCGCCGAGCAGTATGCCCGCGACTGGGCGCTGTCCCAGTTTTATTTCCACCTCATGACCGCCTATTCGATCCTGCGCAGCGAGAAGGTAGAACTTGGCAAGGCCGACTACATCGCGCACATGTTTCCCTGTATTCGTCCGGAAACGATCCATCAACGTTGACCGGGGGCGCCGTTGCTTGAGCCTTTGCCCGTCCCTTGAGTCCGGCGTTTAGCGCCATCATTCGGTCCATGGCCGCCGCCGGCTTGCGCCAGCGGCGGCCGTGAGGCCGGACGAGACGCATCAGATCACCTCTGCCTTTCTCTCCAGACGCACCACCAGCTCATGCGCCTGCCCATCCAGCGCCACCCTTGCTTCTTCAGCACCCTTCAGCCGCTCTCCATCCAGCGTAATACCCGCCGTCTCGCCGGCCTCAAGGCGCTCAACGCGAATCGTCACGCGGCTGCCTTCCAACTCGACGGTGGCTGAATAGCCCGGCCAGTGGTCGGGAATGGCGGGGGCGACGATCAGCTCGCGCCCTTCGCGGCGAATACCGAGAATGCCGTTCACGCCGGCCTGATAGAACCAGCCGGCGGAGCCGGTGTACCAGGTCCAGCCGCCGTGGCCTGTATGCGGCGGCTCGGAGTAGACATCCGCGGCGATCACGTAGGGCTCGACGCGGTAGCGCTCGACCGCCTCATCGGTCAGCGCGTGGTTGATCGGGTTGATCAACGAGAAGAGCCGATGCGCCCGGTCGGCCTGGCTCAGCCTTGCAAAGGCGAGAATCGACCAGGTGGCGGCGTGGGTATACTGCCCGCCGTTTTCGCGCAGCCCCGGCGGGTAGCCCTTGATGTAGCCGGGCTCCTGAGCGCTTTTGTTAAAGGGCGGGGTGAACAGCAGTGCCAGGCCGTTGTCCTCATCGATCAGATGCTCCGAGACCGAGGCCATCGCCTGCTCGGCCCGCGTCGGGTCGGCACCGCCGGAGAGCACCGCCCAGGACTGGGCGATCGAATCGATCCGACACTCCATGCTCTCCCTGGAGCCCATCCACTCGCCGTCATCAAAGGTGGCGCGACGATACCAGGCGCCGTCCCAGGCGTGGGTCTCGAGCGCCTCTCGAAGCGTCTCGGAGCGCTCGCGCCAGCGCGCGGCGCGTTGAGGGTCGCGGGGCGTGATGAGCGGGTCAAACAGCGCCAGCGTGCGCAGCAGCATCCAGCCCAGCCAGACGCTCTCGCCGCGGCCTGCCTCGCCGACCCGGTTGAAGCCGTCGTTCCAGTCGCCGGTGCCGATCAGCGGCAGTCCGTGCTCGCCGAACTGCTCAAGCGCCTGCTCCAGTGCCCGCACGCAGTGTTCAAACAATGGTGCGGTCTCGGCGGCCGTCGCCGGCTGGGAGAAGTCGTCATGCGCGCCGGCCACCAGTGGCGGAGCCTCCAGAAAGCCGACCGATTCATCAAGCACGGCGGGGTCGCCTGCGCTTTGCACATAGCTTGCGGTGGCAAACGCCAGCCACACCCGGTCATCGGCGATGCGGGTGCGCACGCCCTGGCCGGAGTGCGGCAGCCACCAGTGTTGCACGTCACCCTCGATGAACTGACGCCCGGCGGCACGCAGCAGGTGGTGGCGCGCCAGTTCGGGCTGGGCGAAGGTCAGCGCCATGCCGTCCTGAAGCTGGTCGCGAAAGCCGTAGGCGCCGCTGGCCTGATAAAACGCCGAGCGAGCCACCACGCGACACGCCAGCGTCTGGTAGGTCAGCCAGCCGTTGACCATGACATCCATGGCGCGATCGGGCGTTGTGATCTGAAGCGCGCCGTGAAGCGTGCGCCAGTAGTCTTCCACGGCCGTCAGCTCGACGGTTAGATCCGCCTTTCGGTAGCGCGCGATCAGTGAGCGCGCGGTATCCGCATCACCGGCCAGACCCAGCAGGGCGGCCAGGGTGACGGTCTCACCGGGTTCCAGTGTCAGCGTGCACTGCAGCACCGTGCAGGGATCCACCCCGGCGCCGGCCCGGCCGCTCAGACGCCGGCGTCCGGAGAGCGCTTCGGGCTCGGCCAGCGTCCCGGTGCCGAGAAACTCGCCGCGATCGGCGGTGAACGCGCGCTGTCGCGCGTCCAGATCAACAAAGCCGACCCGATCCGGGAAGGCCATGTTCCACGGGTTGCGCATCAACAGCGCCCCGGTCTCGCCGTCGTGCTCGGAGATCAGGCAGGGCGCGTTTTTGGCGCGAGCGTTGCCCATCACCCAGCTGGCGTAATGGGTGATGATCAGTTGCTGCGGAGCCTGTGTGCGGTTGGTCAGGGTGAGCTGCGAGATCTTGACCGGGTCTTCAAGCGGCACGAACTGCACCAGCGTCATCGCAAGCGCCTGCGTGTCGTGCTCAAAGCGGCTGACGCCGAAGCCGTGGCGGGCCACAAAGCGCGAGTGCTCGCGGCCGGGGCGATACGGCGCGGCGGTGACGGTGTCGATGGCGCCGCTGTCGGCGTCCTGGATATAGATCACCTCGCCGGAGGGGTCGCTGACCGCATCGTTGGACCAGGGCGTGAGCTGGTTGTCGCGGCTGTTGTCCGCCCAGACGTAGCTGCTGCCCTCGGCGGAGACCTGAAAGCCAAAGCCCGGGTTGGCGATGACGTTGATCCAGGGCTGCGGCGTGGTGGCACCGTCATCGAGGACACAGACGTACTCTCGCCCATCGCTGGCAAAGCCGCCGGTGCCGTTGAAAAATTCGAGCGTCTCCTTATCAAACCTGTCGAGACTCTCCCGTTCGGGATGGGCCGGGGCGCGCTCGACCGGGGCGTCTTCGGTCGGTGTGACATCGATCGACGTGGCCTCAACCGGCGTGTGCTCGAGGGTCAGCGGCTCGTCGCCGGCCAGCAGCGTGGCGAGCTGGCGATGCAGCGGCCCCTTGTGGGCGCGCAGCACCACGCGGGCCACGGCCAGCACCAGATCGCGCGCGGCCGGGCTCAGCTGATGCCCGCGCAGGGAGATGACCGTGCCCAGCGCCGGGTCGTGGCCGTCGTGCGGCGGCGAGCAGTGGGTGCGTACGGCGATGTCGATGGCGTCCTGAAGCTCCTGGAGATAGGAGTGCGAACGCTCGTTGAGAATCACCAGATCGACCCCGAGGCCCTTGGCCATCCAGTACTCGCGGGCGCGCAGCAGGGTCTCCACCCAGCCGATTTCCTCGGTATCGGCCAGGTGCAGTACCACGATCGGCAGATCGCCCGAGATGCCCATCGACCAGAGATCGGACTGTTTCGAGAGCCCGCGCAACAGCGTGGCTTCCGGGGCGCGAAAGCGTGCGTCGTGATAGAGAATCGGCGCGGCCAGGCGCTGGAAGTCGGCGGCCTCGTCCAAAGCGATATCCAGATGGCGCAGCTGCACCTGCGCCTGCGTCCAGGCCATCGTTCTGGCCCGCTCAAACGCGCCGGCGTCGTGGTGGCGGTCGATCAGCGCGACCAGACTGTCGCGGCTGTCGGCGACCACGGTCCAGAAGTCGACGTGGGCAACGTGGCCCGGCGCGATGGAGACCACATGGCGCAGGGAGAAGATCGGGTCGAGCACCGCCCCGGTGCGCCCGTCATGCATCGGCTCGGCGCCGTCAAACGGTGCGTCACACAGGGCCGCCGCCGTGGACAGCGTGCGGCCACGCCCCAAAAATCGGGCGCGATCCGTCTCGAAGCGAAACCGTCGGGGCGGGGCGTCGTCACCGGCCCGCTCGGCCTCGTGCGGCGTCTCGCGGCTGGTGTCATCAATCCGTATAAAGTGCCCCACCCAGATCGGTGCCTCATGAGGGTCGCGATGGCGGCGGGTGGCCGTCAGCGCCTGATACTCGGGGAGGGTATCGGTCTCGACGAACATTTTGGCAAACGCCGGATGGGCATCGTCAGTGGCCGGCGTGGTCAGTACCAGCTCGGCATAAGAGGTCAGCTCGATGGTGGCCTCGTGCTCGCCGTTGTTTGTCACGCTCACCCGTCTGATCTCGGCGTTGTCCTCGCCGGAGACCCGCACCTCGAGTGTGGTGGTAAACGTTGCCGCATGACGCACAAAGCGGGCGTGATCCTCGGCGAACTCGACTTCATGCGTGGCGTGCTCATGCCGGCCGTGGTCATTGGTTATCTCGCGCGGGCCGCCGGCGGACCAGCGCTGTCCGGTCTCCCGGTCGCGCAGGGCGATAAAGCTGCCCCAGTCATCCGTGGTCGGGTCCTCGCGCCAGCGTGTGATCGCCAGTTTCCCCCAGCGGCTGAAGCCGGCTCCGGCGTCGGTGAGCATCACCGTGTAGCGCCCGTTGGAGAGCAGATGCGTCACCGGCGGGGCGGACGGCCTGCCGGTTAGACGGCGCACCGCAGCCTCGATTGGCGGCTCATCGACGGTGATGACCGGGTCGGTGTCGTTGGGGGAGGGCAGCGTTGCCACCTCGCGCGGCAGGCGTTCGTGGAGCAGCAGCTCGCTGGCCTGGATCATCGGCTCGGCATGAAAATGGGTGCGAAGCCGCCCGCCCAGCAGGGCATTGGCGATGGCCACCACGGTCATGCCCTGATGGTGGGCCATGACGTTGCGCACCACCACAAAGTGGCGGTCCATCGGCAGGCGCGTCGGGGTGAAGTCGATGGCATCGAAAAAGCCGTAGCGGCCCTCGGCGCCCAGTTCACGCAGGCGCGCAAAGTTGTCGATCGCCGCGCGCGGGGCGACCATCGCCGCCAGCGCCGTGGCGTAGGGGGCGAGCACGAAGCTCTCGGCCAGCCCGCGCTTGAGCCCGAGCGAGGGCACGCCGAAGTTGGAGTATTGATAGTTGGCCTCAAGGTCGCGCGCGTTATAGGCCGACTCCGAAATGCCCCAGGGCTCGCCGCGCTGTCTGGCGTAGTCACGCTGACACGCCACCACCAGCCGGTTGGTCTGTTCAAGCAGGCTGTCGCGCGGCGCGCGCATCACCAGTGACGGCATCAGGTACTCAAACATCGACCCCGACCACGACATCAGCACCACGCCGTCGGGCTGTGGGCTCACCGCCCGGCCCAGCCGGAACCAGTGGCGGGTGGGCAGATCGCCCTTGGCAATGCCGATCAGGCTTGCCAGTCGCGCTTCCGAGGCCAGCAGGTCGTAGCAGCCCTCATCGAGTCGGTCCTCGCGCGGAGCGTAGCCGATCGACATCAGCTTGCGCTCGGCGACCAGTAAAAAGGCAAAGTCCATCTCGTGGGTCAGAGTGCGGGCGCGCCGGGCCAGCTCGCGCAGGCGCGCGCCAAGAGACGGTGCGGTCTCGACATCGGCCTCGTGCTCGTCAAGACAGCGTTCCAGACAGGTCAGCCAGTACGCCGGGGTCGCGCGTCGGGTCAGGTCATCGACGCCGTCGTTGTCCGAAACCTCCGGTTCAAGCGCCACGCCCGGATCATCGTGTTGCGCGGCGGTGTCTTTCGAGGCGCCGGCCGCGGCATGAGGGGGCCTGGCCAGCAGCACACGCCAGCTTGCCAGCGAGCAGCGCACGTCAGCGGTGCTGTCGCGCCGGGTCGAGACGCCCTCAAGGCGTGCGATCAGGGCCTGCAGCTCGGTAAGCAGTCGGGTTTTTGTCGCCCCGGGCAGCGTCCGGTCAAGCTCGGTGTCCTCATAAAAGAGATGCAGCGTATCGATCAGGCCGTCACGCGGGTTGGCGACACAAGGCTCGTCGATCCACGCTTCGCAGGCGTTGGCCATCGCGATCAGGTGGCCGGCAAGGTTGCCGCTGTCCACCGCCGAGACGTAGCGTGGCTCCAGCGGGGCAAGCGTTGCGGTGTCGTACCAGTTGTAGAGATGGCCCCGGCAGCGCTCGAGCGAATCCAGCGTGTCAAAGGTCGCCTCCAGCCGCTCGACGGCGCCGCGGGTGCCGATCCAGGCGAAATCCCGCGCCGCCACGCAGGCGAGCAGGTAGAGCCCGATATTGGTGGGTGAGGTGCGCTCGGCGATGACCGGCTCGGGGTCGAGCTGAAAGTTGTCCGGCGGCAGTGCGTTCGAGGCAGGCGTGACAAAGGTTTCAAAAAACTGCCAGGTGCGGCGGGCGATATGGCGCAGCGTGCGCGACTGGCGGGTATCGAGTTTGAGATTGTCGGTGGTGTCGCCGGGGGCGCGGCTGGTCCACAGTGCCACCAGCGGGGCGGCAAGCCAGGCCGCCAGCAGCGGCAGCAGCAATGCCCAGCCCGGCGTTTCAAACAGCGCCAGCACCAGCACCACGCCAAAGGCGAACAGCATGCCACCGGCCATCTCGCGGGCAAGGGTTGCCATGCCAAGCTGGCGGTCCCTGAGGGCGGCGGCGGTGGTCCATTCGAGCAGATGCTTTCGGGAGACATAGACGCGATAGAGCGAGCGGGTGATGGCGTCGATCATCTGCCAGGCCTGATTGGCCAGCAGGGCGACATTCAACAGGCAGCGACCGGTCTCCAGGGCCAGATCGCGGGCCAGCGTTCGCCGGTGATGGCGCCAGTCGCCGTCGTAATGGCGCGGCTTGAGCGCGAAGCTGATCGGCAAAAGGGCCGGAATGACCAGCGCGGCCAGCGTCAGCATGAGCGCCACAAACGCCACCGGCACCTTGAATGCCGCACAGACCGCGAAGGCGGCAAACAGGCTCGGCGCCAGCAGCGAGCGGCGCAGGTTATCCACGATCTTCCAGCAGCCCACGGCGCCCAGTGCGCGTCGGTCGGCGCCCTTGCCTACCACCCAGGGCAGCAGCTGCCAGTCACCGCGCACCCAGCGGTGCTGGCGGCGGGCGGCCACGTCGTAACGTTCCGGCTCCGCCTCGACCACCTCGACGTCCGAGGCAAGCCCTGCGCGGGCAAAAATTCCCTCGAGCAGGTCATGACTGAGCAGGCTGTTTTCGGGAATGCGGCCCTTGAGGGCGCGCTCGACGGCGTCCACGGCGTAGATGCCCTTGCCCGCAAACGACCCCTCACCGAAAAGATCCTGATAGAGATCCGAGACCGCGGCGCTGTAGACGTCAAGGCCACCGGGGGCAGAGAAAAGACGCTGATAGCGCGACCCCTCGCGGCCAATGGACAGCGAGGGCGTGACGCGCGGCTGCAAAATGGCGTGGCCGTGGGTAACGCGGCCGGTGTCATCGAGGACCGGCTGGCTGAGCGGATGCGCCATCTTGCCGACCAGACGGGCGATGGTGTCCCGCGGCAGGCGGGTATCGCTGTCGAGCGTGACCACGTATCGGACCCCAGTCGGCACCCAGGGCGCCCTGCCCCCTACGGCTGCGAAGGAGGTGTCGGTGGCGCCGCGCAGCAGCCGGTTGAGCTCGGCCAGCTTGCCGCGCTTGCGCTCCCAGCCCATGAATTTGCCTTCGCCCGGATTGTACTGACGCCACCGGTAGAGCAGTACGAAGCGCGGCCCGTCCGGGCCGGGGCCGTGTCGGCGATTGAGTGCGGCCACGGCGTTCCACGCCAGCTGCAGACGGCGGGCGTCATCGGGTGTTTCGGCGGTGTCGGCATCGAGCCCGTCGAGCAGCAGCGCAAAGGTCAGCGCACCGCCGTTGCCGGTGAGGTAGTGCACCTCCAGACGCTCGACCAGCTCGGCCACCTCGTCGTCCCCGCCGAGCATGGCAGGCATCACGACCATGGTTTTAAGCGAGTCGGGCACGCCGTGTTCCAGCGCCAGCCCCGGCAGCGCCTCGCCGCCCACCCCCATGCCCAGCATGCGGTTGATCAGCGACATGGCGATATCGTTGGCGGGCAGCACCATCAGCGCCAGCCATACCCAGGCCCACCCCGAGACCAGTCCGGCCGACATGAGCCCCCACCACGCCAGCATTAAAATCGCTGCGGTGAGCAGCCAGCAGGCCCCGGCGTAGCCGGCAAGGCCCATCCCGAGCACCAGCCGGCGAAGCCGCAGTGCGGGCGGCGGGCGAAAGCCCAGGTCGCGTTCGAAGCCGGGGCGGCCCTCATCGATCAGATAGTAACCGGGGTCTGCGCGGCGGATGGCTCGGGCATCAATGGTCTCGGAGGCCGGCGGTATGCCGTCGACGGATGATGCCCCGCCGGCTGAGGAGGTGCCGTCGGCTGAGGGAGTACCGGCGGCATCGCGGGCGCGGCGGGCCACGGTGAGTTCGTCGCAGCCGGCGCCGCGGGCGAGCTGTTCGATGGCGTTGCGATAGCGGTCGCGCGTGGCGAAATCCATCTCGCCGAAGTGACCCTGCTCGCGCAGGCAGCGATCCACCAGACTGACCTGCTCCACCAGCGCGGCCCAGTCAAAATCGGCAATGTGGCGCAGGCTGGTGATGGCATTGCGCACACTGATGTTCGAGGCGCCCTGCCGGTGATGGGCGTTCTGGACCACGGTCGCGGTGGTGGTCTCCAGCCGGGTCATCTGCTGTTCCAGCCAGTAAAGTGCCGGCGAGCGGCCCGGGTCCTGATCGCGCAGGCGCTTGGCCAGCTGGGCGTAGAAGTGCTCGGCAAAGGCGCCGAGGGCGTGCGGGTCCACCTCGGCCAGCGCCCGGCTGCTGTCGGTGTCGGGGCTGAGCATCCGCTCGCACAGCGCATCGGCGGCGTTGCGGGCATCGCGCGCGCCCACGATCTGATCGGCCAGACGGCGGATATTTTCCACCAGCACCAGCCGCAGCGAGATCGCCACTGCCCACAGTTCCCCCAGGGTCAGCACTTCGACGCGCTGATAGGCCTCGAGAAAACGAATCAATGTCGGGGCATCGAAGCGGCTGTCGGTATGGGCGATGTAGGCCCAGGTCAGCCCGAACACCCGCGGATAGCCGGCAAACGGGCCGTCGGCGAGCTTGGGCAGCTGGCGGTAGTAGCCCGGTGGCAGGTCGCGGCGAATATCGCTGACGTGCTTTTCAACGTGGTTGTAGTGATCCAGCAGCCACTCGGCGGCGGGCACGGTATCGCGGCGATGGGCGGCGTCAACGCTCAGGCGGTGATGGGTCGCACCGAGCGCTGTGATGTTGTCGGCAAGGCGCTGATAGAGCGGCATCACCCCCGGCGGACGCTCGGTGATCGGCTGCGCCGCTGCCAGACTCTCGGCGTGCTGCTCGAGTCGCTCCGGACCAAAGAGCGCTTCGCGCACCGGCTCCACGGCGTCCCACGGCGGACGCGGGGACGAGTGCCTGTTGGTGAACCGCTGCCAGAGGGTCATGACCCCACCGCCGGGAAAAGCCCAGCGCCGTGTCCGGACAGCATCAGCCGGTCGCAACGACCTGCCACAGGACAACATCGAACCATCGTCGTTCTCCTTCTCGTGAAGGCACGAGAATGGGGCCGGCACGAACGCGGGTTGCGCGCTGCGTGCTCGGCCAGAGCCTCACCACGCCGTCACCGGCCGGCCGCACTGTCGAGATCAGCGCGGCCGACAAGCGGCATGGTGAACGAGGTGAGAGGCGTCGCGTCAGGGAAAAGCGCGTGGGCCGGGAAAAGAAGCGGCGGGGAGAGACACGCGCCTGACGCGAATCCGGACAGGTCGTCCTTTGCAGTATGGTTCGCGCCGGTGCGGTTGGCGAGAAACGTTAATTTATATTCGAAAGCGAAGTGGGTGGTCGTTTTTCAAAACACCGGCCTCGTCCCAATCCGCCCAGCCGCTCATGGGAATGGGTCGTTCTTCGCTCAGCGTTTGAACGCGCGTTGCCCAGCGCATTTTCTCCTTCTCGAGATGGGCACGAAAGCCCGCTTCCTGTTGATAGCTCAGCCCGCCGCCCTGAACGCCGTACGTCAGCTGAGGCACCAGCACCGATAGTCCGACGTAGTAGAGCGAGCAGTGCAGCGGCCACATGAGGGTGGCGATATCGCCGCTGCGACCCAACGGGCCGAAAGTCGCTTCCGGTGCACCGGTGGTCACCGAGCAGAGCGCGCGCCGGCCGCTGAGCGGGCCGCGATCGAATCGGCGGCTGCCGGTGTAGAGACCGCCGTACACGAAGACGCGATCAAACCAGCCCTTGAGCATCGCCGGTACCCCATGCCACCACAGTGGAAGCTGAAAGATCACCGTCTTCGCCCATTTCAGACGCGCGATTTCTCGGCTGACATCGGCTGCGAGGGCATCGCCCTCGTAGTGCCAGCGCTGCTCGTCCAGCGCCTGAAAATATGACGGTTCGCGGCGGGTGGCGTAGCGACCGGGGCCTTCGACGGGCTCAAATTTCTCGGCGTAGAGATCACTGACAAGAACTTCATGACCAGCGTGTTCCAGCGTCTCGATCGCGGTATCTGTCAGCGCGGCGTTAAAGGATTTTGGTTCGGGATGACAGTGAACAATCAGAACTTTCATGGAGAGCGTCCGTAACGTGGCAGGAATCGCTACAGTAGGTTGTGCAGAAACCAAGGGAAATTCCCAAAAACCGCAAGCCAGGTTTGCAAGAACGCACAGGTGCCTTATGAGCGCGACGCTCAAATGGGACGATTACCGTCTCGTACTTGCCATTGTGGAATCGGGCTCGCTCTCGGGAGCCGCCCGTCGGTTGGGAGTCAACCACGCTACGATCTTTCGGCGTCTAGGTGCCCTTGAAGCGCGTGCGGGCACCCAATGCTTCGAGCGCCACGGCAGTGGGTACGTGGCGACCCCCATCGGCGAAATGATCGCAGCGACGGCCCGGCAGATGCATCTTGCCGTGGCCGGCGCCGAGCGTGCGCTGATGGATAGCGACACCGCTCTGACCGGCACGTTGCGTATTACCACCACGGATGCCCTGCTGGCCCATGTATTGATGCCAGTGCTGGCCGAATTTCGTCACGCTCACCCTGGCCTCATGATCGACACGACGACCTCGGCCGAGTTGCATAACCTCACCCGGCGCGATGCCGATGTCGCATTACGCCCCACTGACCACCCACCCGAGACACTGACGGGTAGAGAGCTGGGGCGGCTGCGTCAGGCCGTTTATGTCTCGATCGACAAGGGGACGGATGAATCAATCCGCTGGGTGGGGCCGGATGCGTCGATGGCTTATCGTTCGCTTGAAAAATGGATTAAAGCCCGGGGTGTCGATGAGCAGGTCGACTTCCGGGCGGACTCGACCCTCGGCATGGCCGTGGCTGTACAGGCAGGTCTGGGGCAGGGCGTATTGCCCTGCTATCTCGCCGAGACAATGGAAGGTCTGGTGCGTGTCGGCGACCCCATCCCTGAGCTGGAGACCGGCGTGTGGCTGCTGACCCATCCGGATATTCGACGGACTGCCAGCATTAGTGCTCTGTTTGAAATGCTGATTGATCGTGTACGGTTCGAGTAGCCGATCACCGCGTCCGAGGGTAAGCGCCGTTACTCATCGATCAGTCCGCCCGCGTCGTGAAACGGCCAGGGCCCGTCATGTTCGCCGATCACGCCGGCGTGGGTGATGAGTTCGCCGTCGCGCCAGAGGTGTAGATGATAGCCCGGTGGCTCCATCACGAAGGCGGCGTCGCCGGGGGCGCGCAGATCAAGGGCCACCTGATGCGCGGTGCTGGGGCAGCAGCTGGCGAGGGTGCCGCCAAAGCGGCGAAAAATGGTGCGGTGCACGTGACCGCAGATGAGGCGCTCGATATTGGGATAGTCGCGCACCAGCGCTTCCAGTTCACGGGCGCCCGTCAGCCCCTGGGCATCCATGTGGCCGATACCGGTGGCAAAGGGCGGGTGGTGCATGAACAGCAGCGTGGGCCGCTCGGGCTGCTCTGCAAGGCGCTCGGCGAGCCAGTCCAGGCGCTCGCGGCACAGCTCGCCGCGGCCCTCGCCGGGGACCAGGGTGTCCAGGCCTATCAGGCGCACCGGGTGATCCTCCAGGGTGTAGTGCATAAACCCTGTCCGGCCCAGATACGCGTGGTCGGGAAAGGCCTCGCGAAGCGCGCCGCGCGCATCGTGGTTGCCGGGAATGACGTACCAGGGCAGTGCCAGCGCCTTGAGCTGTTCACGCAGGGCGGCGTACTCATCAGGCCGGCCGAAATCGGTCAGGTCGCCGGTGATTAGTACCACGTCAGGCCGCGGGTCGAGGGCGTTGAGCACCGTGATGGCCGGCGGCAGATAGCGGTCGGTTGCCACCACGCGGTAGGCCTTCTGCCCCGGCATGCGCAGGTGCAGGTCGGTAATCTGGGCAATCAGCATGGAATGTCCTCGTCGGCAGAGCAGAATCGGTTGGTGTCATGGGTCGGGCGGGCATCAAAAAAGGTCGCTGAAAGCCGCGCGCCCGGCTGCCAGGCCGTGTCCGGCGCGGCGCGGGCGGTAAAGCGCTGGCCGTCGGCAAGCGTCAGCTCATAGCGGATGTGATCGCCCAGATAAAAGCGCTGAACCACTTCACAGGGCAGGCCGCGGCCGTCGCCGTGCAGGCTGACCTCGTGAGGCCGAAAGCTGACGCTGTCACCCGTGACGCCGGGTAGATAGGCGCTGATCAATGGCCCCCTCAGAGTGCAGCGCGTGCCCAGAAACTCGGCGACGAAATCGGATGCCGGTGCGCGATAGAGCGCCTCCGGCCGGTCGAGCTGTTCGAGATGGCCGGCCGACATCACCGCGACCCGGTCGCCCAGCATCATGGCTTCTTCCTGATCATGCGTGACGATGACACAGGTGATGCCGAGTCGGCGCAGCAGCGCAGAGAGATCCACCTGCAGCTGCTGGCGCAGTCGGGCGTCCAGCGCGGTCAGCGGCTCATCGAGCAGCAGCACGCGAGGTTCGATGGCAATCGCACGTGCCAGGGCCACGCGCTGGCGCTGGCCGCCGGAGAGCTGATCGATGCCCCGCTCGGCCAGCGCTTCAAGCTCGACCAGCTTGAGCATCTCGGCCACACGCTCGCGCCGTGTGGTGGCATCGATGCCGCGAATCTTCAGGCCGTAGCCGACGTTGTCCGCCACGCTCATGTTGGGAAACAGGGCGTAGCCCTGGAACACCACGCCGACACCGCGCGATTCGGGCGCGACGTGAGTGACGTCATCTTCGCCAAAGCGGATCACGCCGCCGGCATCGCCCTGTTCCAGCCCGCAGATCAGGCGCAGCAGCGTGGTCTTGCCACAGCCTGATGGGCCCAGCAGCGCCAGGGTTTCTCCGGCGCGAATCTCCAGATTCAGCGGCTTCAGGGCGCGGGTGCCGTCAGGCCAGGTCTTGGCACATCCTGTCAGGGTGATCGAGAGGGCGTCATTCATGAGGCAGATCCTGTCAGGGCAATGTTGCCGGTTTTTTTCGAGCGCCCGGCCAGCCACTGCATGCCGATCATCAGCGGCAGTAGCATCAGTAGAAACACAAGGGTGTAGGCCGAGGCGACTTCAAGGCGCATCGAGGCGTAGCTGTCGGCCAGACCCACCGGCAGCGTTTTGGTCAGCGGCGTGTGCAAAAGCCAGGTCAGGTTGAATTCGCCGATTGAGAGCGTGACCACAGTCAGCGCCCCGGTGACGATGCCGCCGCGAGCGGCGGGCACGATGATGTCGAAAAAGCGCTGGCGCCGGCTCGCGCCCAGGGTGGCCGCGGCCTCATCGAGTACCACCAGATGGCCGCCCTGCATGCCGGCTCGAACGGCGCGCACCATGAACGGCAGGGTGAAAAGCACGTGACCGACCACGATGAACATCACGTTGGCGCGCAGCCAGCCCACGCTGCCCCACGAGACGATCAGTGCCAGCGCCGTGGCCAGGCCCGGCACCGCCACCGGCAGGGTCAAAAGCTCTTCGAGCAATCGGGATAGCCGGCCGGGAAACAGGGTCAGCACCCAGGCGAGCGGCACGCCCACCAGCGTGGTGATGGCAAGGGTTGCCAGCGCCACGCCCCAGGAGCGCCAGATGGTGTCGGCATAGAGTTCCCAGACCTGCACGACCCACTCAAGGGTCAGGCCGCTTTCGAGACCGACAAGGTAGTTGCGGGTCAGCCCGGCCATCACCGACAGCACGATCGGGCCGATCAGAAAAGCCGCGATGGTCAGCGTGACGGTCAGGCCCAGGCGCGTGTCCCAGCGTGAGGGGGTCATGTCCGCCCCCTGGTGCCGGTTCGAGCTGCCAGGGTGTTGGCACCATACAGCACCGCCCAGGTGGCGAGCCCCAGCACCACGGACAGCGCCGCGGCGACCGGGATATTGGCATAGTTGGTGAACTCGTTATAAATCGTCATGGGCAGCACATCGATGCGGGTGCCCAGCGTGAAAACGGTGCCAAAGGCGCCCATGGCGGTGGCAAAGCACATGGCGCCAGCGGCCGTCAGTGCCCCGGTCAGCGCCGGCAGTTCGATATCGACAAAGCGCCGCCAGGCACCGGCCCCCAGGGTGCGGGCGGCCTCCAGCCACTGTTGATCGATTCCTTCGACCGCCGTGATCAGCACCCCGATGGTGCGCGGCAGCAAAAAGTAGAGATAGCCGATAAAAAGACCCGCCATGCCATAGGCCAGCACCATCGTTTCCCCGGAAACGGCCTTTGACAGCGTATTGAGCACGCCCTGGCGCCCGGTGGTCAGAATCACCAGAAAGCCGACCACCACACCCGGAAAGGCAAGCGGAAAGAGCAACAGCGACATCAAAATCCGCCGCCCGGGGAAATCCGGATGGCGGGCCAGAAAGCGGCTGGCGGGCAGAGCGATGACCAGAGTGGCCAGCGAGGCGGCCAGTGACAGCGCGACCGTATTGGCCAGGCTCTGCCAGTAGCGCGGCTCGGTGACGACCAGCCAGTAGGCCGAAGTGTCCATGCCATGCGGCGTCTCGGCGCCCAGCACCGCCAGTCGCACCATCGGCAGCAGCCAGAAGGCGATAAACAGGGCGGCGGCGGGCGCGGCAATGATCAGCCAGACACGTCGCCCCATCTCAGTTCACCTCGCGGGCGTAGCGGTTGGCAAAATCACGCTGCACCTCGGCCATGTGGCCGTAGTCGACGGTCTCGGCGCGGGCGTAGTCGCTTTCCGGCAGGAATTTCGCCTGCGCCTCTTCAGAGGCGGCTTCCGGGCGTACCGGCCGCAGATAGGCATTGGCCCAGATGGCCTGACCCTTGTCGGAGAGCACGTAGTCGAGCACTTTCTGACCGGCCTCGGCATGCGGACCGTTGGCCACCAGACTCATCACGTAAGGCACGGTGATGGTGCCCTCGTCAGGAATCACGAACTCAACGTTGGCCTTGTCGTCATAGCGGGCGCGATAGGCGTTGAAGTCGTAGTCGAGCAGAATCGGAATCTCGCCGGAGAGCACACGGGCGTAGGCGGTCTGTTTGGGCACGATGGGGTCGTTGTCCTGAAGCGTTTCAAACCACTCAAGGGCCGGTGAGAAGTCATCCAGACTGCCACCCAGCGCGCCGTTGACGGCGACGGCGCTCACATAGCCCACAAAGGCCGAGGAGGGGTCGAGATAGCCCACCATGCCGCGATAGTCGGGTTTGAGCAGGTCATTCCAGGAATGCGGCACCGGCGTGTCGCCCGGCGCATCGACATTGACCATAAACCCCAGCGTGCCGGAGTGGATGGCAAACCAGCGGCCTTCCGGGTCCTTGAGGCCGTCGGGAATGTCATCCCAGTGCGCCGGCTGATAGGGCGTGGTCAGCTCCTGCTCGGCGGCCTGGATGCCAAACGTCACCCCGTAATAGACCACATCGGCCACCGGGTTGCCCTTCTCGGCGGTCAGTGAGGCCAGCGCCTGACCGGAGTTCTTGTTGTCCTGCGGCACGCGAATGCCGGTGTCCTCATTGATGGCCTTTAACTGGGTGCCCCAGTCGGCCCACTGCGGCGGGCAGTTGTAGCAGATGGCGGTATCGCTCGCCTGAGCCTGAAAGGAGGCCAGCGCCGCGCCGGTCAGGCCAAGGGCGAGCGTGGCGGTGCGCAGGGTGTGTGTCAGTCGCAGTGACATGGGGGTGTTCCTCAGGGGGTGGAAAATCATGACAAAACGGCGGGTATCAGAGGGGCCACGGTGCCGCCGGGGATCAGGCGATGCGCCAGCCGCTCACCGGTAACGTGGTGGCCTTCAAGCCGCTGTAGCAAGGCGTGACAGGCCTGGCGGCCGATGTCGTGGCTGGGCTGGTAGACGCTGGCAAGCGCCGGCACCATCAGACCGCCAAAGGCCATGCCATCGAAGCCGCACACGGAGAGGTCTCCGGGCACGCTCAGACCCTGCTCGGCGAGCGCGGCAATCACGGCTGCGGCCAGCAGATCGTTGGAGCAGAAAAGCGCCGTGGGCGCGGCAGGCCGGGCAAGAAGATGGCCAAGGCGTTCATGGTCGACCGCCGTGTGACGGGCCATGGCCAGGTGTTCCGGTACCGGCAGGCCCAGCGCGTCGGCGCGCTGCCGAGCGCCTTCCAGACGATGCAGAGCGCGATCGGAGGCCTCGAGAGGCCCGGTGATCAGCGCCATGCGGCGATGCCCGAGCCCGGCCAGGTGAGCGATCATGTCACCGGCGGCGGCGTGGTTATCCACGCTGACGAAGGGATGCACCTCGCTTTCGTTGTAGGCCAGTACAAAGGGCGCATCGCTTGATTGAAGCTCAGCGAGCGTGGCGCTGGTGGCCGGATCGCCCACGGTCAGAATCAGCCCTTCGACGCGGTGATCGAGCAGATCGCGCGCCGCCGCCGTTTCACGCTCGGCGTTATAGCCGGTCGTCGAGAGCATCACGCTGTAGCCCACCTCGCGCGCCCGAGCCTCGGCGCCTTCAAAGCACGCGGCAAAGACCGGGTTTTCAAGCGTGGGCAGCAAAAGCCCCAGGGTTTTCGTGCTGCCCGAGCGCAGGCTGCTGCCGATACGGTCGGGCCGATAGCCCAGCTCGCCTGCGGTATGGAGAATGTGATCGCGCGTACGCGCACTCAAAAGCGCCGGTCGATTGAAGGCGCGCGACACCGTGGCCGGCGACACACCCGCGGCGCGCGCAATCTGAACCAGCGACGGACGTTGCGTGGTGTGTGACACGAAAAAGCCTCATGAATGAAAACGTTTTCATCATGAGGGTGGTTTCTGACATGACGGTGACGACCCCATGGCAATACGATGACAGTGGGCCATCACGTCATGGATGTGCGAGGACATGCAGAAAGGGACACCACAACGCACCGGCGCCGTATGGCTGCTGGATTCGGGCATCGGCGGGCTGACCATCTCGCGTGCCATTCGACGGCGCCTGCCGGGACTGGTGCAGCACTATCTGGCCGACAGCGCGGCCTTTCCCTACGGTGATCTGTCCGGTGATGCGCTGATTGAGCGGGTATGTGATCTGATATCTCGCGTCGTGGCGCACTGTCCGGTCGATGCCGTGGTGATCGCCTGCAATACCGCCTCGACCGTGGTGCTGCCGGCGCTCAGGGAACGGCTGTCGGTGCCGGTGGTGGGCGTGGTACCGGCGATTCGGCCTGCCGCTGCAGCGAGCGCCAGCGGTGTGATTGGGGTGCTGGCCACACCCGGGACGGTGAGAAGTGCGCATGTGGCGACCCTGATCGAGCGCTTTGCCGGCCACTGCCGGGTGTTGACGGTGGGCGCCCCGAATCTTGCCGCGCTGGCCGAGCAGTACTGGTATGACGGCACGCTCGACCGTCAGGCGCTGGCTCGTGAGCTGGCGCCGCTGCGTGCAGCCGAGTGGCGCTCACTTGATCAGCTGGTACTGGGTTGCACCCACTATCCGCTGCTGCGCGAGGTGATTGCCGCGCAGCTGGGTGATCACGTGAGCTTGATCGATTCGGGTGATGCCGTCGCCCGGCGGCTGGAAGCCGTGCTGGCGGCCCCCGGTCTCAAGCAGGGCGCCAGCGCCGGCGGGTGCTTTTACACGACCGGTGGGCCGAGGGATGGCACCGATCTTGCCGCGCGAATTCGAGCCGAGGGGTTCAGGGAAATATCGAGAATCGACCTGATTTCATCGGTGTAGATCATGGCAGCTGACGAATAACCCTCGCCGGGTTGCCGACGGCCACGACGTTGGCGGGTATGTCCCGGGTGACCACGGCGCCGGCGCCGATGACGCTGTTCTCACCGATGGTGACGCCGGCCAGCACGATGACGCCGCCGCCCAGCCAGACGTTGTCGTGGATGACGATGGGCGCGCCGGCTTCGAGCTTGTCCCGGCGGGCCTGGGCATCGAGCGGGTGGGTCGGCGTCAGTAGTTGCACGTTGGGGCCGATCTGTACGTCCCGGCCGATGGTGATGGGCGCAACGTCGAGTGCCATCAGGCCGAAGTTGGCAAACGACCCTTCGCCAAAGCGGATGTTAAAGCCGTAGTCGACATACAGCGGCGCGCGGATATGGGCGGTGTCGCCCAGTTCCCTGAAAAGCCCCTTCAACACGGCATGGGCGGCGTCGACATCGTGCTCGTAGGCTCTGGCGAACTCGGCCATGGCGCGTTTGGCGATGTCGGCGTCCCGGGCAAGTTCCGGGTCATCGGCGGTGTAGAGCTCGCCGGCGAGCATCTTCTGCTTTTGTGAACGGGCATCTGCCGCGTGGTCATCGCCCATGAAAGGCTCCTGAGGTCTGTGCCATCGATATTTACCCATGCCACGCCCTGATCATATGTCAGCTTTTGACGTCTCGCCTGTCAGGCATCGGGCACCGGCGTGACCAGCGCCTTGCCATCACGAAAGGCCTCGAGGTTCTGAATTACCAGATCCACGGTGGCATCGAGCGCCTCGGGTGAGAGGCCGGCGGTGTGGGGCGTCATGATAATGCGCGGGTCGTCCTTGAAGGCCTGAGGCACCTCGGGTTCATGCTCGAAAACGTCCAGCGCGGCGCCGGCGAGGCGCTTCTCCGTCACCGCGCGGGCCAGGGCGTCGCTGTCCACCACGCTGCCGCGGCCGATGTTGACCACGATGCTCTCAATCTTCATGGCGCCAAGCAGGGCGTCATCGATCAGGTGGTGGGTGTCGTCGCCGCCGGGCAGGGCGCTCACCAGCACGTCGGCCTGTTCGGCGACGCGTTTGGGGTCCGACTCATGCTGCCAGTCGAGGTCCGCCTTCGGCTGGCGGCTGAAGTAGATGATCGGCATGTCAAAGCCGTAGTGGGCGCGCCGGGCGATGGCGCGCGCCACGTTGCCCATGCCCAGCAGCCCCAAGGTCTTGCCGTGCAGCACCGGGGCGCCACGGCGAATCTCCTTCCATTGGCCGTCGCGCAGGCCGGCATCGCCCTGCGGAATGCGGCGCAGGCAGGCGAGCATCAGCCCCAGTGCATGGTCGGCGACCGTCTCGGCATTGGTGCCGGGGCCGTGAGCCACCCTGATGCCGCGCTCGCGGGCGGCCGCCACGTCGATGCCTTCAAAGCCCACCCCCTGAGCGCAGATCAGGCCCAGGTTTGGCAGTTCGTCCATCTCCTGTGCGCTGAAGCCGATGGTGCCGATGGTCATGACCGCGCGGATGTCGTCACGGTGGCGGTCCAGAACGTCGCGTCGGGTCTCGGCATCTTCGGCCATATGCAGGCGAATGCCGGTGGCTTCGATGCAGGACTGGTGATGGCGTGACAGGCGGGTCACGACCAGCAGATGAATCGGCATGGTGACAGTCTCTCCGGATCAGGGCGGTATGGATACCTTATCGCGGCGGGTCACGGTCAGGGTAGAGCGGCGAGCCACTGTCCGAGCCTCGTGCAGATAACGGCCGGGTCACAGCAGGCATTGATTGAGTGCTAATGTAAAAGGGCGCAGGCTGGATCGGTCATGTGGCGGACTTTGCTGCATCATTCGTTGTGCTGGCTGACGGCTCACGCCTGTGCTGGACGGGGCCGTCATCCGCCAAAGGAAGGAGATGAATCATGTCACACAACATTCTGGTACCTCTTGATGGTTCCCGCAGCGCTCGCCGGGCGCTTGAACACGCGTGTCTGATGCAGCAGGCCGCCGGCGCTACCCTGCATCTTCTCCACATTGTCGAGCCGCCTCCGGCCACCGATCACATGGGCGCGCAGACCGGATCGACGCCGGTGGATTACACCCCGACAAAGGGACACGAGGAGGGCGAGGCGCTGTTGAAGGCGACGTGGGCGGAAGTCGGTGACCCCGCAGCCGAGGTCCACTTCCATGTCGAGGACAACCCGCCCGGCCGGCCGGAAAAAACGATTGTGGCGCTGGCCCACGAGCTGGCTATCGATACCATCGTGATGGGCAGTCGCGGCCTGAGTGACATGAAGGGGCTGGTGGTGGGCAGCGTGTCGCATAAGGTCTCCCATGTGGCCCACTGTACGGTGATTACGCTCCACGTGCCCGATGCCGAGCCCGGCGATGGCGTGTCTCACTGACTTTTTTCCACACTGGATCGGGGCCGATGCCATCGCGGCATCGGCCCCGGTTCGCTACGGCGTCGATTCGACGACCGGACGCGTCTCGTCATCATCAGCGTCACTGTCGATCACGGATTCAAAGGCGCGCAGACGCTTGATGATCGAGAGCAGCTCGATGATGGTCGACCACGAGTTGACCAGATACTGAAAGGATTCGCGTACCTGACCGAAGACGTTGAGGATCTGCTGTAAAAGCCCCAGCGTCAGCTTGCCGGCGACGATCGAGGGTGCCAGTACGATCAGTCCGAACACCACGTCGGCCTGCAGATAAAAAATGCGGGCAATGTTGAAGTAGGCGTAGTGCCAGTAAAGGCGAAAGTAGTTCTGCCGCACCCGATTGAACAGCGTGGCCACGGTCGCGGGTTCGGCGCGCGCCGGGTCGTCCTCGCCGTAGACCAGCTCCTTGCGGTAGGCCGCCTCGACGCGCTGATTGCGAAACTCGAGCCCCGGCAGCCGGATGCCCACCACGGCCAGCAGCACGGTACCAAACAGCGACCAGGCAATCGCCGACCACACCAGCGCGTTGGGAATGTGACCCACCAGCGGCAGCTCGGTGATGTTCTGCGACATCGTGACCAAAAGCGGCATGAAGGCGATCAGGGTCATCACCGCCTTGAGCAGATTGACGCCCAGCCCCTCCAGCGTGGTGGAAAAGCGCATGGTGTCTTCCTGCACGCGCTGGGCGGCACCCTCGATGTGGCGCAGCTGCGACCAGTGGCGCATGTAGAAGTTGTTCATCGCCCAGCGCCAGCGAAAGATGTAGTGGCTGACCACGAAATAGTTGAGCACGCCCACCGTCACGGCCACAAAGGCGATGCCGGCGAAGCTGAACATGCCGGTGTAGATATCGGTCACCGTCACGTCGCTGTCACCGCCCAGCGCCTGCTGGATCATGTCCCAGAACGGCCCGTACCAGGCGTTAACGGCCACACTGGTCTGCACCGAAAACCAGGTCATGAAAACGATCAGCGCACTGCCGAGAATCGACCAGCGCTGCCAGCGATGGGGGCGGATCAGGGCCCACGCCGCGGCAAAGACCAAAACGCACAGCGCATAGTAGAGATAAAACCACAGCATCGAGGGCGCCCAGAAGCGCGAGACATCGACGGGCAGGGCCTCACCCTCGGCCAGCGGCGGCAGCCCGATGGCCGCGCCCCAGTCGCTGACCCCCATCTGCCAGAGACCGATACAGATCAGCGCCCAGATCACAACGCTTGCGAAAAAAAGAGGCGGGTTGGGAAAAAACGACCGTAACACGATAGACATCCTGCAATAGGGGCAACATTGAGACCGCCCCGATGGGGCCGCGCATCCTTCATCGACCCCATGGGAGACATTGCGTTCCCCGGTCAACGCACCGGGCGAACCCGGTGGCTTATATCACGGCCGCGTGCCCGGTCGTGTCGTGAAATGGCACCACCCGGTCAATGGCTACCAGTTCAGCGTCTCGAAATCGCCCTCCTGACGTTGTGCCGCGGTCTTTTCCTTGTGCTCGGTGGCGGGGTCATTGGTGGCACCATCGGCCGGCAGCGGGCCGGCGCCGGGGTCGCGGGCGATGCCGTTGGTCACGGGGTGGTCGCGGAAATACTCGTCAAAGCGCTTTTGCGCCTGGTCACCAAACAGGATCTCGCAGGCCTCCATCAGCCCGGCCGACTGGCGGATGGTTTCCTGGCGCGAGACAAGGCTGATCTTGGAGCGCCGGCGCAGGAAGTCCTCGAGTTTGGTGATCATTTCGCGCCGTGCGGCCTGACGCACTTCGGCGCGGATGTATTCGGTGCCCTCGATGAGAATTTCCGCCTGGCGCGGGTCCTCGCGAATGTATTCCAGAATGCCGATGGCATGCGCCGCGTAGCGCCGCCACAGACGGGTCGACAGCGGCTCGGAGGCGCTGGCATCGGTGTAGTCATCGAGCTTCATCAGGCGGGCCTGGTGGAAAAACTCGTCGCGCACGGCGTCCACCGGCTCGCCGTACCAGCGATAGTCCGGGAAGCGGATGTCGATGCCCATTGTCTTGACCAGATCAACGATCTCCTCGCCGACGTTGATGCAGTCGGTGAGCTTGCCGCCAAAGATGCTGATAAAGCCCTGATTGATGTCGGAATCGATCTCGTGCTTGCGCGAGAGCTGCAGGAAGTCGCGGTCCTTGCCGCTGGTGTTCTGCACCGCCAGCGGCCGCACGCCGCAGCGGGTGGCGATGATGTCGTCGCGGTCCAGCGGTTTTTCGAGCGACAACCGCGCGTTGATGTTGTCGAGCACGAATTTGACGTCATCGTCGGTGATGGCGGCGTGCGGGTCTTCGGTGCGGGTATCGGTGGTGCCGATACAGGTGCGCGTACCCATGGGGATGGCGAAGAAAAGCCGGCCATCTTCGTCGAAAAACGCCATTACGCGTTTGTTGGGCGTGATTCGGTCAACGATCAGGTGGATGCCCTTGGAGAGCACGTGGCGGTGCTCGGTGTGCTTGTCGGCCAGAGCGTTGGTGCGATCGGCCAGCGGACCGCAGGCGTTGACCAGGGCCTTCGTCTTGACCGTCCACTCGCGCCCGCTCATGACGTCTTTCAGCCCCACATGCCAGAGATCGCCCTGGCGCTCAAAGCCGGTGGCCTCGACGTAGTTGGCCGCCACGCAGCCGCTGTTCATGGCGGTGCGCACGAAATTCCAGACAAAGCGGGCATCGTTGTCGTGCAAAAAGGCGTCGGAGTATTCGAAACAGCCGATGGCCGGGTCGGTATTGATCACCGGCTCCTCGCGGTTGATGGTCGACAGGCTCGGCAGGCGCGGTATTTTTGTGAAGCAGTTGCCGAACAGCCAGTAGATCCAGGTGCCGGCCCACAGCATCAGCGGATGCCAGCGAAAGCTTTTGGTGATCGTGGTGAGAAAGCGGATCTCCTGCACGGTGGAGGGGTAGTGTTTGATCAGGTGGTTGCGCGAGACACACAGTTCGCGCACCAGCTTGAAATCCCGCGACTCCATGTACTTGATGCCGCCCCAGATAAGATTGGACGACCACATGCTGGTCATGCCGGCAAAATCGCCCTGTTCCACCAGGCCCACCTTCACGCCGCGCCCGGCCAGCGCCGCGGCGCAGACCGCGCCGTTGATGCCGCCGCCGATGATCAGCGTGTCGTAGACCGCACCGTCGGCGAGTCTTTCGATATTGCTCTGCCTGAGTTGCATCGCCTTGCTCCGCATATCAGATAAGTGGCGCGCCGTAACGGGAGACCCCGCAGGGCGTTGTCATCGCTTTCGTGTGTGACTCAAGTGTATGACGTCAGTGTACTACCGCTGCTCAGGGTTGCATCCGACAGCGCGGTTTTCATCGGCGGCGCTCGCGCACCATCGCCTCGGCCTGCTTGAGTGCATAGGCAAGGCTTGAGGGGTCGGCGCGCCCGGTGCCGGCAATATCAAAGGCGGTGCCGTGATCGACGCTGGTGCGCACGAACGGCAGTCCCACCGTGATGTTCACGCCGTTCTCTACCCCTAAATATTTCACCGGGATCAGGCCCTGATCGTGATACTGCGCCACCACCGCGTCAAAGTGGCCGCGGCGGGCGTTCATGAAGACCGTATCGCCCGGCCAGGGGCCGGAAGCGTCGATGCCTTCCTCCCGGGCATGGGCAATGGCCGGGGCGATGATGGCCTCATCCTCACCGCCGAACAGCCCGCCTTCGCCGGCGTGGGGGTTGAGCCCGGCCACCGCAATGCGGGGGTGCTCGATGCCGTAGGCGTGACAGGCGCGCGCGGCAAGGCGGATGGCGCGCAGCTCGCGCTCGGGAGTGACCGCCTCGATGGCCTGACGCAGCGACAGGTGAATCGACACCAGCATCACACGCAGTTCGTCGTTGGCCAGCATCATGCCGAAATCATCGGTGCCGGCGCGGTCGGCGAGAATCTCGGTGTGGCCGGGATACTGGATGCCGGCCGCGGCCATGGCGGCCTTGTTGAGCGGGGCGGTGACGATGGCGCTGATCGAGCCCTCAAGCGCGAAATCGATGGCGCGACTGACGTACGCATAGGCGGCGGCACCGGCCCGGGCATCCACATGACCATAGGGCAGATCGGTCGGCAGCGGCGGGCCTGCCGGCAGAACGGCCAGCCGGCCGGGTGTGGCACCGTGATCGGCGATGTCATCCGGGTGCTCGATGGGAAACAGCGTCAGGTCGAGCTCCAGCCGGGCGGCCATGTCGCGCAGCCGCTCGATATCACCGATGACCAGCAGCGGCGTATCACGGGCGCGCGGCGCGCAGGCCAGACGAACAATGATTTCCGGGCCGACGCCGGCCGGGTCGCCCATGGTGATCGCAATAGGGGCGCTATGAGATGCGGACATGACAGGGCCTTTTGGCAGATAAGCGCCCTGAAACGACGTCATGGGCGGCAGTGATCGACAGTGCCATAATAGCGCTCTGCCCCGCGCGTCGTCAGGCCCGAGCGTGACGCGGTACGCTGTGGTGCCACCCCTTTGCTCTATTCTCGGCGGCGATTGTGATGTGTGATGTGCCAACGCATGATGCGACTCCTCTTGAAACGCTTTCGACGTCGCTTTGTGAGCGGCTTGAGCGCGACGGCTATCTGCTGGCGACGGCCGGCGAGGTTGCCCCGATGTTTCGTGACTGGTGCGTCGGGCGTGCTCACCGCACGCCGGATTGCGCCGATCTTGCCCGCTACTGGGGCGATCTGGCCCCGGATCGCTTCATGAATGATGGCGGGCGCTACCGCCGCCGACGCCACGCGGTGTTCAGCGCGGTCGCCGGTGCGCGGTCACTGGTGCGAAAGCCACATCAGGCGCACTTTCAGACCACCCGTTTCAATCAACTCAACGGAGGGGTGGCTCGTCACTTCGAGCCGGTAGATGAGGGTGCGCTGGCGACAAACGCCTTCGCTTTTCTCTGTGAGCTCCTGCTTGATGTGTTCGGGCGCTGTGCGCCGGGTACCGACTGGGACATCGAGATGCACCAGTTTCGTATCGAGGTGGGCGGGGATATCACCGCCGGCCTGCCCACCCCGGAGGGTGTTCACCGTGACGGCGTGGATTTCGTGGCGATGGTGATGATGGGCCGTGACAACGTGCGCGAAGGCGTCTCCTGCATTCACGATCCGGACCACCGCGAGCTGGCGGCTTTTACCCTGGCCGAGCCGCTGGACATGGCACTGGTGGATGACACCCGTGTGCTGCACGGCGTGACGCCCATCGTGGCCGATGACGCCACTCGCCCCGGCCACCGCGACCTGCTGGTGCTGACCTTCAAACGGCGTGACGGTCAGTCCGGGGGGGCATCAGGAGTATGACGCTCCAGCGAGGCCTTGAGCTGCTGGCGTCGATGCCCCGGCGGTTTCTGATGCCCGGCGAGCCAGTAGTAGACGATCGGCACCACGCCCAGGGTCAACAGCGTGGCGCTGGCGCAGCCGGCCAGCAGCGTGATGCCCAGCCCGAAGCGGCTGGCCGCCCCAGCGCCGGTGGCCATGACCAGCGGCAGGGCGCCGGCCATGGTGGACAGCGAGGTCATCAGAATCGGGCGCAGGCGCGTCTGCGAGGCCTGCAAAATGGCCTCGCGCAGCGCCACGCCCTCATCGCGCAGCTGGTTGGCAAACTCCACGATCAAAATGCCGTTTTTGGCCGACAGCCCGATCAGCATCAATAGCCCGATCTGAGCGTAGAGGTTGAGACTCTCGCCCAGCAGCCACAGCGCTAGGCCGGCGCCCAGCATCCCCAGCGGCACGGTCAGCATCACCACCAGCGGGCTGATGACATTCTCGAACTGCGCGGCCAGCACCAGCCAGGTCACCGCAATCGCCACGGTAAAGACCAGCAGCAGATCGCGCCCGGCCTCGAGAAAGTCCTGCGTGGCGCCCTTGTAGTCGATGCGCGCCTGCTCGGGCAGGGTCTCATCGACCGTGGTGTTCATGTGCTCGAGCACCTGCGACAGGCTGTAACCGTCGGCGACGTTGGCTGAAAAGGTGACGGCGCGAATGCGGTTGTAGCGGTTGAGCGTCGGCGAGACCGCGATTTCCTCCAGATGGACGAGGTTGGCCAGGCTCACCAGCGCGCCGCTGTCGGTACGTACCCGAATCTCTTCGAGCGCCTCGGGCGTCAGGCGCTGTTCGCGCAGGCCCTGCAAAATCACGTCGTAGGACTGACCGTCGCGCTCAAACGTGGTCAGGCTGCGCTCGCCGAAAAAGGACTCCAGCGTGCGGCCGACCGTCTCGGCGCGCACGCCAAGCTGGGCGGCACGCTCGCGGTCCAGCCGCACCTGCAGCTGCGGTGTGGTCTCAATGAGATCGCTGTCGAGCGCCTCAAGGCCCGGATAGTCCTGCCAGGCGGCCATCAGTTCATCGCGCCAGGCGCCCAGGGTGGCGTAATCCGGCCCGCCGATCACGAACTGCACCGGCGTGGCGTTGCCCGAGCTCAGCCCGCGCGGCAACAGCGTGGTGGCGCTGAGTTCGGAAAAGCCTTCAAGCGCCTCATTAATGCGCGCGGCCACCTCGCGGGTGCTCTCGTCACGGTCCTGCCAGGGGGTGAAGCTGATGATCCAGCGGCCGTTGTTGACGGGCCCGTCGTTGTTGCCGGGTCCGGGCAGACGCAGCGAAGCGTTATCGATCAGTGCCTGGTCGTTGAAAATGGGCGCCAGGCGCTGACCCATGGCCTCCATGCGCCGCTGCATCTCCTCGAAATTGACGCCTTCCTCGGCCTGGATATTGATGCGCAGGGCGCCGCGGTCGTCGTAGGGCTCGTATTCTGTGGGCAGCGCAGTAATGACCGTGGCGGTGACGATGGCCATGGCCACGAAGCCGCCGCCGACCAGCACCGGGCGGTGCAGCATCTGCCCGAGATGGCGCTGATAGCGCGAGGCCAGCCCCGTCATGAGCCGGTTCACCGGCGAGCCCCGGCGGCCGTGACCGACGGCCAGCAGCCAGGAGGCCAGTACTGGCGTCAGCGTCAGCGACACCAGCGTGGAAAAGGCAATGGTGGCCGCGATCGTGACGGCGAACTCGGTAAAAAGCCGCCCGGTCTGGCCGCTCATCAGCGTGATGGGCAAAAACACCGCCATTAGCACCAGGCTGGTGGCCAGGATGGCAAAGGCGACCTGGCGGGCGCCGCGAAAGGCGGCCAGCAGCGGGGTGTCGCCCTCTTCCAGATGGCGCTGAATGTTCTCGATCATGACGATGGCGTCATCCACCACCAGTCCGACCGAGAGCACCAGCGCCAGCAGGGTCAGCATGTTAAGGCTGAACCCCAGCCCCAGAAGAAGCATGCCGCAGGCCAGCAGCGAGATGGGAATAGCCGTGGCCGCCACCAGCGCGGCGCGCCACGAGCCCAGAAAGAAGATGATCACGGCGACCACCATGGCCACCGCAATGGCCAGCGTAATCAGCACTTCCTTGAGGGCCGCCGAGATGTAGAGGGTGTCGTCAGAGACGATATCGATGCGCAGGCCCTCGGGCAGCTCGTTTTGCAGGGTATCAAGCGTTGTGCGCACGTCGCGGGAGATGGACAGCGTGTTGGCGGTGCTCTGTCGGCTGATGGCGATCGAGACGGTAGGCTCGCCGTCGATTTCAAAGCGCTCGCGACGGGTTTCGGGCCCCAGCGAGACCGTGGCCACATCGCCCAGGGTTACGGCGCGGGTGCCCTCGCCCTGGCGCAGGGGCAGGCGCCGGAAGGACTCGGGCGTTTCATAGCCCGGCAGCAGGCGCACGGTAAATTCGCGGGTGGTGGACTCGATTCGCCCGCCCGGGTACTCCACGTTTTCGCTGGCCAGCGCGCCGGTGATGTCCTCGACGGTAATGTCGTGGGCGGTCATGGCGTGGCGGTCCAGATCCACGCGCATGGCCGGCAGCTGCGAGCCCCACAGCCGCACCCGCGAAACGCCGTTGATGGTCGAGAAGCGATCAAGCAGCTGACGATCGGCGTAGTCCGACAGCGCCATGGCACTCATGCGATCGGTCTTGACCGACAGGATCATGAGCGTGTCGCTGCCGCCCTGATCCTTGCTGATCTCGGGGGCCTCGGCGCCCACCGGCAGGGCGTCGGCGACACGGGAGACCTGGTCGCGCACGTCGTTGGCGGCGGTGTCCAGGTCGGTCTCGCTGGAAAAGGTCAGGGTGACTTCGGACTCGCCGTCGTTGCTTTCTGATTCGACGCTGACCACGCCCTCGATGCCGGCGACGACGTTTTCGATCGTCTGGGTCACGCGGGACTCCACCACTGCTGCCGAGGCGCCGGGCCAGGCAATCTCGACCGAGACCTCCGGCTCCTCGATGGAGGGGTACTCCCGAATGGGCAGCTCCAGAAACCCCAGCGTGCCAAACAGCACCAGCAGCGCCGAGAGCACCAGCGTGCCGACCGGTCGCGTGACGGCCAGATCGGTCAGGGTCATGGGGCGGTGCTCTGTGGGGTCATGGCGTGTGTCTCGTCCGGGGCCTGCTCGAACAGGCCCCGGGTGTCGCGCGCGGCGGCCTCATCGATGACAAGATCGCGGCCCTCGCCGATATCGCGCAGGCCGCTGACGGCCACTGATTCTCCCGGGCGCAGTCGGGTATTGTCTTCCACCGTTTCAATGGCCGCCCAGCCGGGGGCGCGCTCGACCACGCGGACAGCGACGCGGTGGGCGCGGTAGTGGTCTTGCTCGCCAGTCACCACGTAGACCCACTGGCTGTCGCGCTCGCCCATGACGGCGGTTTCCGGCACGATCAGGCGGCGCTGGCTCGGCAGGCGCAGCGCGATGTCGAGCAGCATGCCCGGGCGCAGGGCCAGATCAGGGTTGTCGAATCGAGCGCGAACCATGACCGTGCGGGTATCCCGGTCCAGGCGCGGGTCGAGGGTGATGACCTCGCCGTGAAAGGTGCGATCGGGCCAGGCCACCGAGCGCGCCGTGACCGTCATGCCCTGGTCAATGCGGTTCAGCTCGCGCTCGGGCAGGGAGAAATCGACCCGGACACGGTCGATGCTGTCGAGTGTGACCAGCGATGTGTCGGCGCTGATCTGCTCGCCGACGCTTAGATTGCTCAGTCCCATGACGCCGGAGACCGGCGCTGTAATGGTGCGGTCTTCCAGCGCGGCGGTGAGTCGGGCCAGTTCAATGCGGGCGCTTTCCAGCCGGTTGCGCTGGGCGTCCGCCTGCTGGGTGGCAATCGAGCCCTGACGCACCAGCGGCTGCAGGCGCTCATATTCACGCTGCTCCTGCTCGACGATGACGCGGGCGGCGCGCAGCCCCTGCTGCTCGGCGCGATCATCAAGCTGGATCAGCAGATCGCCCTGATTGACCCGCTCACCGCTGTCAAAATTGAGCCCGGTGATGCGCTCGGTCACCAGAGAAGCAATCTCGATGGCATCGGTGGCCTCGACATCGCCCACGGCGCTGAGCGTGGTGGCAATATCGCGCTCGATGACCTCGGCGCGGCCGACGGCGACCGGCGGCGTGGGGCCACTGTCCTCCGGGGCGCGATCACGCGACAGCCACCACCAGAAGGCAAGGGCGAGCGCCACCAGGATCAGCGCGACCAGCCAGATCAGCGGGCGACGGGCATCGTGGGACTCGGACATGGGCAGGTTTCCACAGACGAAAGGCGTTCAGGGCAGCAGGGGGCACCACCCTGTGACAGCATACGAGGTTCCGGACGCCTCGCAACGTCCTTTGTTCAAGCGGGCTTAAGCCTGAAGCGACAAGTCTTTTACAGTGGCCACGGGCCTGCGGCAGGAAAAGCAGGCAACAACGGCACGGATGCACCAGGCTGACAGCGTGCTACGCGCGACCGCGCATTTATTCCAGAACCTGCAAATGGAGGCAGACACGATGTCCCGGATACTGGTGCTGTATTACTCGATGTATGGCCATATCGAAACCATGGCCCAGGCCGTGGCGGAGGGCGCCCGCTCGATCTCGGGAAGCGAGGTCACCATCAAGCGAGTGCCCGAAACCATGGATGAAGAAGCCTTCAAACAGGCCGGGGGCAAGGTAGATCAGTCGGCCCCGGTCGCCGAGCCGGGTGAGCTTGCCGACTATGACGCGATCATCCTGGGCACGCCGACGCGTTACGGCAACATGGCCGGCCAGATGCGCACCTTTCTGGATCAGACCGGCGGACTGTGGGCCAGCGGCAAGCTGCGCGGCAAGCTGGCCAGCGTGTTTACCTCGACCGGTACCGGCGGTGGCGAGGAGATGACCATCACCTCAAGCTGGACGACGCTGGCCCACCACGGGATGGTGATCGTGCCGATCGGCTACGGGGTCGAGGAGCAGTTTGATATTACCGAAGTCAGCGGCGGCACGCCCTACGGCGCCTCGACCCTGGCCGGTGGTGATGGCTCGCGCCAGCCCAGTGAACGCGAGTTGAAAATTGCCCGCTTTCAAGGCGAATACGTGGCGGGCTTTGCCAAAAAACTGACGGCTCAACAGCTCTAGGGCCGGCCTGCGATTTGAAAAAGCCATCCGGTCAGAGAGCCTGATCGGATCAAAAAAACGCCCGGCCATTTGGCCGGGCGTTTCGCATGGCATGAGGCGGGCCGTAATGCCCGCGCACTCAGCGTCTTACTTGTTGAGCTTGGTCATGCGCAGATAGGGCTTTTTCTCGTCCCAGCCCTGCGGGAAGAGTTTGGCCGCTTCCTCATTGCTCAACGACGGCACGATGATGACGTCATCGCCCTGGCGCCAGTTCACCGGCGTTGCGACCTTTTCGTTGTCGGTCAGCTGCAGGCTGTCGAGCACGCGCAGGATTTCCTGGAAGTTGCGCCCGGCGCTGGCCGGATAGGTCAGGGTCAGACGGACCTTCTTTTTGGGGTCGATGACAAAGACCGAACGCACCGTCAGGGTGTCGTTGGCGTTGGGGTGAATCATGCCGTACTTCTCGCTGACGCTGCGATCGGCATCGGCCAGCAGCGGGAAGTTGAGGCCACAGCCCTGGGTTTCCTCGATATCACCCTTCCAGGCGTGGTGGTCTTCGATCGGGTCGACGGACAGGCCGATGGCCTTCGTGTTGCGCTTGTCGAATTCGGATTTCAGACGCGCCACTTCACCCAGCTCGGTGGTGCACACCGGCGTGAAGTCCTTGGGGTGAGAGAAAAGAATGGCCCAGCTATCGCCCAGCCACTCGTGGAAGTTGATGGTGCCTTCCGTGCTGTCCTGAGAAAAGTCCGGTGCGGTATCGCCAAGTTGCAACGCCATTTGTCACTCCTTTTGGCCATCGATGAAAACGGGTGTCGGCAGCCGCGCCCGTGATCGAGGGCCGTTTGCCGTGAGTCGTTGTCAGATAATGACGGCTTCAGGCCGCAAAACCAAACAACGAATTGTCCTGAATAAATTCCGTAAGAGTATAAAAAGCAGGCTCTAAAGCATCAATTGCTATAACGGATAAAGGCTCGATCCTTGTCGGGGACCTGTACCGTCTCGCCCTTGCGCAGCCCTTCGTGTTCTTCGACACGTTTTTCATCCTCGACGCTGATACCCAGCACTTCGGCAATCGAGGTGTCATCGCCGTCGCGCTCGAGCACCTTCATGCGCACGTTGGCCTCCATATAGCGGGCCGTGATGATGTCACCGGTTTTAGGCTTTTTGTGCAGAAACTGGGTGAGCTCGTCGTGGTCGGCGACATGGTCGACGCCTTCCTGGTCCCACGTAATTGCGCGCGCGTTGCTCATGACATGCCTCCTCGTTGGTAAAAAAAGTCTAGCAGTTTACGTCCGCCTCGCCGCATGCATTCGCCTTCAGAATGGCGGCATGTCGTCGATAGTCATATGAAAGATATCGAATATTGACACATGAGGGCGGTATGGGGTGGCAAGGGTGGATCACATCGTGGGCCATGGCGATTTCGATGGCAGTGCCGATGACAGGTCAGGCGCAGACCTGTCCGGCACCCGGAGCGGTCGATGGACGTCTCGAGCAGCTTGTCGAGCAGGTGGCGCGCTGGGACGAGGCCTATCATCAGCGCGGTGAGCGACCGGTGGCCGATGGCGTTTATGACCGGGCGCAGGCCCGGCTGGCACACTGGCGTCACTGCGTGGGGGTGGATCAGCCGGCGCCCGGCGCCACCCTGCGTGGCGGCGAGCAGCGTCACGCCGTGGCCCAGACCGGGTTGAACAAGCTGGCGGACCGGGCGGCGGTCGGGGCGTGGCTGGCAGCGCTGACGCCGGGCCCTTTGTGGATTCAGCCCAAGGTGGATGGCGTGGCACTGACGCTGGTGTATGAAAAGGGGCGGCTGATCATGGCCACCAGCCGGGGCGACGGTCTGACCGGGCAGGACTGGCTGGCGCGCGTGTCCGGCATCGATGCCATTCCCGACCGTTTGGCCGGCGAGGTGCCCGCGCAAGTGGTGATCCAGGGCGAGCTTTATCTCAAACGCCCCGGCCATGTGCAGCGTCGTGACGGCAGCGCCGGGGCGCGTTCAAGCGTGGCCGGGCTGATGCAGCGCCACGACATGAGCGATGCGTCGCGCGGGCGCATTGGGTTTTTCGCCTGGGCGCTGCCCGACGGGCCCGACACGGTTGCCGGGCGCAACCATCAGCTGGCCGACTGGGGCTTCATGGACCCGCAGCGCTGGACCCGGGCGGTCGATACTCTGGATGACGTGGCGCACTGGCGCCGGTACTGGTATCGCCATGAGCTGCCCTTTGCCAGCGATGGCGTGGTGATCAAGCGCGATGGGCGCCCCCCGGGCCGGGTCTGGCGCAATACGCCGCCCACGAACAGCGTGGCGTGGAAGTACCCCGCCGCCGCCACGCTTGCCGAGGTGCGCGATGTCGATTTCAGCATCGGGCGCACCGGGCGCATCACGCCGGTGCTTGAGCTGTCACCGGTCACCCTTGATGACCGCACGATCCGCCGGGTCAGCGCCGGCTCCTTTGCGCGCTGGCAAAAGGCCGATATTCGTCCGGGGGATCAGGTCATGATTTCGCTGGCCGGGCTGACCATTCCCAGACTCGATGAGGTCATCGTTCGCAATGACCAGCGCGTGGCGCTGGACATCCCGGACCCGCAGGCATTTAACGCCCTGAGCTGTCTGACACTGACGCCGGCATGTCGCTCGCAGTTTCTGGCGCGCCTGACGCATCTGAGCAGCCGGCAGGGGCTGGATATGTACGGAATCGGCGAAGGCACCTGGAAACAGTTAATTGACGCCGAAATGGTAACGTCCTTGCTCGATTGGCGTGATCTTGAGCGCGCTAAATTACGCTCGCTGAGAGGGGTAGGTGAGGCCCGCGCCACGCGATGGCACGAGGCATTCAGTCAGGCAGGGCGCCAATCGCTGCAGCAACTGCTGATTGCGCTGGAGCCGGCCCATGCCTGTTTTTATGCCTCTCAACCTAAAGTCGTCTTTCGGTCAGTCGATAGTTTGAATCACATTGTATTCATGCGCTCGCTTGAAAACGCCGACTGGCAGCGGGTTCCGGCACTGAACAAAAGGGACGCGGCCACACTGGCGGCCTTCTGGCAAAACGAAACAGTACAGTCGTTGCTGGATGAATGGGTGGCGACATCGACACCTTCGACGCAGGTGGCTGATGGTGCGCAGCAGTAAGGATGGGGTTTGTCATCATCCGGAACGTTGAAAAGTCTTAGCGCGATAGTTCTTTTCAATTTCCATCAGGCTAATTACTCAGTACACTTAACGTTACCTACTGATACATTAAGCATTACAGGGTTACTGGTTCAACGGCTTGTCCGGTCATACCCCCGCCACGCGGAAAGCACCGGTCAGGCAGGAAGAATCAGCGGTTTGTTGGAGCACAGCGCCTCAAGAGCAGGCGACGACCATCAGGAACATGGCTGTGCAGATTGGCTTCCATTGTAAAAACGCGCTGCGATAACGCCGCGTTGAGAGGAGATAGGACCATGGCACTGTTAATCATTGGCGGAATGGGTTACGCCCTGCTGGTCATGTTCATGCTGGGCGCGATGATGCTTTCCGGACGATCCTCGGATCGCGAAGCGCGTCGGCTGCAGCCGGTACAGGTCAGCACTTCAAAGCCTGTCGCCCGCAGCGACGCACAGCCGTCCAACGGCGGCTTCTCGGCCATGCCCGGCCGTAACGCTGCCTGATCTTCACACCACCTTGTGAAGGACAAAAGGCCGCTGCCCGAAAGGGCAGCGGCCTTTGCGTGTCCGGCACCGCCATCGCGCACGCGGTCAAGGGCAGTCAATCCGTCGACCCCGGGCGGTCTCAATGACACAAAAAAACGGCCTGCATGATATGCAGGCCGTTTTTGTGTCAGGAAACGTTACAGCGGTTACGCAGGCGCTTACTTCTTGTTGCGCTTGCGGTCGGTTTCCTTGAGGTGCTTTTTGCGGATGCGGATAAAGCCGGGCGTGACTTCCACCAGCTCGTCGCTGTCCAGAAACTCGATGGCCTGTTCCAGCGTGAAGCGGATCGGCGGCGTCAGCACGATGTTTTCATCGTTGCCGGAGGCGCGCATGTTATCGAGCTTCTTGCCCTTGGTCGGGTTGACCACCATGTCGTCGGAACGGTTGTTGATGCCGATCAGCATGCCTTCATAGACCTCGGTGCCGTGATCGATGATCAGCTTGCCACGATCCTGCAGGGCGTAGAGCGCGTAGGCCAGCGCCTTGCCATCGACCATCGAGACCAGTACACCGTTACGGCGCTCGACGCCGGCGCCTTCCTTCAGCGGACCGTAGTGATCAAAGCGGCTGGTCAAAATGCCGGTACCGGAGGTCATGGTCAGAAACTGCGAGCGGAAACCGATCAGACCGCGCGAGGGAATCATGAAGTCCAGACGTACACGACCCTTGCCATCCGGGTTCATGTTGGTCAGCTCGCCCTTGCGATAGCCCAGCTCTTCCATGACCGAGCCCTGATGCTGCTCTTCACAGTCAATGATGACTTCTTCGTAGGGCTCCTGCTTCACGCCATCGATCTCGCGGATGATGACCTCGGGGCGGCCCACGGCCAGCTCATAGCCTTCACGACGCATGGATTCGATCAGCACCGACAGGTGCAGCTCGCCACGCCCGGAGACCTTGAACTTCTCGGCCGATTCACCCTGCTCGACACGCAGGGCCACGTTGTGGATCAGTTCCTGATCCAGGCGGTCCTTGATGTTACGGCTGGTGACGTACTTGCCGTCACGGCCGGCGAAGGGCGAATCGTTGACCTGGAAGGTCATCGAGACGGTCGGCTCATCCACGGTCAGCGCCGGCAGCGCTTCGACGTTGGACGGGTCACAGATCGTATCGGAGATGGCCAGATCGTCGATGCCGGTAATGCAGACGATGTCGCCGGCACTGACTTCGTCGGCCTGGACACGCTCAAGACCCAGGTGGGTCATGACCTGACCGATCTTGCCCTTGCGGGTCACACCCTGACGGGAAATGATGCTGACCTGCTGATTGGGACGGACGCGACCGCGCTTGACGCGGCCCAGACCGATGACGCCCACGTAACTGTTGTAGTCCAGTGCCGAAATCTGCATCTGGAAGGGGCCGTCAAGTTCCACGGTCGGCTGCTCGACGATGTCGACGATCGCCTGGAACATCGGGTCCATGTTTTCGGACAGATCTTCCGGGTCCATGCCGGCGATGCCGTTGAGCGCCGAGCAGTAGATGATCGGGAAGTCGAGCTGTTCGTCGGTGGCGCCCAGGTTGTCGAACAGATCAAAGATCTGGTCAATGACCCAGTCGGGACGCGCGCCCGGACGGTCAATCTTGTTGACCACCACGATCGGCTTGAGGCCCTGGGCAAACGCCTTCTGGGTCACAAAACGCGTTTGCGGCATCGGGCCGTCAACGGCATCGACCAGCAGCAGAACCGAGTCCACCATCGACATGACGCGCTCGACCTCACCACCAAAGTCGGCGTGCCCGGGGGTGTCGACGATGTTGATGTGGTAGTCGTGCCAGGTAATGGCCGTGTTCTTGGCCAGGATGGTGATGCCGCGTTCCTTCTCCTGGTCGTTGGAATCCATGATGCGTTCCTGGTTTTCCGCCTTGCGGTCCAGGGTGCCGGATTGCGCCAGCAGCTTGTCGACCAGCGTGGTCTTGCCGTGGTCAACGTGGGCAATAATGGCAATATTTCTCAGCTTCTCGATATTGCCGGAAGTAAGCGTATCGGACATAACGCGTTTTCACCTTTGTGTACACGCGCCTGTTCGGGTAGGAGCATGGCCGTGCGTTGTGATCAACGGCCATGTCAGCAGCGTGCAATAAATTTGGCCCCGCATTGTATAGGCTAAGTCGTCGGTCGAATAGCTGGAATCGTGGCGCAGGCGTTGAGAAGCCATGAAATCGGCAGATCGTGACAGGGTGACGACAGATGGCGCCCGGGTTATGCGCTTTTTTGGTGCATCAGGGGCGTTTCATGAGTGCTAATGGTGCATCGATAGGGGCTTTCGTCACCCCCGGCAACCCTGCATGACCCCGCATGCGAGCAGGGCTCCATCCGTTTTCGCTTTCAAGTTACTGTATTCGCGCATTTTTTGAACCAATTTAAATAAGCGTGCGCCATTTTGGCACGCTGCATGCATTATTTAGGGACACATCGGGACTTGCATGCACTGTGCTTGCGCGTGATACAACGGTGGCGAAGTGATGGCGTCCTGTTAACGGTTTTCAAGCAGTATCCCTTTTTATTGGAGGAGTCACATGTCAGAGAAAACGCTTGCCCTGATCGAAGAGAACGACATCAAGTGGGCCGATCTGCGCTTTACCGATACCAAGGGCAAGGAGCAGCACGTCACCATTCCCGCTCGCATGGTCGATGACGAGTTCTTTGAAACCGGACAGATGTTCGATGGCTCCTCCATCGGTGGCTGGAAGGGCATCAACGAGTCCGACATGATCCTGATGCCTCAGGACGGTTCCGGCTACATCGATCCCTTCACCGAAGACCCCACGGTCGTTTTGCGCTGCGACATCATCGAGCCGGCCACCATGCAGGGCTACGAGCGTGATCCGCGCTCGATCGCCAAGCGCGCCGAAGCCTATCTGGGCAGCACCGGCCTGGGCGACACGGCCTTTTTCGGTCCCGAGCCGGAGTTTTTCATCTTTGATGAAGTGCATTTCAAAAACGACATGCATCACTCCTTTTTCCGCATCTCTTCCGAAGAGGGCGCCTGGGAGACCGATGGCAAGTTCGAAGGCGGCAACATGGGCCACCGTCCGCGCGTCAAGGGCGGCTATTTCCCGGTCCCGCCGGTTGACTCCTTCCACGACATCCGCAGCGCCATGTGCTCGACGCTGGAAGCCGTGGGTCAGACCGTTGAAGTGCACCACCACGAAGTGGCCAACGCCGGTCAAAACGAAATCGGTGTGAAGTTCAACACGCTGGTGCAAAAGTGCGACGAAGTGCAGACCATGAAGTATGTGATCCACAACGTGGCACATGCCTATGGCAAGACCGCGACCTTCATGCCCAAGCCGATGGCCGGCGATAACGGCTCCGGCATGCACATCCACCAGTCCTTCTGGAAGGATGGCGAGAACATGTTCGCCGGCGACGAGTACGCGGGCCTGTCTGAAACCGCGCTGTATTACATCGGCGGTGTCATCAAGCATGCGCGTGCGCTGAACGCCTTCACCAACCCGTCGACCAACTCCTACAAGCGTCTGGTTCCGGGTTTTGAAGCGCCGGTCATGCTGGCCTACAGCGCGCGTAACCGCTCGGCCTCGATTCGTATTCCCTACACCGCAAGCCCCAAGGGCAAGCGTGTCGAGACCCGCTTCCCCGACCCGATGGCCAACCCGTATTTGGCCTTCTCGGCACTGTTGATGGCCGGTATCGACGGCATTCGCAACAAGATCCATCCGGGCGAGGCGCTGGACAAGAACCTGTACGACCTGCCGGCCGAAGAAGCGCTCAACGTACCCACGGTGGCTTCAAGCCTTGAAGAAGCCCTGCAGGCGCTCAAGGACGACCACGCCTTTTTGACCGAAGGCGGCGTGTTCACCGAAGAGATGATCGATGCCTACATCGAGCTCAAGATGGAAGACGTCACGGCCGTTCGCATGGTGCCAAGCCCCATGGAATACGACCTGTACTACAGCCTCTAAGGTCTGAGCTGCGGCCCCCATTACCGGGCCTGCAAGAGAAAAGCCCCGCTTTGGCGGGGCTTTTTATCGTCTGGTGCCTTAAAATTTCCGGCGATAATGAACGCCCATTATTTCTGTGGAACTGCTGCCGTGCCGGGTCGCCTTTGCCGTATGACGCTGTGGGTCGCCGTGGTCTGGTCACTGTTTTTGACCGCTATGCCTCAGGCCGGCGCGGCGGTCTATCGCCACACCGATGAGCGGGGCAACGTCGTCTGGAGCGACCGCCCCGGCGGCACCCGAACCGATGTGCGTGCCCCGCAGGTGCTCTCACCCTCGAAAGTCTTGAGCGAGGCCGTTGCCACCCCATCGGCGCCCGCCGTTTTTACACCCTACCAGCGTGTGACCCTTGCGCCCCGGAGTGCGCCCGTGACCCTTGATCAGGCGCGCCGCGGTGTGCCCGTGCGCCTGGAGACCGTCCCGCGCCTTCGAGACAGCGACCGGGTGCAGCTCAGCGTGAACGGCAGGCCCCACCAGTCGCCGCTGGCCAGCCGGGTGCTGGTCGCCATGGGTCTTGAGGCCGGCCGTCACGAACTGGTAGCCGAAGTGCTCGACAGCAGCGGCACCGTTCGCCAGCGCTCACCGGTCATGACCCTTGAGATACTGCCCGCAGGCGTGCCGGCCTCGCGACCCTGATACCGCCGCCGCTGGCTCTTTTGCACCACAAAGGTGCACAATGGTCGGCTCGCTCTCCGGGTTGCGCCGCTTCCACGCCCATCCAGTGGCAGGTTTTCCCCTTGTGGTGCGCGATCCGGCACATGTGGCGCGCTTTTTGCACTATCAAAGGGAAATAACGTTAACGAGGTGCTTCATGCATCAACGCCTGCTGGAACATCTCACCACGGCCGTGGTGCTGCTCGATGAGCAGTTGCGTGTTCGCTGGCTCAATCCGGCGGCGGAAGCCCTGATGGGGCTGAGCCTGTCGCGGGTCCAGGATACCCCGCTTGAGTGTCTGGAAGGCGAGGCGGGCCATATCGCCGCCATGCTGGCGGACGCCCTGCGTCGCCAGCACCCCTATACCCAGCGCGAGACCCAGCTTGCCATGGCCGGCGGCGAGCGCATCACGGTGGACTACACCGCCACGCCATTGTCGAAAACCGAGCTGTTGCTTGAGTTCGAGCCGCGCGACCGGCTGATGCGCATCTCGCGCGAGGAGTCGCTGATCGCCCGTCAGGAGATGGTCAAGGTGCTCACCCGGGGGCTGGCCCACGAGGTCAAAAACCCCCTGGGCGGCATTCGTGGCGCGGCGCAGCTTTTAGAGCGTGACCTGCCCGATGAAAGCCTGACCGAATTTACCCGCATCATCATCGAAGAGGCCGACCGCCTGCGCGATCTGGTCGATCGCATGCTCGGGCCCAATCGGCCGGTCGAGCAGCAGCCCATCAACGTGCATGAAGTCGTCGAGCGGGTACGCGCGCTCTTGCAGGCCGAGACCGACACCATCGATCTGCAGCGGGACTACGACCCCAGCCTGCCGGCCATCATGGGCGATGCCGACCAGCTCATTCAGGCCGTGCTCAACGTCACCCGCAACGCCGTTCAGGCGCTCAAGGAAAACGCCACCGAGCAGCCGACCGTGACGCTGCGCACCCGGGCGCGGCGGCAGTTCACCCTGGGGGCCGAGCGCCACCGGCTGGTGTGCGAGGTCTGTGTGATCGACAACGGCCCCGGCGTGCCCGAGACGCTGGCGGAGTCGCTGTTTTACCCGATGATCTCCGGGCGGGCCGAGGGCAGCGGGCTGGGACTGTCCATTGCCCAGTCGATTCTGCATCAGCATCAGGGCCTGATCGAATGCGACAGCCGCCCCGGCCATACCGAGTTTCGTCTTCTGATTCCGCTGGAAGGCTTCAGTGAACCCGAGCACGACCGACATGCCAACGGAGGCACCCATGAGTGATACCGCCCGCGTCTATATCGTGGATGATGATCGCGCCATCCGCTGGGTACTCGAGCGCACGCTCGCCCAGCCCGATATCGAGGTCTCAAGCTTTGAGCGGGCCGATCAGGCCGAAGAGGCGATCAATCGACAGGCGCCCGATGTCCTGCTCACCGATATCCGCATGCCGGGTGTCGACGGGCTGGATCTGATGGCGCGGGTGCGCGAGCGCCACACCGACATGCCGGTAATCATCATGACCGCGCATTCGGATCTCGACAGCGCCGTGGCCTCCTATCAGGGCGGGGCGTTCGAGTATCTGCCCAAGCCCTTTGATGTCGACGATGCGCTCTCCCTGGTGCGTCGCGCCATTGCCCATGCTCGCGAGCGTCAGGCCCCAGCGCGCGCCCCCGAGGGCATTCAGGCCGAGATCATCGGCGAAGCGCCGGCCATGCAGGAGGTGTTTCGCGCCATCGGCCGGCTGTCGCACTCTCATATCACCGTGATGATCAACGGCGAGTCGGGCACCGGCAAGGAGCGGGTCGCTCGCGCCCTGCATCAGCACAGCCCGCGCGGGCATCAGCCCTTTATTGCGCTCAACATGGCGGCCATTCCGCGCGATCTGATGGAATCGGAGCTGTTCGGCCACGAAAAGGGCGCCTTTACCGGAGCGACGGCCCAGCGGCGCGGGCGCTTCGAGCAGGCCGATGGCGGCACGCTCTTTCTCGATGAGATCGGCGACATGCCGGCCGAGACCCAGACACGGCTGTTGCGCGTGCTGGCCGATGGCGAGTTCTATCGGGTCGGTGGGCATGTGCCGGTGCGAGTAGACGTGCGCATTATCGCTGCCACCCACCAGCATCTGGAGCAGCTGGTTGAGGAAGGGCGCTTTCGCGAGGATCTGTTTCACCGGCTTAACGTGATTCGCGTGCACCTGCCCAGACTCTCCGAGCGACGCGAGGATATCCCGCGGCTCGCCCGTCACTTTCTGGCCGAGGCCGCCCGCGAACTCTCCGCCGAGCCCAAGGTGCTCACCGAGGCCGCCGAGCAGCATCTCTCGCATCTGCCCTGGCCGGGCAACGTGCGCCAGCTGGAAAACACCTGTCGCTGGCTGACCGTCATGGCCTCCAGTCGCGAGGTGCTCGTGGATGATCTGCCCCCGGAGCTTCGTGATCTCGAGCGCCCCGGAGAAGGCACCGGTGACTGGCGCCACGCCTTTCGCGAATGGGCCGACCGGGCGCTGGCCGCCGGCCACACGCACCTGCTGGAAGAGGCCGTGCCGGATTTCGAGCGTATTCTGATCGAGACCGCCCTCAAGCACACCGGTGGGCGCAAGGGCGAGGCCGCCGAGCTTCTGGGCTGGGGGCGCAACACCCTGACTCGCAAGCTCAAGGTGCTGCTGCCGGCGCTGGCCGACAGCGCCGACTAGATCGGCGGTTCGGGCCTAACGTGCCAACGCGCCGTGTTGGTGCGTTATGGGACAAACGTATAAAGTAGGTCGCCATCAAGGATGGGCCGTCAAAGCCCATCGCCGGTTTCTGATGTTCAGGAGTTGTCATGGCTACCCCTTCCCAGCACGATCTGCGCTACCAGTTTCGCGACCTTCTCGCCCGCGAGGACTGCTTTTTTACCGCCTCGACGTTTGATCCCATGTCCGCGCGTATCGCGGCGGATCTGGGCTTTGAGGTCGGCATTCTGGGCGGCTCGGTCGCCTCGCTGCAGGTACTGGCCGCGCCCGATTTTGCCCTGATTACGCTCAGTGAATTCGTTGAGCAGGCCACCCGCATCGGCCGCGTGGCGCGTCTGCCGATCATTGCCGATGCCGACCACGGCTACGGCAACGCGCTCAACGTCATGCGCACCATTACCGAGCTCGAACGCGCCGGTGTGGCCGCGCTGACCATCGAAGACACCCTGCTGCCGGCCAAGTACGGGCGCAAGTCCACCGATCTGGTGCCGCTGGAAGAGGGCGTCGGCAAGATTCGCGCCGCACTTGAGGCGCGTATCGACCCGGCCATGGCCATTCTGGCCCGCACCAATGCCGGCGTGCTCAGCACCGAAGACGCCACCACCCGCGCCATGGCCTACGAACGCGCCGGCGCCGACGGCATCTGCATGGTCGGCATTCGCGATTTCGATCATCTGGAAGCCATTGCTCAGCATTTGACCATCCCGCTGATGCTGGTTACCTACGACAACCCCGAATTGCGCGACCGAGAGCGTCTCGCGCGGGCCGGTGTGCGTGTGGTGGTCAACGGGCACGGCGCCTATTTTGCCGCCATCAAGGCCACCTATGATTGCCTTCGCGAGCAGCGCCAGATCGCCGATGGCAACCTCAACGCCTCCGAGCTCTCCACCCGCTATTCGACGCTTGAAGACAACCGCGAGTGGGCGCGACGCTATATGGACGTCAACGAATAGGTAGACGTCAACGAATAAATACCGGAAAGGGCAGGGCCGCCAGGCCATCCATCAATGAACGGCCGGCGCCTGCCGCGCGGGTCACAGGGGACGAGGCGAGATGAGTCAAATGCAGTGGGAGCAGTTGCTGGCCCCCGTGCGTCTGGATGACAAGACGACCGAGCGCGAGCGCGAAATCGGCCGCAGTCCTTTCCACAAGGACTTTGATCGCATCGTCTTTTCCGGCTCCTTTCGCCGTCTGGGACGCAAGACACAGGTCCACCCGCTGACCGAAAACGATCATATCCACACCCGGTTGACCCACTCGCTGGAAGTCGGCTGCGTGGGTCGAAGCCTGGGCATGATCGTCGGCGAGCGCCTGAGCGACCGCCTGCCGGGCTGGATCACCCCCGCCGACATGGGCGTGATCGTGCAGGCGGCGTGTTTGAGTCACGACATCGGCAATCCGCCCTTCGGTCATGCCGGCGAATACGCCATCCGCGACTGGTTCAAGCGCGCCGAGGCCGACGGTACCGGCTTTCTGGAGGCGCTGACCCCGACCCAGCGGGCGGATCTTCTGACCTATGAAGGCAACGCCCAGGGGTTTCGGGTCGTTACCCAGATTGAGTACAACCAGTTCAACGGCGGTATGCGCCTGACCGCCCCGACGCTGGGCGCGATGCTCAAGTACCCCTGGACGGTGGAGCGGGCGGGCCTGGCCGGCAAGTTCGGCGCCTATCAGTCGGAAAGCGAGCAGCTCGAGCGCGTCGCCGGCCTGCTGGGGCTCAAGCGGCTGAGCGACCACGCCTGGTGTCGCCATCCCTTTGCCTGGCTGGTCGAGGCCGCCGATGACATCTGTTACGCCCTGCTCGATCTCGAGGATGGCCTTGAGATGGGCATTCTGCGCTTTGAGGAAGTCGCCGGCGTACTGACCCATATTGCCGGCGGCGAGCCCGAGGAGTACGCCCGCATGGCGCGCGACAACGTCTCCCAGCGCCGGCGCGTGGCCGCCCTGCGCGGCGCGGCGATGGAGCGGGCGGTCAACGAGGTGGCAGCGACCTTTGTCACCCACGAACAGGCGCTGCTCGAGGGCAGCCTGGAAGACGACCTGCTCGATCTGTGCCATCCGGATCTGGGCTGGGGCGTGAGCGAGGCCAAGAAAATCGCTCGCGATCGCATCTTTCGCAACGCCCGCAAGGCCAAGCTCGAGATCGGCGCCTACACCACGCTGGGCATTCTGCTCGAAGCCTTTATCGGCGCAGCGCATGAGCTGCACTTCACCGGGCAGTCCAGCTTCAAGCATCAGCGCGTGCTGGCACTCATCGGGGAGAACACCCCTAAAACCCAATGGCCGCTGTATGACAGCTACCGCCGCATGCTCGATTTCATCGGCGGCATGACGGACAACTTCGCCGTCGATCTGGCTCAGGAAATGGGCGGACGGCTGCGTGGGGAATAGTCCCTGTTGATGCAGTGACGGGGCATCACTGGTCGCAGCGTGAGGCCCTGCAGGGTTTCAAAAGGCGGCTGGTCACTCAAGCGACAGGGCGCAGCAATTGTTAATGAATGGATCAGTTTTGCGAGTATGGGGTGCGGTCAGCGTGCTGTGTCTGGCCTCCTTTACGATGGTCACGACCGAGTTCGCCCCTATCGGTCTGCTGTCTCAAATCGCGATGGATCTGGACGAGTCGCCCTCCACCGTCGGGTTGACGGTCACTCTGTATGCCTGGATTGGCGCCGCCAGCGGGTTGTTGTCCGGTTGGGTCAACAATCGGATGCCCCGAAAGACACTGCTGATTGCCCTGATGATGATTCTTTGCGCCTCCAGCACGCTGGCGGCCCTGTCCACCGATCTACTGACACTACTGGGCGCCCGGGCACTGGGCGCCGTTGCCCATGGTGTGTTCTGGGCCAACGTTGCCGCCACCGCAGCCCATATCGTTCCAGCACACCGGGTCGGGCTGGCCACCTCCATCGTGCTTGGCGGCATCACGGTGGCGACCGTCATGGGGGTACCCCTGACCAATCTGACCGGCCAGCACAGCGGCTGGCGTACTGCCTTTTTCTGTCTGGGAGGCCTGGCCGCCATCAGTGCCGGCGCAATGGCGCTGATGCTGCCTTCAATGGAGATCAAATCGCCATCCGGTGGGGCGGGACTGGTGGGAGCTCTCAAACGTCGGGATCTTGTGCTGACTTTCATCATCACTGGCCTGACCGCCGCGTCGCACTTTGGGGCCTATACCTTTATCGAGCCGTTTATAGGAGAAATTCCTGATATCAACGCTCGCTGGACGGCTTTTCTTTTGTTTGCCTTCGGCGCCGCAGGCTTTGCCGGCAACCTGCTGAGCGCCTTTTTTGTCGACCGTTGCCTGAAGCCTTTCATCTTTACGGCACTGATGACAATGATGCTGGCGCTGATCGTGCTGGGCACTGGCGGCCCGGCCATGGGAATCGGCCAGGTCATTTCACTGCTGGTGATCTGGGGTATGGCCATTGCGGCCCTGTTTACAGGTCTGCAGACATGGGTGCTCAGAATTGCCGGTGGTCATACCGTACCGGCAACCGCGATTCATACGGCGGTGCTCAATAGTGCCATCGGGCTGGGTGTCATCATGGGCGGCGGCGCACTGGAATGGCTAGGGCTCAGGGCGGCGATGCTGTTCGCTGGTCTTTTGGTGTTGCCGGCTTTGGTGCTGATGGGGGCTGCCAGCGCCGGTATGCGATCCGACAGGGCGCGGTGCGTTGAAAATGAAACCGGCTGAGTCAGCAATGTGCCTTCCGAGCATGGTCGTCATGGTTTTTGCTGTCGGAAAGACGGGAGAGATTAGCGAGGGCAGGCAGAGCGCGTCCCCGACACGCCCTGTCTGTGCCCATATCATGCCCTTTTAAAACCACACCTCCATCTGGGTGCCGAAGGTCCATTCGCTGCCGGTAAAGTCGTCGCTGCCCAGCGCGTCCTCATCCGAGAAGCGGTTGAGATCCTTGTCCCAGTCGCTCCAGGTGGCGAAAAAGCGAATCTCGGGGCGCAGCCCGAAACCGCCGACCTGTGGTTTGATGGTGGGGGCAACGGTGAGTCGCGTGTAGCCGCCGTTGACGTCGTTGAGCCCGGCGTAGCCGTTAGGGTCGAGATCCATCCACTGATAGCTCGCCTCGTACTGCATTTCGAAGTTCTCGGTCAGCTCGTTGGCCAGCCGCGCGCTAAGCGTTGCCCAGTCGTAACTGTCGCCGTTGGCGTAGCGGTCGCGGCTGGTCTGGGCCAGCAGGGACGGCGCGATGCGCCAGTTCGGTGACAGATAGGTGGTGCCATACAGCGCCAGCCGGGTCGTGTGGGCGTCGTCATTGAGGTTGCCGTCGGCCCCCAGATCCTTGACCTCACCGCCCAGACCGCGCCCGTGCATTGCCGCCGCCTTGAAGGTGCCTTCCCCCATCCCGAAGAAGCTGTCGCCGTGGTAGGCGACCATGGTGTGGAAGCCGTTTTCGGCAGCGTTATCGCTTGCCAGGTTGTTGTCCGGGTCGTTGTCGCGCTCATCGTTGTCGTTGGCCGACATGCCGCTGATCATCCACTGCCAGGGGCCGAAGCGGTTGTTGGAGCTCAGGATCAGGTTGTCGGTACTGCCTTCCAGACCCGGCTGCTCGCGGGTGGCAATGGGATAGTCGCTGAAGCTGCGACCGTAGAGCGAGACGCTTGTGTCCCAACCGTCGGTGACGGCGATGTCGTAGATCCCCGCCCCGGTACCGGCGAGAAAGATAATATCGCTGTCGATCCACTCGATGTTGAAGTTGTCGCGGTCAAAGCGCTTGCCCGCCCAGATCGAGGCGTTTTCGAACGCGCCGGTAAAGCCCGGCAGGTCACTGAACTCGACAAAGGCCTGGCGCAGATTGAGTTCCGATTCATCGGCGGTCCAGTCGTTGCTGGTGGTGGTGCTGTCGGCCAGCATGACGCGATATAGCGAGTGCGCGCCGTTGTCGAAGCGCTGGTTGTAGTCAAAGACCGTCTCGACGTAGGTGTCCGGCTCGTTGCCCAGACGCCCCACGGCGCCGCCGGAACGGCCGGCCGGGGTCAGATAGGGCCCGCCGGGCGCGCTCTTGCGATCGCTGCCGATCAAGAGCCCGGAACGGGCGTAGACACTCATCGACAGCCCTTCGCCTTCGCCCTCCTCCTGGCGGATCTCCGACGGAATGCCGGGCGCTGAAAGCTCCTCATCTCCGGAGGTCTGCGGGACGTTATCCTGCTGCGCCAGCTGCGGCTCCGGGGCCTGCTGCGCCGAAGTCCGCTGCTCTGCCAGTGCCGTCTCTGCCTGAACAGCACGCTGCTCTGCCTGACTGGCGCGACGCTCGGAGGCGGCCACTCGGGCTTCCAGCTCGGCGAGACGTTCCTCGATGGACCGGTCAGCGGCGAGCGCGCCGGTCGGCAGGGCCATCGCCAGCGCGACGGCGGCGGCCAGCGGATGACGCGGGAAGCGGAAAGGCGAAGGCATGGCAGTGTCCCTTGTTCGTTTTGTTGGCGTGATCCGGCTGCTCGACACATCGGCAGTCTTGTTGTGTGCGCTTCATGCACGGGATCGAAAGAACTTAACGATCCCTTGATAAGCTTTCATTCATACATTCGTCTCTGTGACAAAGGGCTATCAATCCATGGTCCAATGTCGCCATCGTGTCGGTAAAAGTACCTTTCCGGGTCGACTTAAACGATTAAGACAGGCGTCTGGTGTTCAGCCTGTGGAGGCGTTGCGATGAAACCCGGGTTGATTCCTGCGAGCTGTTTTCTGGCGGTCATTGGCGCTGTCTCGCCGGCCGCGGCGGCCGATCTCACGCTCTCCTGCGGTGCCGTGGGCGCCGAGCTGCAGTTGTGTCAGGCCGGCGTCAAACGCTGGGAAGCGCAGACGGGCCACAGCGTTGAGGTGGTCTCCACGCCCAATTCGGCCACCGAGCGGCTGTCGCTGTATCAACAGATCCTCAACGCACGCTCCAGCGATATCGACGTATTCCAGATCGATGTGGTCTGGCCCGGTATGCTGGCGCCGCATCTGATCGATCTGCATGACCACCTGGACGAGGGCGCCACCAACGGCTTTTTTGACGCCATCGTCGACAACAACACCGTCGACGACCGGCTGGTGGCGATGCCCTGGTTTACCGATGCCGGCGTGCTCTACTACCGCAAGGACCTGCTCGACAAATATGGCCTTGAAGTCCCCACCACCTGGGCGGGCCTTACCGAGGCGGCACAGACGGTACAGGCCGGTGAGCGCGAGGCAGGGCGAAGTGATTTCTGGGGCTACGTATTTCAGGGGCGCGCCTATGAGGGACTGACGGTCAACGCGCTGGAATGGATCGCAAGCTATCCCGATGGCGGCACCATCGTCGATGAAAACGGCGATATCACCGTCAACAATGCGCAGGCGGTCGAGGCGCTGTCGCTGGCGGCCGGCTGGATCGACAATATTTCACCGCGGGGCGTGCTCAACTACACCGAGGAAGAGGCGCGCGGTGTCTTTCAGTCCGGCAATGCGCTGTTCATGCGCAACTGGCCCTATGCCTGGGATCTGGTGCAGTCCGAGCAGAGCAGCATTCGCGACCGGGTCGAGGTCGCGCCGCTGCCCGCCGGGGGCGACAGCGGCGAGAGCGCTGGTGTACTGGGCGGCTGGAATCTGGCCGTATCACGCTACAGCGATAATCCTGACATGGCCGCCGACCTGGTTGCTTTTCTCACCTCGTTTGACGAGCAGAAACGTCGCGCCATCGAAGGGGCCTATAACCCGACGCTGCCGGCGCTCTATCAGGATGACGAGGTGCTGGCGGCAGTGCCTTTCTTCGGCACGCTCTACGAGACCTTCACCTCGGCGGTGCCGCGCCCGGCTGCCGTCACCGGTGACAATTATCCCCGTGTCTCCAACGCCTTTTTCAACACCGTGCATGAAGTGCTTTCGGGCAATGCCGAGGCCGATCAGGGGCTTGAGCGTCTTGACGGCGAGCTTGAGCGCATCAAGCGGCGTCGCTGGTAATCCGGCCGGAGGCGTACGACATGAGTCGCGATCAGCAGGCAGTATCGACAGGTTCAAGCGGCATGCCGCGCCGCGAGCGCGGTACCCGGGTGCGACGCCAGCGGGTGCGCGCGGCGTGGCTGTTTCTCCTGCCCATGCTGGTCGTGCTGACAGCGGTGGCCGGTTGGCCGCTGCTGCGCACCTTCTGGTTCAGCCTGACCGATGCCAGTCTGTCCAGCCTTGATGGCGCACGGTTCATCGGCCTTGAGAACTATCTCGTGTTTGATGACGGCTGGTACGGCGTGCTGGCCGACCCGCTGTGGTGGCAGTCGGTGTGGAATACCCTTTACTTCACCCTGGTGTCGGTTTCGCTGGAGGCGGTACTGGGCGTGATCGTGGCGCTGGTGCTCAACGTGCGTTTTCGCGGCCGGACGCTCGTGCGTGCGGCCATGCTGATTCCCTGGGCGATTCCGACCGTGGTGTCGGCCAAAATCTGGGCGTGGATGCTCAATGACCAGTTTGGCATCATCAATCACCTGCTGATGGCCGTGGGCCTGATCGCGGCACCGCTGTCCTGGACAGCGGATGCCAGTCTGTCCATGTGGGCGGTGATCATGGTCGACGTCTGGAAGGCCACGCCCTTTGTGGCGCTTCTGGTGCTGGCGGCACTACAGATGCTGCCCGGTGACTGCTATGAAGCCGCGAAGGTCGATGGTATCCATCCGGTAAAGGTCTTTTTTTGCGTCACGCTGCCATTGATCATGCCGGCACTGCTGGTGGCGGTGATCTTCCGGGCACTGGATGCGCTGCGCGTATTTGATGTCATCTACGTGCTCACCTCCAACGCGTCCTCGACCATGACCATGTCGATTTACGCTCGTCAGCAGCTGGTCGAGTTTCAGGACGTGGGTTACGGCAGCGCGGCCTCGACGCTTTTGTTCATGATCATCGCGCTGGTCACGGTGGTTTATCTCTACCTCGGCCGCCGCCAACTGGGAGGTGGGCAATGAGTCTGCGCAGGCTGAAAGCGGTTCTTCTGAAGATCGGCTTCTGGCTGCTGGTGGCGGTGCTGATGCTCTATGCCGTCTTTCCCTTCTATTACGCGGTGGTCACCTCACTGAAGCCCTCAAGCGAGCTGTTTGAGGTGAGCTACTGGGTCGACAGCGTCGATCTCTCCAATTATGCCACGGTGCTCTCCCAGCCCACCTTTCTGGCCGCCATTCGCAACTCGGTGATCGTGGCGCTCAGCGTGGTAGCAATCGCGCTGCTTTTGGGGCTGACCGCGGCCTGGGCGCTGGGTCGGGTACGCTTTCGTGGGCGCACGACGGTCATGATGCTTGTACTGGGCGTGTCGATGTTTCCACAGGTGGCGGTGCTCTCCGGGCTATTTGAGGTGATCCGCACGCTTGATCTTTATAACTCCCCGGGCGGGCTGATTTTGAGTTACACCATTTTCACCCTGCCGTTTACGGTGTGGATTCTGACCACTTTCATGCGCCAGCTTCCCGATGAGCTGGAAGAGGCCGCGATCGTTGATGGCGCCTCGCCCTGGGTGACGCTGACGAAAGTCTTCATGCCGCTTTTGTGGCCGGCCATGGCAACCACCGGACTGCTGGCCTTCATTGCGGCGTGGAACGAGTTCCTCTTTGCCCTGACCTTTACGCTGACCGACAGCCAGCGCACGGTGCCGGTGGCGATCGCGCTGATCTCTGGCGGCAGCCAGTACGAGCTGCCCTGGGGGCCGATCATGGCCGCTTCGGTGATCGTGACCGTGCCGCTGGTGGTGCTGGTGGTGATCTTTCAGCGCCGCATTGTTTCGGGGCTGACCGCCGGGGCCGTGAAGGGCTAGGGCTCGACTGAAAGGTGCCTGCGCTCGACCATATGGCGTTAAAAATTAACTGGAGCGCCAGTCCGATCAAGAGGCTCATTTACACCCCCCCGGTGCGTGGTGCGCGCGGCTCTGCAGGAGAGACACATGGCTTCTTTGACGCTTGAGAAGATCAACAAGCGCTTTGGTGCGACCCGAGTGATCGAGGATGTTTCGCTCGAGATCGGTAACGGCGAATTCGTCGTTTTTGTCGGCCCCTCGGGCTGTGGCAAGTCGACGCTGTTACGCCTGATTGCGGGGCTGGAATCGATCACCCATGGCGAGCTGACCATCGATGATCAAAGGGTCAACGATCTGACGCCGCCGGAGCGGGGCATCGGGATGGTATTTCAGTCCTACGCGCTTTATCCGCACATGAGCGTGTATGACAACATCGCCTTCGGCCTGAAGCTTGCGAAATCGGCAAAGGAAACAGTCGATGAACGCGTGCGCCAGACGGCAACAATCCTGCAGCTCGATGGGCTGCTGGATCGCCTGCCAAAGGCGCTCTCCGGCGGACAGCGCCAGCGCGTCGCGATCGGTCGGGCGATGGCCCGGGAGCCGAAGATTTTGCTGTTTGACGAGCCGCTGTCCAACCTGGACGCTGCGCTGCGAGTGCAGACCCGCAACGAGATCGCCCATCTGCACGAGCGGCTTGGCTCGACCATGATCTATGTGACCCACGACCAGGTCGAGGCGATGACGCTGGCCGATCGCATCGTGGTACTCAATGACGGTCACATCGAGCAGACCGGCACGCCTCGCGAGCTCTACGAGAAGCCCGCGTCGCGCTTTGTGGCCGGCTTTATCGGCTCGCCGACCATGAACTTTCTCACTGTTAAGGCGCGCAGCGAGGGCGAGAGCGGCTGTCGCATCACCGTGCCCGGCTTCAAGGAGCAGGTGCTGCCTCATCGAGTGCCAGTCGGCGAAGAAAACAGGCCCCTGACGCTGGGCGTGCGTCCGGAGCATCTCACTCCAGTGGCTACCGAGGGCGAGGCCGGCTTCAGGATCGTCAACGTCGAGTATCTGGGCAGCGAGGCCTACCTTTACCTGGAGCGCTCTGATGGCGAGGCGCTGGTATGTCGCAGCGAGGCGCCCAGCCCCTTTGCACGCGGTGAGCGTGTGACCCTGGCGTTTGCTTCGCATCGGGCCCATCTTTTCGATCATAACGGCCGGGCGTTGCCGCTGGCCGACGCCGGGCGCACCGATGCGCCGGCAACGATGTCCTGAACTTCTCACACACGACGGAAGCGCATATGACTCAGCAGCATTCCCGGCCACAGTGGTGGCATGACGCCGTGATCTATCAGATCTATCCGCGCAGCTTCATGGATGCCAACGGCGATGGCATTGGCGATCTGGAAGGCATTACGCAGCGGCTCGACTACCTGGCGAACCTGGGGGTCGATGCGCTCTGGCTCTCACCCTTTTACCGCTCGCCGCAGGCGGATGCCGGCTACGACGTGGCCGACTACCGCGACGTCGATCCGCTGTTCGGCACGCTCGAGGATTTCGATGCGATGCTGTCGGGTGCCCATGAGCGGGCCATGCGGATCATCGTGGACATCGTGCCCAACCATACCTCCAGCGAGCACGTCTGGTTTCAGGAGGCACTGGCCTCACCCTCCGGCAGTCGGGAGCGCGCGCGCTACATGTTCCGGGAAGGGCGTGGCGAAAACGGAGAGCAGCCGCCCAACAACTGGCAGAGTGTGTTCGGCGGTCCGGCCTGGACGCAGGTGCCCGGTGAGCGTGAGTGGTACCTGCACCTTTTTGATTCCAGCCAGCCCGATCTCGACTGGCACAACCCCGAGGTGCTCGAGGAGTTCGACAACGTGCTGCGCTTCTGGCTCAAGCGTGGCGTTGACGGGTTTCGCATCGATGTTGCCCACGGCATGATCAAGGCGCCGGGACTGCCGGACTGGGACGGCAGCCAGGCGATGATCGAGGGCGGCAACCCGGGGCCGATGTGGGATCAGGACGGCGTGCACGACATCTATCGCCGCTGGAACCGGGTGCTGACCGAGTTCGGGCGTGATCGCATGATGGTGGCCGAGGCCTGGGTGCATCCGCCTTCTAAAACGGCGCGCTATGTGCGCCCTGACGAGATGCAGCAGGCGTTCAACTTTGACTATCTGCTCACCCCCTGGGATGCGGACAAACTGCGCCACGTTATCGATACCTCGCTTGAGAGCTACGGCGCGGTCGAGGCGCCCACCACCTGGGTCATGTCCAACCATGACAGCGTGCGCCACGCCTCACGGCTGGGGCTGTCACGCCCCGGCGCGCGGCCCAACGGCATCGATGCCGACAGTGAACAGCCCGATGAGGCGCTGGGCCTGCGTCGAGCGCGAGCGCTCATCATGCTGACGCTGGCCCTGCCGGGTTCGGCCTATCTCTATCAGGGCGAGGAGCTGGGGCTGCCGGATCACACCACCATGCCGGCGCGCTATCGTCAGGACCCGACCTTCCATCGCACCAACGGCGAGCAGATCGGCCGTGACGGGTGCCGGGTGCCGCTGCCCTGGCGCGCCGATGCGCCGGCGTTCGGCTTTAGCACCACCGGCGAGAGCTGGCTGCCGCAGCCGGAGAGCTACGCTCGCTACACCGCCGATCGCCAGCTGGAGGATGAAAGCTCGACGCTGTCGCTTTATCGCCATCTGCTGGCCATGCGCCACGAGCACGGACTGGGTCATGGTCAGCTGGTCTGGCAAAAGAGCCCGCGTGCTGATGTGCTGTGTCTGTCCAACGGGGCCGTTACCGTGATGCTCAATCTGGGCGAGGCGCCGGTGGCGCTGCCTGAGGGGCGCGTGGCGCTGCAGAGCGTGACGGACGCCGTCAGTGACGATCATCTGGCCGGCAATGCGGCCGTCTGGCTGACGACGCAGTGACCCCGACAGGGCGACGCGCCATGACGAGGCGGGGCAGGGGGGCGTCGTGAGTCGCCGGCCGCCGCCGGTAACGCTCCGGTCGGTCGCCGAGCATCTGGGCGTGTCGACGGCGACGGTTTCCAACGCCTTCAACCGGCCCGACCAGCTCTCCTCGACACGTCGCGAGGAGATTCTGGCGGCCGCCCGGGCGCTGGGCTATGAGGGCCCGAGCAGCCGGGGGCGCACGCTGCGTACCGGGCAGACCCGCATCATCGCCGTGATGCTCTCTGACGGGCTGGGCTACAGCCTCGGCGATAGCGTGGCCGGCGGCTTTCTGGCCGGCATTGCCGAGGTGCTGGACGATCTCGGTTATCACCTGCTGCTGCTGACCGATGCCGGGCGTACTGACCGGCAGACGCCCTCTCTTAACGGCGTGGCAGACGGCTATCTGGTCTACGGCTCGATCCCTGAAGAGGGGACCCTGGCGCTGCTGCGTCATCAGCACCAGCCGCTGGTCACCGTGGACATGCGTCTGCCGGGGCTGGCCTCGGTCCAGATCGATCATCGCGCCGCGGCACTGGGCATTGCCCGCCATGCGCTGGCCGGCGGCGCGCGGCGCCCGGCGATTCTGGCGCTGCGCATGACGCTGGAGGCTCCCGGTGGGCCACTCGAGCGGCACTCGCGCTGGTCGCAGCCCAATTCGGTGGCCATCGAGCGGCTGACCGGTTTTGATCAGGCGCTGCGCGAGGCCGGCCACGACCCTGACCGGGTGGCGCTGTGGAACGTTGATGGCAACACGTTCGAGGCGGCCGCGCCCGTTATTGAAGCCCTTCTGACCGAGTCCGCTCCGGATCTGTTGCTGTGCATGTCGGATCGCCTGGCGCTGACCGCGCTGAGTCTGGCCGAGCAGCGCGGCATCAGGGTGCCCGAGCAGCTGCGACTGACCGGCTTTGACGGGATTGCCGAGGGCCAGCGCCGCCGCCCCATGCTGACCACGGTCCATCAGGACAGCCACGCCAAGGGCGTGATGGCGGCGCGCATGGTGGTCGGTGAGTGTCACGAACGCGACGTGGTTCAGCCGGTCTGGATCATTCACGGCGATACCTGCCCGCCGACGCCCTGACGCCGGGGCTGTCTTGACCTTCCTTGCCTTCTTCCCGAATGCGTGATGGCGCCGTTGCGCCTTGTTATTGCGCCGTCGCCTGACGGGGTCGACATACGATCACCTGCGCTGGCGGCCTGTCTGTCATACACCGATCGGTTCGTGTAGCGGTGACGGGCGAATGCCGCTTGAAATAATCATGGCTTCTTGGAATTTTGAATTGTCATAAGTTTTTTTTTGAACGGTTGTTAAACTACGATAGTGTCACCCTGAGTCACAGTCATAAAAACAGCACCGACTGTCAGGACTCTCTTCCAATCTCCAATAATCAATCAGGAAGACACATGAGTGAGACAACGAAAGACAACGCCCCTTCGGGGGACAGACTCAATCCGACCGTTTTCTACGGGTCGTTTATCGGCATCGTGGCGTTTTCGCTGTGGGCGATGATTGCCACCGAACAGGCCAGCGGGGTCATCAACGCCGTACTGGGCTGGATCTCCAACACCTTCGGCTGGTATTACTTTCTGACCGTTGTGGTCTATCTCGGCTTTGTGGTGTTTCTTGGCGTATCACGCTTTGGCAAGATCCGGCTGGGCCCGGAGCATGCCCGACCCGACTTCAACATGTTCTCCTGGTCGGCGATGCTGTTTTCCGCCGGCATCGGCATCGGCGTCATCTTCTTTGCCCTTGCCGAGCCGCTGACCCAGTTCTATACCGCGCCCGGCGCCCCTGAAGACCAGGTGGAGGCTGCGCGCTATGCCATGCAGCTCACCTTCATGCACTGGGGGCTTTCAGGCTGGGGCATCTATACGCTGGTGGGCATGTCGCTTGCGTTTTTCAGCTATCGCCACAATCTGCCGCTGACCATTTCCAGCGCGCTCTATCCCATCATCGGCAAGAAAATCTACGGCCCCATCGGCCATGCCGTGGATATTGCGGCGGTGCTGGGCACCGTGTTCGGCATTGCGGCCAGTCTCGGGATCGGGGTAATTCAGCTCAACTACGGGCTGAACTTCATGTTCGGCATCGCCGAGAGCGCCTGGACCCAGACCGCGCTGGTCCTGCTGATCGTGCTGTTTGCCACCATCTCGGCGGTGACCGGCGTGGAGCGCGGCATTCGTCGCCTTTCCGAGTTCAATATTTTGCTGGCGGTGGCGCTGCTTTTGTTCGTGCTGTTCGCCGGCGATACCATCTTTTTGCTCAATGCGCTGGTCATGAACGTGGGCGACTATCTCTCCTCGTTCGTTCGAATGTCGTTTCATACCTACGCCTTTGATCGGCCGATGGACTGGCTCAACTCATGGACGCTGTTTTTCTGGGCCTGGTGGATCGCCTGGGGCCCGTTCGTGGGACTCTTTCTGGCCCGCATCTCCCGCGGTCGTACCATCCGCACCTTTGTGGCCGGTACTCTGACGCTGCCGATCGCCTTCATGATGATCTGGATGTCGCTGCTGGGAAACAGCGCCATCGACATGGCGATCAGTGGCGCCACCGAGTTCGGTCAGCAGGTCATGGATAACCCGCCGGCGGGCATCTATCTCTTTCTGGAGCAGTATCCCTTCCCGGTCATTACAACGATTGCCGTCAGTATCCTGGCGATCATCTTCTTTGTGACCTCGGGCGATTCCGGCGCGCTGGTGCTGTCGAATTTCACCTCGGTGCTCAAGGATGTCAGCAGCGATGCGCCGGTGTGGATGCGCATTCTCTGGTCGGCGGTGATCGGTATTCTGACCCTGGCGCTATTGCTGGCCGGGGGGCTTTCCACGCTGCAAAGTGCGGTGGTGATCACGGGCCTGCCGTTCTCGGTGGTGCTCTTTTTCATGATGGCCGGGCTCTACAAGGCGCTCAAGGTCGAGGCGTTCAAGGAGGAGAGCTATCGGCTGAGCCTGGCGGGGTCGCTTTCCGGTCGCATGGGCAGCAGCCGTGGCGGGCAGGGCAACTGGGAGCAGCGTCTGGACCGGGCGATGAACTTTCCGGATCGAGGCGAGGCGCAGCGCTTTCTCAAGGAGCGGGTGCACCCGGCCATGACGGCCATCAAGGACAGGCTCGACAGCCAGGACGTCGGTGTGTACGTCTGTGGCGGCGAGCAGAACGAGCATGACTATCTCTCGCTCAACGTCGATTTCGGCAACGAGCAGAACTTCACCTACCAGGTCTGGACGCGGGCCTTTGCCACGCCGGCCTTTGCCATGCGCACCAAAAAGGCCTCGGAAAACTACTACCGACTCGAGGTGCATCTGCTGGAGGGCAGCCAGGGCTACGACCTGATGGGCTATACCGAGCAGCAGGTGATCGACGACATTCTCGATCAGTACGAGCGCCACCTGCAGTTTCTGCATCTCAACCGCATGGAGCCCGGCCACATCAACATGCCGGACAGCCCCGAGCAGCCGCCGGTCTAGGCGCATCTGTTGGCAATGCAAAGGGCCCGACCGTCATGGTCGGGCCCTTTTTCATGGCACGAGGCAGGCCGCGTCCGGCGGGGTCAGGCCCGGGCCGCCGGCCGCGCCAGTACAATGGCAAGCGCTGCGGCCACGACCAGTGCGATAAAGGCGTAGTGCAGCGTGATGGCCTCGGCCAGAAAACCCAGCATTGGCGGGCCGCCCAGCATGCTCAGATAGCCCAGCATGGCCACCGAGGCAATCGCCCCTGACGGCGACATGGATCGATTGCGCCCGGCCAGGCTCAGAAGGCATGGGAACAGGGTCGACATGCCGATGCCGGCCAGTGCAAAGCCGAGCAGAGCCAGAACGGGGTCGGCCACAATGATGGCCAGCATCAGTCCGGCCAGCGCCAGCGCGCTGCCGACTTCAAGGGCGCGTACCGCGCCGACCCGGTCCAGCCAGCGATCGCCCAGCAGCCGGCCGACGGCCATGGTGCCGGTAAAGACGGCAAGTCCCAGGGCGGCATGCCCGCGCGAGGCGCCAAGGTCGGTAAGAAAAAGCGCTGACCAGTCGGCCATCGAGCCTTCGATGAAGACCACGGCGGCGGCGATGACGCCCAGCAGCCAGACCCGGCCCTTCGGACGCACGAACAGCGCCCCGACCGGTCGCTCGGCGCGCGGTGGCGGTGCCAGCAGGTGGCGGTGGCTGATCACAATGCCGATGAGCAAAAAGCCGGCGACCAGCAGCAGGTGCCAGCGCGGCGTCAGCCCCAGCGTGGCCAGAGCGCCGCCGATCAGCGAGCCGGCCATGCCCCCCAGGCTGAACAGGCCATGAAAGGAGGACATGATGGAGCGTCGATAGCGACGCTCAAGCGTGGCCGCCTGATCGTTCATGGCGATGTTGAGAAGCCCCATGCCGGCGCCGAAGACGGCCAGAGCCAGGCCCAGCGTCAGCGGGGAGAGGGCAAACCCGATCAACACCAGCGAGACCACGATGGCGGAGGCCGCCACGCGGGTGATACGCCGGCTGCCAAAGCGGGTGTTGAGATAGTTCGACAGTAGCGTCAGGCCCAGCGACCCGATGACCGGACACAGCAGCAGCGCGCCGAGCTGGGACTGGGACAGATCGAGCAGGGTGCGAATGTCGGGAATGCGAACCGCCCAGTTGGAAAAGGAAAGCCCGGAGAGGGCAAAAAACCAGGCAATGGCAGCACGGCTGGCAGGCGCGCGTGCGGCAACGCGCTCGGGGTCGTTCATGGGGTACTCCTTGTCAAACGCGATGCGCCGGCAGCCTCCACGGGAAGGGCGCATCATTCATCGTTAGCGGGTTCGAGATTGAATCGGCAGCCGCGAGGCGCCCGGCCGGCCGTCTCGCCCTGGCGCTCGCGATGCGCATCGTGTGTCTATCGAGACATGGCAGACATCGCATGGTGAGTCTGCTGATCGTCGGTCAGGCGCACCAGCGCCTTGAGGACGTCATCCTGCAGCGGCTGTGGCAGTGCCGGCTGCTGGCTGTGCTGCATTGCGTTTGAAAGCTCGTTGTCGCCGAGCACCCGGACATCGGCATTGTCCCTGACCCGCTCGATGCGCCAGCCCGGCAGCACCAGCATGGCCTGGACGGGCACGTCCTGTTTGCAGTCGCGGGTCAGGCGCTCATGCAGCCAGCGCCGGGCGCGCTGCGCCTCGCGCACCGGACGCGCCTCCTCCCGGTCGGGAAAGTGGAGTCGTTCGCCGTCGAGTCTGAGCGTGTGGGCGTTGTCCCGGGCGACCTCAGGGCCGGCCTGTCGAGTCCGCACCAGAAGTGAAAAAATGCCGTGGTCGGTGACCACGACATGGTCGATGGTAAAGCCATCGGCCGGAACATCATGGAAGATGCGAATGCCCTGCTGCTGGGTACGCAACAGGTTTTGCAGGTCGTGCGCCACGTTCATGGCACCGGCCAGGCGCAGGCGCAGATTCGAAATTCGGTAGGAAAGTGCCATCATGAAAGCGCCCACGATCAGTGCCGCGATCGTGGTGATCAGTCCATAGATGCTCCATTCAAGCCAGTCCTGATGCGACGAGAACAGCATGCGACCCATGCCGTAGATCAGCGGCGTGATCGCAAGCACCGGCCCCAGAGCGCCGGCCAGAAAGAGTTTGACGCGCGCCTCGGCCAGTCGCTCGCGAAAACGATTGCCGGACTGGCGAAGCCGCTGGCCGGACGGTGAGAAACCGGGCTTGTCCTGAAACAGATGGCGCAGCCCGAGGACCACCACGGCCGTGGCGAACAGGGGGGTCAGAAAGATCAGGGGAAGCAGATATTCCAGCCAGCGCATGACGTCATCCCGGTAGGTTGAGGTTTAGTCTAGCGTTGTGTCGGGTTGGCATCCATGCCCGACAGCGATTTTGCTGTCGTTCGGTCGCCAGGTTGTAAGGAGGGATCATGAGTAGTGCACCGGGTGTCGACGAACAGGCACTGATCGATCTTGTAAGACATCATCCTCGCCTGTGCGTTCTGACAGGCGCCGGGGTGAGTACCGACAGCGGCATCCCCGACTATCGGGACGAAGCCGGGGCGTGGAAGCGACCCCCGCCCATGACCCATCAGGTCTACATGAAAAGTCATCTCGGCCGCCAGCGCTACTGGGCGCGCAGCCTGGTCGGCTTTCGCCTGCTTGCCGGCGCCTCGCCGGGGCGGGCGCACCATACGCTGGCCGCGCTGGAAGCGCAGGGCCTTATCGAAGGGATCATCACGCAAAATGTCGATCGCCTGCATCAAAAGGCGGGCAGCAAACGTGTGGTGGACCTGCACGGTCGCGCCGACCTGGTGCGCTGCATGCAGTGCAATCTGCTGGTGCGTCGCCATGTACTGCATGACCATCTGGCCGAACTCAACCCGGACTGGGTCGGCATGGATGCCGAAATTGCCCCGGACGGTGACGCCTATCTCGATGACGTGGATTTCTCGGACTTTCGGCTGCCGGACTGCCCGCGCTGCGGCCACGGCATTTTAAAGCCCGACGTGGTGTTTTTTGGCGACAACGTACCGCGCGCTCGGCTGAATCGGGCCATGTCGATGCTCGATGACAGTCAGGCGCTGCTGGTGGTGGGCTCCTCCCTGATGGTGTTTTCCGGCTTTCGCTTTGCTCGTCACGCGGCGGCCCGGGGTCTGCCGGTCGCCTGCATCAACCGTGGCCACACCCGGGCCGATGCGCTGTACACCCTCAAATGCGAGGCATCCATCGACGAGAGCCTGACCGCCCTGCTGGCCGGGCTGTCAGGCTCTCGGCCGTCGCCGGAAGCTACCGGTTGACCGGTGTCAGCGGCACACGCACCTGCTGTGCGGGCGCGCCATCGGTGAGTACCGGCAGGGGTTCCAGCGTCAGATAGCGTGTGTCATCGCCTTCGCGCAGAGCGGCGCTCAGGGCGTAGCGTCGATCGCTGTCGATATGGTGGCGGTCATACTGCAGCATGAACGGCACCGGCCAGCGCCCGTGGGTGTTTTGATCGACCTGGGCGACGGTGGTGCGCCCCTGGGTGACATCCAGCAGGCGAATTTCCAGCCGGGCGTCATCAGCGATCGGCGCCTGCTCGTCGCTGATGGCTTCCCCCGAGAGCGTGGCGAAATCGGGACCGCTGGCGAACAGCGAGCAGCCGCTCAAAAGGCCGGTCAGCAGCAGTGAGGCAGCAAGCAGTGAGGCGCGAAATGAAGGACCCGACATGATCAGCCCCCCGCCAGTTTGACGGTATAGCCGCGCTTTTCCAGCTCGGCGCGCAGGGTGTCGCGATGATCGCCCTGAATCTCGATGACGCCCTCCTTGAGCGCGCCGCCGCTGCCGCAGCGCTTTTTCAGCGCCTGCATCAGGGTTTTCAGCGCATCGCCTGGCAGCGGTATGCCATGCAGCGTGGTCACGCCCTTGCCCTTGCGTCCGGCCGTCTCACGTTTGATACGCACGATACCGTCAAGCGATGACAGCCGCGTCTCATCCTGCGCCTTTTGCTCATCGCTTTCGTCGTGCTTGCGCATATCCCCGGTTTCGGTGGAATACACCTTGCGGCTCAACTGATCGCGCAGTGATGACATGGTTCGACTCCCGCTCGCCTCAAGAAGGCCCAAGAATAGCGCAGCCCCGCGACAGTTCGAAACGACGGGAGAGGTCAAGGCGCGAGAAATACACACCCAAACCGGCCCTTTTCTGCCGATCGATTGCGACCGCGCTGCGTACACTTGCGTTCATTCAATGACGTCGACGTTATCGGCGCACCGGAACACAGATCATTTTTGAGAGGCTACGTCATGCGTCGTATCGCAACCGCTGTCATCACCGGATCCCTGCTGCTGGTCACCAGCGCCGCCGCCATGGCAGAAGATCACTGGTCGGTCGCCGGCAGTGCCGGTACGACCGGTCTGGGCGCCAACGTGAGCTGGCGCTTTCATGATCACTTTGCCCTGACCGCCGGCTACAGCGGCTACGAATACAACGACCTTGACCATACCAACGGTGACTACACCTACGATGGCAAGGTCGACATGGACATCTACAGCCTCAAGCTGGACATCTACCCCTGGGTCAACAGCGGCTTTTTCCTGTCCGCCGGTGCGGTCAAGCCGGACGTTCAGATCCGGGCCACGGGACGCTATACGGGTGGCGACAGCTTCGATGACTTTGGCGGCATTGACATCAGCGCTGATGATGCTCGCCTGGATGGTCGCGCCAAGCTCTCCGACAACGTCGAGCCCTATCTGGGCATCGGCTGGCGCAACAGCTCAAAGCAGGGTCTGGGCTTCTATGCCGAAGCCGGCGCCTTCTGGATCGACCCGAGCGTCTCGCTGACGCCCCGCGGCAACGCGCTCGACATTCCGGGTGTGCGCCCCATTGCCGAGCGTGAAGCCCGTGACCAGGAAGACGATCTTCGCAGTGACCTGAACAAGTACAACGTCTACCCGGTCGCCGTTATCGGTATCGAGTACACGTTTTAAACTCGATTTCTCGTGAACTTGCCCCGCTCTGCGGGGCTTTTTTGTGTCCGACTACCCGTGACTCTTCCCTGTCAGCCGCTCGGGTTCGTGCTTTTGCGGCTCGAGTATCGATCGCAAGCCACGCTGATCACACGGGTATGGCCGTTGATGACAGGTGCTCAAGCGCACAGGCGCCCGGTCGATAACCTTTCAAACCTGTCTGGTTCGCCGCACTGAAGCGGATGCCTTTCAGTGATGCGATAAGGTCACCGTCGTGGCCGTGGCAAACAACTCAAACAACTCAAACAACTGCAGGCAGGTGCCAGAAACAATGGAATCCACCATGCAGGAAGAGGCCACCGAGCTGGATCGGGCGCTGGAAGGCGAGGGGTGGTTCGGGCGTGTCACCCTGCCGGCCGAGCAGATGAGTGCATTTGCCGCCAGCACCCGGGCGGCGCGTCAGCGTGCCCTGTCGGTCTCCGTGGTCATCGGCCTCGGGTTTTATGTTGCCTTTGCCCCCGGGGACTGGTTCGCCGTGCCCGACCGGATACGGCTGGCCCTGACCCTTCGCCTTGGCGTCGTACTGCCACTGGGCCTTGCGGTGCTCTACTGGCTGCATCGCGCGCGTGGCCCGCTGATCGTCCAGCAGTGCGTGACCTGTGGCTTTCATCTTCTTGCGGTGGCGATGCTGGCGGTGTTGATGGTGCTTTCCAGCTCCGTCAACGCGCTGGGGTTCGTGTTTGCCAACTACGCCGTTTTGATGGCGATGGTCATCAGCATGGCGCTGCCCCTGCGTCTGGTGATGATACTGGCTGTCATTGTGGTGTTGATTCAGTCGGCAGCGATCGCCCATGGCCCGCTCAGACTGCCGGTGCTTGAAATTCACAATCTGATGATCGCCATTGTCATCATCGGCCCGGCGCTGTTTGCCCACCGGACGCTTGAAAACGAGCGCCGTCGCCACTTTCTGCTCATCACCCGTGAGGAGCGTCGCAAGCGCCAGCTCGCCGAGCAGCGCGATATGCTCGGTCGTCTGGCCGCGCTTGATCCCTTGACCGAGCTTGCCAATCGACGCGGCTTTCACGCAGGCCTTGCCAGTGATCTCGAACGAATGGCGCCGGGGGCGGTGGTGGCCATGGCCATGATCGATATCGACAGCTTCAAGGCCTATAACGACCACTACGGCCACGCCGCCGGCGACCGGGCGCTGCGGCGCGTGGCACAGGCGCTGGCCGCGGCCGCCGAGCCGCACGGGCGTGCCGGGCGTATCGGGGGAGAGGAGTTTGCCATCTTCGTGACCGGCATGACCGGCGCAGCGCTTGCACCCTATGCCGAGCGCCTGCGGGCCAGCGTTCAGGGGCTGTCCATGATGCATCATCACAGCACGACGGCCGGTGTGGTCACCGTCAGCATCGGGGTGGCGCTGGGGTACGCTGAAACGTGCGATACCACCCGGCTGTTTGAAGCCGCCGATGCCGCGCTCTATCGCGCCAAAAGCGCCGGGCGCAACCAGGTGATGATCGATGATCTGACCCGTGGCGATGCCGGCGTCAGCCGGGCCGGGTGAGGGGTTTGATGCGCCATGATGAATATGATGGTTGTGCCTGACAGTTCCGGCGCCCTGCGCCAGGCTTGGAGGACTCGTTTTCATTGACGAATGGCTCAGGAGCTTACATGGCACAGGGAAAAGTGCGCTACGCCGTCCTCGGCGGCGGAGAAATTTCACAGGGTGCGTTCATGCCGGGCATCGCGGCCAGCGACAACTCGGAGATGACGGCGCTGGTCACCGGCGATCCGAAAAAGGCCGAGGTGCTGAGCAAGCGCTACAACCTCAAGGTCTACGGCTACGACGACTACGAGACGCTTTTACACTCCGGCGAGATCGATGCCGTCTATGTTGCCACGCCCAACTTTCGCCATCGCCAGGACACCGTGCCGGCGCTGGAAGCGGGCATTCATGTGCTGCTGGAAAAGCCGATGGCGACCAGCGTCGAGGACTGTGAGGCGATGATCGAGGCCGCCGAGCGCGGCAACGCCAAACTGATGGTCGCCTACCGACTGCACCACGAGCCGGGCACACTCGAGATGATTCGGCACATGCGTGAGGGCACCATCGGCGCGCCGCGGTCGTTCTCCTCGCAGCTCACCCAGGATCTCAACTCGAAAAACCACCGCGCCCTGCACGGCTACTGGGCAGGTCCCGTGCCCGACATGGGCGCCTATCCGATCAACGCGGTACGCCATCTGTTCGGCGCCGAGCCGGTCGAGGTCAGCGCCATGAGCGACAACACGCCGGGGCGCGACTATACCTGTGACGACAGCGTGAGCGTCAGCCTGCGCTTTGCCGAGGGTCGACTGGCCCAGTTTTTTGTCAGCTACGCCACCAGCGGCCACAACCACCTGTCGGTCATCGGCGCGCGCGGCGCGCTGTTCTCGCGCCCCAGCTACATGTTCGGCCCGACGGTGTCGATCGATTATGACCTGAGCGTTGACGGCGAGATCACGGCCCATTCGCCCGGCCCGGTGGAGCAGTTCGGCGGTCAGACCGACTACTTCTCCCACTGTATTCTCAACGATATCGACCCCGAAGCCGACGGCACGGAAGGCCTGCGCGATGTGCGCATCATGGCAGCCATCGAGCGCGCGCTGGAAAGCGGTCAGCCGCAGTCGCTTGAGCCGCTCGAGTATCGTGAGCGTATACAGCCGGATCAGGTGCGTCGCCTGACACCGGTCGAGCCGCCGGAAGTGATCAGCGTCGAGACTATCAGCGGCGACTGAGTCATTCCGGTAACGTGTGTGATCGCAAAAGGGCCGCCCGACAGGGGCGGCCCTTTTTTATGCCGGTCTTTTACGGCGATGTTGCACGGTTGGAAGGCCGGCGCGGTCAGGAAAGCGTCAGCATGGTTTTCATGCCCGGATGGCTGTCGTGCCAGAGCAGCGCCTGGCGCCAGTCAGCAAGCCGGAAATGCTGCACCGGCGCCATGTTGACGTCGCGCAGCAGGGCCCAGAGCGTTTCAAAGCCTGCCTGCCACTCGGTGTGCTCCAGCCCCTTGATGTGATCGCGCAGATGAAAGCGGCGCACGCGCGCACTCATGCGCTGCGGGCTGATGGGCACACCGGAGAGCAGCCCGTAGGTGACGAACACGCCGTCAGCGGGCATGTGGGTCAGTAATCGGTCGGCCAGCCGCCCGCCGGTGGCGTCAAAAATGCGTCCGGCGCGCCCGGCGGCGGCATCAATGGCGTCGTGATCGTCCTGATCCAGCACGTGTACGCCCATCTCGGTCAGCGCCTCGCGGTGATGGGCGCTGCGCCAGATGCCGGTCACCGAGCGCGCCCCGCAGCACAGCGCCCACTGCGCCAGCAGCCGCGCGCAGTTGGAGCCGGCCGCAGTCAGCAGCACATCGCATCCATCGACCGGCCAGCGCTGCAGCATTGTCATGGCCGTCATCGGGTTGATCCAGGCCCGCGCCGCCACGTGATCGGGAATATCGTCGGGTACAGTAATGGCCAGGCGCGGGTCGCAGTCCAGCGTCTGCTGCCAGGTACCGGGGCCGCGCAGCGGCAGCACTCGCCGCCCCTCGAGAGCCCGCCATGGACCCTGTGCCCTGGTCACCACACCGACCCCTTCATGGCCGGCCACCAGCGGCGGCGCGATGCGATGGCGGTAGATGCCGGCAATCGGAATCAGATCCGAGGGGTTGATGGGCGCGCAGGTCATGCGCACGCGCATCTGATCATCCTCCAGCGGACCATCGGGCCGAGGCTCCAGGTGCAACACTTCCAGCGGTGAGCCAAAGCGGTGATAGCGCAGCGCGGGGCTGGGCATATCGATCGGCAGCTCGGCGTAAGCGGTGGCAGCAGTCATGGCGGACAACCTCCCTTTGAATTGTTGTCGTTAAAACAGAGCGATTTGCTGATGAGGTGGCGCAAATCGCGTGGTATCGAGTCGCTCCTCCTCACGGCGGCGATTGAGCCCGAACCGGCGGATGGCCAGTCGAAAGCGCTGGGTGAGCAGATCGGCGAAGGGGCCTTCACCGCGCAGGCGATGGCCGAAGCGGCTGTCGTAGTCACGCCCGCCGCGGGTCTGGCGGATCAGGCTCATGACGTGCTCGGCCCGATCGGGAAAATGCTCGCAAAGCCACTGCTCGAACAGGGGGCGCACCTCATGAGGCAGACGCAAAAGTGTATAGCCGGCGCTGGTGGCGCCGGCGTCACGGCCGGCCTGCAGCAGTTTTTCCAGTTCCCGGTCGTTGATCATGGGAATCATCGGCGCGGTGATGATGCCGACCGGCACGCCCGCCTCGCGCAGGGTACGAATAACCTTCAGCCGCGCCTTTGGTGAGGCGGCGCGTGGCTCCATGACCCGCTTGAGATCACTGTCCAGCGTGGTGAAGCTGATAAACACCCGCACCAGCCGCTCGCGGGCCAGCGCTCCGAGCAGATCGAGATCGCGCAGGATCAGCGCACTGCGGGTGGTGATGGTCAGCGGATGGCGATGGCGCAGCAGCACTTCAAGGAGCTGGCGGCTTAACTGGTGCTGGCGCTCGATGGGCTGATAAGGATCGGTATTGGCGCCCAGTGCCAGGGGTTCGCAGACGTAGCCGGGGTGCGCCAGCTCTTCGGCCAGCAGTGCCGGCAGATTGGTGCGCGCGATCAGGCGCGTTTCGAAATCAAGGCCCGGGGAGAGATCCCAGTACGCATGCGAGGGGCGGGCAAAGCAGTAGATGCAGCCGTGTTCGCAGCCCCGGTAGGGGTTGAGCGAGCTTGAAAAGGGCATGTCCGGTGACTGGTTGCGCGAGATCGCCGTGCGGCTGTGTTCCGGGCGCACCTCGGTGGCGTGGCTGGCAGGTGTATCTGCCTGCCACCAGCCGTCATCGACCGCCTCGATGCGGATGCGGTCGAAGCGGTGATGCAGATTGTCGCTGGCGCCGCGGCCGGTAATGGGTCCACTCGACATGCCCGGGTCCTCCCTGAGTACTGTTTAAATATACAGTTATTACAGGGAGAACCCAAGCCGTCATTGGCAGCGGTACAAAAGGTTACGCCAGTGCCTTCAGGTCCTTGAGCAGAGCGTCAAGGCGTGCCTCGGTGAAGCTCGAAAACGAGATCAGGGCGCGCAGCGGCAGGTAACGACCCATGGCGTCCATCAGATCATTATCGCCGCCCTTGTCCATCAGACTATTGAGCATGGGCAGCTCCTCGGCGAGGTCGGCAAGATGCTCGCGCAGCACCCGAGCAGCGCTCTCATGCGTTTGCAGATCACCCAGCAGAGTGTTGCGATCGATCGCCGGCAGCGGCGTCTCGTCGCCGTGCACCTCGATGGACCGGCTCAGGCGAATATCCCGTGAGGAGGCGCCAACGCGAACTTCGAAGCTGCCGGTGGGCAGGCGCCAGTCGGCGCGTTCGGCGTCGTACCAGCAGAAGTCCCGACGCGCGAGTGTCATCTCGACCCGGGCCGTCTCGCCCGGCGCGAGCGTTACGCGGTCGAAGCCGCGCAGCGCCTGCGCCGCCACCGGTACGGTCTGCGTTTGATCACTCAGGTAGAGCTGCACGATCTCGCTGGCCTCGCGTTCGCCGCTGTTGGTGACATCGAGACTGACCGTGAGCTGCTCATCGCCGCTAAAGGTGTCGGCGGAAAGCGTCAGGTTGGCGTAGTCAAAGCGGCTGTAGCTCAGCCCGTGACCGAAGGGGAAAAGGGGCGCGACGCCCTGGGTATCGTGGTAGCGATAGCCCACGAAGATGCCCTCGCCATAGCGCACCACGTCACCTTCGCCGGGGAAGTTGAGATGGACCGGATTGTCTTCCAGGCGCTGCGGGAAGGTTTCGGCCAGCTTGCCGCTCGGTGAGACCTCGCCATAGAGCAGATCGGCTACCGCGGCGCCCACCGCCTGGCCGCCCAGATAGCCTTCCAGAATGGCGCTGACCTGCCCGGCCCAGGGCATCACGATCGGCGCGCCGTTGGCCAGCACCACCACGGTGTTGGGCTGGGCGGCGGTGACCGCCTCGATCAGGGCGAGCTGATTGGCCGGCAGATTCAGATGGGTGCGGTCATAGCCTTCCGACTCGTGACGGTCGGGCAGCCCCAGACACAGCACGGCAACGTCTGCATCGCGCGCGCGCTGGACGGCTTTCTGTTCGAGCTGCTGATCGGGGGCGTCGCGGTCGATCTCGAAGCCTTTGGTATAGTCAAAGCTCGCGCCGCGGGTCTCGAGCGCTTCCAGCAATGGCTCGACGCGGGTGGCGTTGACGTGTGAGCTGCCGCCACCCTGATAGCGCGGGCGCTCGGCAAATTCACCGATCACGGCCACGCGGCGCTCGTTGGCCAGCGGCAGGGTGCCATCGTTTTGCAGCAGCACCATGCTCTCACGGGCAATGCGACGGGCCAGCTGGTGGTGGTCCTCGGCGTCGAACGAGGCGTTTTCAAGGCGGGCATCGGCGGCCTTGAAGGTGACACGCAGCAGCCGCTCGACGGCAAGATCCAGCACCGCCTCTTCCAGCTGGCCGTTCTGCACGGCGGCCACAATCTGCGCGTCGCGTTCGCCGCCGGAAGCGGGCATCTCGAGCTCCATGCCGGCGGCCAGCCCCGGCACGCGCTCGTTGACCGCGGCCCAGTCGGAGACCACGTAACCTTCAAAGCCCCACTCGTCGCGCAGGATCTCGGTCAGAAGCCGCGGATGTTCGCTGCAGTACTCGCCGTTGAGCCGGTTGTAGGCGCACATGACCGTCCAGGGCTGCGTCTCCTTCACGGCGTACTCAAAGCTGGCCAGGTAGATCTCGCGCAGGGTGCGCTCATCGACTCGCGCATCCACCGACATGCGGCGATGCTCCTGATTATTGGCGGCGAAGTGCTTGAGCGAGCTGCCCACGCCGCGCGACTGGGTACCGCGAATATGGGCCGCCGCCAGGTGCGAGGAGAGCAGCGGATCCTCGGAGAAGTACTCGAAATTGCGCCCGCACAGCGGCGAGCGCTTGATGTTGGCGCCCGGCCCCAGCACCACGTGCAGCCCTTCGGCCTGAGCCTCATCCCCCAGCGCGGCGCCGAGCTGTTCGAGCAGCGCCACACTCCAGGAGCTGGCAAGGCCGGCGGCCGTGGGGAAGCAGGTGGCCGGTTTGCTCTCGTTCACCCCAAGGTGGTCCTGATCCTCACCCTGAGCACGCAGCCCGTGGGGTCCGTCGGAGAGGTTGATTGCGGGAATGTCCAGGCGCTCGACGGCCTTCGTACGCCAGAAGCTATCGCCCGAGCACAGGCCGGCCTTCTCCTCCAGCGTCATCTGTTCGATCAGGCTTTTCAGGTTGCGCATGATATTGCTTCCTCGTCGGTCGGATGATTGGGAGATGTGAATGCGCTACGCCGCCGTGGGCTTGGCCGTGCGGATCTCGGCCATGCGGCGATCCCCCAGCGGGTAGATCAGCATCAGTGCCGCCACGCCCAGCGCGCCAAGGGCCGGCAGCACGCTCATCATGGATTTGATCAGCACCAGCACGGTCTCGCTCTGCTCGGTATTGGGGGTATAGCCGTAGGTCGTGAACAGCACGCCGGTCAGCAATCCGCCGATGCTCATGCCGAACTTCTGACTGAAGGTGACGGCGCTGGTGGTGGTGCCGGTCGCGCGGTGCCCGCTTTTGTATTCCACGTAGTCGGCGATATCGCCCACGATGGCCCACATGGTGGGGGCAATGATGCCGTTGATGAACTTGGCGGCCATGAAGGCGCCAAAATAGAACGCCTGGCCCATGTCGGCGGCCATGAAAAAGCTGGCAAGCGCCAGGGCGTAGGCCAGATTGGCGCCGATCATGACGCGGCGCTTGCAAAAACGCCGCATGATCAACTGGTTGACGATTACCCCTACCACCATGCTGGCGTAGCCCATGGCCAGAAACAGTGACACCGAGGCACTCTCGCCGACGTAGTACTTGAAAAAGTAGATGGCCGCCGAGTCCGGCATCAGCGTCAGGGTAAAGACCAGAATACTGGTGGCGAACATGATCCAGAACGGCCGGGCGCGGCCAATGTGGGCAAAACTTTTCAACGGATTACTGGCGCTGTCGCCCTCGACATAACGCTCGCGCACGCCGCGAAAGGTCATCAGAAAGACGATGAAGGTGATCACGCCATACAACGTATAGGTCAGCGCAAAGCCGCGCTGCTCGTCACCGTCGCCCAGCCATTCCACCAGTGGCAGCGTGGCGTAGCTGATCAGCACAAAGGCGATGTAGGAGAGCAGCATGCGGTAGTTGGTCAGCTGGCGGCGCTCGTCGTTGTTGGTGGTCATCGACACCGGCAGCGCCGAATAGGGGATGTTGACCAGCGTATAAAGGCCCATCAATGCGATATAGGTCACGAAGGCGTAAATGATGCGGCCGGTCTCGCTCAGAGCAGGCGTTGTGAAGGTCAGCGCCAGCATGACGCCAAGCGGCAGCGAGAAGAACAATAGATAGGGGCGCAGGCGGCCAAAGCGGGTGCGGGTGCGATCGGCCAGCAGCCCCACGGCCGGGTCGGTGACCGCGTCCCACAGCCGGGTGACCAGAAACAGCGTGCCCACCAGTGCCGGGCTGATGCCGAACACGTCGGTATAGAAATACATCAGATACAGCGACAGCGAGGCCCAGGTGAAGGCACTGGCAAAGTCGCCCAGTCCGTAGCTCAGCTTCTCCTTCACTCCCAGCATTGGCATGCCCTCATTGTCATCCCGCGTTTATGAAACCGGTTTCATGATGATCTGTCGAGGGCCATCTCACTATGCGACCTTGGGTTAAACTGATGGCGGGCGATCATACGGGCAGGCAGACGCTCTGCTTGTCGTCACCCGCCGCATCTGGTCAAGTGAGCTCATAACCACAAGGATGTCGTCATGCCTACCATTCGTGAGGTCGCCGCCCGCGCCGGCGTGTCTCCTGCCACGGTGTCGCGCGTCATGAAAGGCGAGGTTCGGGTCAACGTCGAGACGCGCACGCGCGTCGAGGCCGCCATCAGCGCCATGGGGTACGCCCCCAACGCCTTTGCCCGTTCGCTCGCCTCCAACCGGCTGGGCGGCGTAGGGCTTGTGATCTCGCATCTGGCCGGGCCCTTCATGGGCCGGGTGATGGCGACACTGGAAGCGGCGCTGCGCCGCGCCAATGTCTCTTTGCTGGTCGCCTCCGGCGGCGGCGAGGCCAGCCGCGAGCAGGAGGCGGTGGACTTTCTGCTGGGGCGGCGCTGCGACGGGCTGATCGTGCACGCCGATGCGCTCTCCAATGAGACACTTGCCGCGCTTGCGACACATACGCCGCTGGTGGTGTTCAACCGGCTGGTGCCGGAGATCGCCGAACACTGTATCCATCTGGACAACGAGTGCGGCGGCTACCTGGCCACACGCCATCTGCTGGACCGGGGCCATCGAAACATTGCCTGTCTGACCGGGCCGCTGCGCCAGCAGGACGCCGCCGGCAGACTGGCCGGCTATCGACGGGCACTGCGGGAGCAGGGGATCGAGGCAGATGATCACGCCATTATCGAGGGTGATTTCACCGAGCGCAGCGGCGAGCAGGGCATGGCCACCCTGCTGGCCCGTGAAATGGCGGTCACGGCCGTGGTGGCCGGCAACGATGACATGGCACTGGGCGCCATGGCGGTGCTGAGGGCGCAAGGGATCTCGATGCCGCAGACCATTTCATTGATCGGCTATGACGATGAGGCCTGCGCGCGTCATGTGGTACCGGCTCTGACGACCGTTCATGCGCCGCTGGAAGAGATGGCACAAAACGCCGCCGAGCGGCTTTTAAGGCTGATCGATGGCGCCACGCCGGCACCCTCGTCCCCCTTTGTGCCGACGCTGATCGAGCGGGAAACGGTGGCTGCCCCGCCAGCCTGACTATTCCTGCTGTGAGGCCCGGGTCGGCTCAGCACCGGCGGCGCCTGCGCTGACCGCCGCCCGCTTGCGCCAGCGCAGATTGATAATCGCGATACCGCCGACCACCAGTGCCCCGCCGGCCAGCTTGCTCAGGGCCATGCTCTCGCCGAGTATCACCACGCCCAGCGCCACGGCAAAGACCGGCGTGAGCAGCGACCAGGGGACCAGCCGCGCCACCGAATGCTTGCGCAGCAGCGTATACCAGACGCCATACGCCAGAATCGACGACATCACTGCGCTGTAAATGACCGCGCCCCAGCCCCGCCAGCCGGCCGTGACCATCGCCTGCCACTGCGACTGCTCGAACAAAAGCGACCCGATCCCCACCAGCGGCACGGCAAACAGCGACAGCCAGCCGGCCATGGTCAACGGCGCGATCGTGGGCGCCACCTTCACGATCAGATTGGTAATCGCCCAGCCCAGCGCACTCAGAATCAAAAGGGTCAGCGCCAGCGGCCCCGGCAGGGTCGGCCCGCCGGCCAGCACGGCCACGCCTGACAGCGACACTAAAAGCCCGACCGTGCGATTGAGCGTCAAACGCTCCTTGAGAAAGATCGCCGCCAGGATCGTGGCAAAGGGGGTGCCCAGCTGCACCAGCAGCGCGCCGGTACCCACCTCGGTGTAGTTGAGTCCGATAAACAGAAAACCAAAGTGCATCAACCCAAAGGTACCCGCCAGTGCCACAAGCCAGGGCAGCTGTACGCGGGTAATGCGGGTAAAGGGTACGATCAGGGCGGCCACCAGCATAAAGCGCAGCGTGGTGATCAAAAGTGGCGGCATCTCATCAAGGCCCAGCTTGATCATGATCGTGTTGAAGGCCCAGACCAGAATGACGCCCAGTACCAGGGCGGTGTCGCGAAGAGGCACGAAAGCTCCCGTGAGTGATCAGCAAAGATGATGGTCGAGCGACCCCGGTAATGAGGCGCGCCTCGAAGGGCAGGTCAGCCACGTATGTTAGCAGCTTGCCTGTGTCGTCCTCATGATCATCGAACGGGTGATCCGATCTCCTTGCCGGGAGAGAGCCATCTGTCAGGGTTGTTGATGTCAGGGGATGGCGTACGGGCTGGAAGTCGTTAAGCTTGCTTGTCGATCCATATTTCAAGGAAACAGGTCATGCGTCAGTGGCAGGTTGTGGCAGGGGCACTAGTGATGATGGGGCTGGCCGGCTGTGAAAGCCTTCAGAACATGGCGGACAACTTCCCCGGCATGTCCAGCGAGGGCGCAATTGAAAGCGCCCCGCAGGAGGCCACCGTCCGGCGCGAGGTGCCTTTCCCGGCCGACACCTACGCAGCGCTCCCCAAAACCGGCACGGCCTCCATCAAGGGGCGGCTGGCCTATCAGCTGACTTCGGGACAGACCGTCTACGGCGATCACGAGAAGGTCTCGATAGCGCCGGCCACCGAATATTCGGCCGAGGCTGCCGACAAGGCGCTGGCCGGTCAGCGCGTCGAGCCGGCCGACCCGCGCGCTCAGGCCTATACCCACATGACCACCACCGACGCCAATGGCTATTTCACTGCCACCGGCATTCCGGCGGGCACCTTTTATGTTGCCGGCACCATGGCACTGCCCAACGGTCAGGGCCGCAGCCCGTTCATCCTCAAGCAGGTGCGGGTAAAGGAGGGCGGTTCAACCAGTGTGGATCTGAGTCGCTAGACGCTTTTTTGACCGAACAAAAAAACCGGCGCCCTGGGGCGCCGGTTTTCGTTATGGGCTGTCATCGCTGACGGTGGCCCATCAACGTATCAGCTCTTTTTGGAGAGCGTGGCGAGCGCGTCATTAAGGATGCTGCTCGGGCGCATGGCCTGGCCGGCCAGTTCGATATCCGGGTGGTAGTAGCCCTTGATCTCGACGGCCTTGCCCTGCACGCCGTTGAGCTCATCGACGATCGCCTGCTCGTTGCTGCTGAGCGTTTCATAAAGCTCGCCGAAGAGCTTCTGAAGTTCGGCGTCGTCATTCTGCTCGGCCAGTGCCTGGGCCCAGTAAAGCGCCAGATAGAAATGGCTGCCGCGGTTGTCCAGCTCACCGGTCTTGCGCTTGGGAGACTTGTCGCTGTCGAGGAACTCGCCGTTGGCGCGGTCCAGGGCGTTGGCCAGCACGATGGCGCGCTGGTTATTAAACGTCTTGCCCAGGTGCTCGAGCGAGGCGGCCAGCGCCAGGAATTCACCGAGAGAGTCCCAGCGCAGGTGGTTTTCTTCCACCAGCTGCTGCACGTGCTTGGGTGCGGAGCCACCGGCGCCGGTTTCAAACAGACCACCGCCGTTCATCAGCGGCACGATCGAGAGCATCTTGGCACTGGTGCCCAGCTCCATGATCGGGAACAGGTCAGTAAGGTAGTCACGCAGTACGTTGCCGGTCACCGAGATAGTGTCCTCGCCGCGGCGCGTGCGCTCCAGGGTGTACTCCATCGCCTCGACCGGCGCCATGACCTGGATGTCCAGACCGCTGGTGTCGTGATCCTTCAGGTACTGTTCGACCTTTTTGATCATCTGCGCGTCGTGGGCACGCTCGACGTCCAGCCAGAAGATGGCCGGGGTCTGGCTGTCGCGGGCGCGTGTGACGGCGAGTTTCACCCAGTCCTGGATCGGTGCGTCTTTCGTCTGGCACATGCGCCAGATGTCTTCACGCTCGACCGCGTGCTCAAACAGCACGTTACCCGCGTCATCTGTGACGCGCACGGTGCCGTCGGCCGGGATCTGGAAGGTCTTGTCGTGGGAGCCGTACTCTTCGGCCTTTTGCGCCATCAGGCCGACATTGGGCACGCTGCCCATCGTGGTCGGATCGAAGGCGCCGTTTTTCTGGCACTCCTCGATGGTGGCCTGATAGATGCCGGCGTAGCAGCGATCCGGAATGACGGCCTTGGCATCGTGACGGGCGTCATCGGCGCCCCACATCTTGCCGGAGTCGCGAATCATTGCCGGCATGGAGGCATCGATGATGACGTCACTGGGCACGTGCAGGTTGGTAATGCCCTTGCTGGAGTCGACCATCGCCATCGACGGGCGCGCCTTGTAGAGCGCCTCGATGTCGGCCTTGATGGTGTCCTGCTGATCTGCCGGCAGCGTGGACAGCGCCGAGTAGAGGTCGCCCACGCCGCTGTTGGGGCTGAAGCCGGCCTTTTTGAGCGCCTCGCCGTGCTTTGCCAGCACGTCACGATAGAACTCGTCGACCGCGATGCCGAACATGATCGGGTCGGAGACCTTCATCATGGTGGCCTTGAGGTGCAGCGAGAACAGCACACCCTGCTTTTTGGCGTCCTCGATCTGCTCGCGGATAAAGGCGCGCAGGCCGCGGGCGCTCATGCTGGCGCCGTCGACTACTTCACCTTCGGTGACCGCAACCCCGTCCTTGAGCACGGTGGTGGTGCCATCGTTCTGGACCAGCTCGATCTTCAGGCTGCCGGCCTTGTCGATCACGGCGGATTTTTCACTGCCGTAGAAGTCACCCTCGCTCATGTGCGAAACGTGGGACTTCGAGTCTGACGACCACTCGCCCATACGATGCGGGTATTTTTTGGCGTAGTTCTTGACCGACTTCGGTGCGCGGCGATCGGAGTTGCCTTCACGCAGCACCGGGTTGACTGCGCTGCCCTTGACGCGGTCAAAGCGGGCGCGGATGTCCTTTTCCTCATCGCTTTCCGGCGACTCGGGATAGTCGGGGATGGCGTAGCCCTGCCCCTGAAGTTCCTTGACCGCGGCCTTGAGCTGCGGCACCGAGGCGCTGATATTGGGCAGCTTGATGATGTTGGCTTCCGGCGTTTTGGCCAGATCGCCCAGTTCGGCCAGATGATCACCCATCTTCTGGTCGTCTTTCAGATAATCGGGGAACTGCGCCAGGATGCGTCCGGCCAGCGAAATGTCGCGGGTTTCGACGATGATGCCGGCCGAATCGGTAAAGGCATCAATGATGGGGAGCAGCGAATGGGTGGCCAGCGCAGGTGCTTCGTCGGTGAGGGTGTAGATGATTTTCGGCGTGTTGGACATCCTGGTATAAACCTCTCTTGTCACTGCGATTGCATGGAATACATGACGGTTGCATGAAGCTGGAGCGGTACGCAGTGGTCGTGCAAGGGCAGTCTATCGTCTGTCTTCGCACCCACTCGCCCGACGATGAATCTTGCCTGCGAAGCGCCCGGACCTCATGCGAATAATGCGTATGCATGAGCCAGCGATCCAATCCTGGCGAGTATAACAGCGCACCCTGCCGGGTGCATGAGAAGGCCCGGGCCCGGTAGTGTTCAAAAAATAGCCCATGTTGATTAAATGGCTGATACAAAAGAATTTGTCGTCAGCGCTTGGATAATGGGCAGTGCTTTCTACGCTGAAGGGGTACCCATTCATTGCAGGAGGCAATATGAAAGCGACATGGATAGCACCCTTTGTTCTGGCCCTGGCCACCACCCCGGCACTGGCCGGCGAGCAGGCAGGTTCCACCGGGCAGGTCACCAACAGCACCAGCACCTCGTCTCAGCAGGGCGCCGGCGACGCCGGTCAGACCGGCCAGCAGCGCGGCAGTGAGACGGGCGCCAGTTCGACGCAGGGTCAGGGCAGCATGACCGACAGCATGAAACAAAAGGCGGGCGAAAAGGCCGGCCACGAAGTGGACAGGCACACGTCCAACGCCGGCAGCATGACCCAAAAGGCCGGTGAGAAGGCCAAACAGGGCATCGATAACCGCACCGGTTCCAACACCTCCGGCAACAGCACCATGGAACGTTCCAGCAGCAACACGACCGGCTCAGACAGCGCGGACACTTCCAGCGCCGAGAACACCAAAATCGCGCAGTAAACGCGCTGCGCTTTGCTGATCGCTGCGATAAAAGCGTCCCTGCCATGAGGCAGGGACGCTTTTTTATGTTCTGGCTTTGGCTCGTCTGAAGGCAATGGGCCGGGCCTGCACGCTCATGGCAGGCTCACGTTTCGCTGCTGAGTGACGGGGGCGCCGGCTTACACCATCAACGACAAAAAGCACAGGGAAGTCCATGGCCTTTCGCCTGCAGGATCAAAAACAGCGTCTCGGGAATCGGCTGGCTGCACTGATGGATCATCGAAGCGCGGTCTGGCTACTGTTTCTGGCCTCGATGCTTGAAACCCTGATCGTGCCGATCCCGATAGAGACAATCCTCATCCCCTGGATGGTGCTGCGCCCCGGGCGTCGCTGGCAGCTGGCCCTGGTGGCGCTGTCGGGCAACCTGCTGGCAGCCACCATCGGCTACGGGCTGGGCGTCTGGGCGATGGATCAGTTTGGTGATCAGCTGATTTCGCTGTTTGGCGGGCAGCAGGCGTTTAATGAGTTTGATCAACGCTTTAGCGACAACGGTTTTCTGGCCGTGCTGTCGATCGGCGTGATCCCCATCCCGTTTCAGATTGCCATGCTGGTGGCCGGCAGCACCGGCTACGCCTTTGTGCTGTTCATGCTCGCGGCGATGCTGGCCCGCGGAGGGCGCTATTTCGGTCTGGCGCTGCTGGTGCACTTTTTCGGCGACCGCGCGCTCAGGCTCTGGAAACGCCATGAGCGGACCATGCTGGTGCTGCTGGTGATCGCGGTCGCCGGCTATCTGATCTACAAGGGCGTTACCATGATGGGCGGCGGCTCGGCGTGAGCCGCCAGCCTGTCATTTACCAGTTCATGTTCCAGCCCAGCGAGAAGGTGCGCCCGCGCCCCTGAAACTCATAGAGTGCCTCAGGGCCATAGGCAGGGGCATAGAAGATCGCCGCGCGCTGGCCCCAGACGGTGGCGTACTGCTTATCCAGCAGATTATCGATGCCGGCCGTGAAGGTGCCGTAGCCATCAATACGCTGGCGGGCGATCACATCAAACGTCGTGAACCCATCGATCTCGTTGTCGCCGGCCGCGCCCAGATCGCTGGCATCGTCGGAAAGATCGAAGGCGTGATTGCCCTGCAGGCGCACGGAGCGATCATCGTCGGCCCACTCCACAAAGGCCGTGGCGCTGGACAGCGAGGCGTAGCGCGCATCGCGCCGGTGCCAGTCACCGTCATCACCGAGCTGCTCGGAGCGGGTCAGGTGGGCGTTGCCGCCGACTTCCCAGTGATCACCGATATAGCGGGACGTGGCCGCCTCGATGCCGTAGTCGCGGCGCTTTTCATCGATGATGCTGGTGCCCAGCTGGTTGTCATTTTCCAGCGCCCGGTCCGACCAGGCGTAATACAGCGCGACCTGATTGTTCCAGGCGCGGCTGCGATAGCCCCAGCCCAGCTCGACCTGATCGGTCTTGATGCCATCGACGGCGTTATCGCCGATATCGAACTGTGCACCGTCATAAACTGCGCCGACATTGGGCAGCTCAAACCCCTGGCTGTAGCTTGACCAGAAGCGATGGCCGCTGTCGTACTCCTGCACCACGCCCAGGTTATAGAGCGTGTTGCTGTAGCTGTTGCGTCCGCCGCTGTTGCCGTCGGGCGTGGCGTTGTCGAAGCTGTCGACGTCCACATCGGCGTGTTCATGGCGCACGCCGCCCTGAACCTTCAGCCGCTCGGTGGCCTGCCATTCGAGCTGGGCGTAGCCGGCGACGCCATCGACCGAATAGCCCGGGTAGCGCGCCCCGGTGCGGTCGGTGGCCAGGCGCAGGCCGCCGGTGGCATTGGCCGTGTCGCGATCAAAAAACGCCTGATCGGAGTTGAAGCGCTCGTGGTAGTAGTCGATGCCGTAGGTCAAATCGAGATCATCGCGCAGCGCGGCCACGAACAGCGCTCGCGCGCCGCCCAGATCGGTGCGCTGCTCGGAGGCGCGAAACTCGACGGCGGTGTTGTCATCCACGTAGTAGGGAAAGGGTGAGAAGGTGCTGTCCTCCTCGCGATAATACGCCTGAAAGTAGAAGTCCTGCTCCAGCAGATCGTTGTGGTGGTAGTTGGCGTTATAGAGCTTGCGCCGGGTGCGCGGGTCGCGGTCGGCATCGTAATTGCCGCGAATGTCGGCGTTGTCCAGACTTCCCTCGGCCAGCTCCGGAAAGCGCACGCCGCGATCGCCTTCAAAGCCCGAGTCGTAGTGCTGGGCCAGAAGCGACAGACTCTGGTCCTCGGCCAGATTGATATCCACGCGACCCATTACATCGATGGCGCGGTTGTCCTGCAGATCGGTCTGGGCCAGGTCCGGGAAAATCTCCCGGTTGTCGCCATCGTAAAAGCGCCCGTTCTCCTCATAGGCCACGCTCAGCCGTCCGCGCACGCGCTCGCTGCCGCCGGCCACCGACTGGGCCACGCGCCGATCAAAATCACGATGGTCGTTGAACCCGGAAGTGGCACCCACCCGTGTCTCAAAATGCGGCCCACCGGCTTCGGGCGTTTTGGTCACGATGTTGATGGTGCCGCCGGTGGCGTTGCCGCCATACAGGCTGTTGGCACCGGAAAGCACCTCGACGCGCTCGACGTTGAAGGGGTCGATCGAGTCGAACTGGCGCGACAGCCCCCGCGAGCTTGTCATCGACACACCGTCGATCAGAATCTGGGGGCTGCGCCCGCGCAGGTTCTGGCCGTACTCGGTGCGCCCTTCCGGGGCGAAATCAAGCCCGGGAATCAGCTTGCCCAGTACCGTCTTGAGATCCTCGCCGGCCTGGGTGCGGCTTTCGATCTGCTCGCGATCGATGAGCCAGACGGCGCCGGGGATCTGGTCGGGCGAGGCCGGGGAGCGCGACCCGACCACCACCATCTCCTCCTGTGATTCGAACGTCGTGGCCCTGGTGGCCGGGCTGGTGGCGGTCGTTGTGGTGGCAGGCGTGGGCGCAGGCGCCTCGGCCGTAGCCGTCAGCGGGGTCAGCAGCAGGCTGGCCGACATCGCCACCGTCGTGACGACATGGGGTTGATAAGGCATCCGGGTTCCCGTGATCTCGTTGTTATGCGATTTTCCTGAGAATGCTTCTTGTTCACGATGAGACGCTATCCCGGAGACGGGGCGGTGGACAACCCGACAAGGGTCGAGCGGGCTTCAGTTTGGCCCTGGCATGGTGGCCGCAGTCATCGGATCCGGGAGATCCTGACGACAAAAAGCCACCCTCTGAAGGGTGGCTTTCTGATGCCGGCAGTGCCGGTGAGGGCCGCGTGACGATTGGCGTTAACCGATGTCTCTTTGATCGAGCACGATCAAGCGGTTGGGCAACTCGTTGCGCTCGTGGGTGGCGGGCACATGGGTTATCAGCAGTTTGCCGCAGGTCTCGACACAGTCGAGAAAGCCCTGCTGGGTCTGTCCCGCGCGTACCTTTTGGGTGAAGTCGGCCACGATGTCGGCCCAGACGGCGTTGTCCAGCCGGCGGGAGATGCCCTCATCCACCAGGATTTCGACGTAGCGCTCGGCTTCCGAGACGAAAATCAGGACCCCGGTGCCATCCTGCGTGTGGTGCAGGTTCTGCTCGAGAAACTGTCGTCGGGCCAGATTGGCGGCGCGCCAGTAGCGTACGTGTCGTGGAATCAGGCGCGTGGTGATGCCGGGCAGGCGAAAGACCACCGCCAGCACCGCAAACAGGACCCACTGCGTGAGCAAAAGCGTCCAGCCGCCAAGCCATGCGGCGGCATCGAACCAGCCAGCGATGACGGCCAGTGCCCCGGGCAGAATCAGGGCGACAAGCCCGGCCCACAGCAGCGGAATGTAGGCGTAGTCGTCCGCCTGAGGGGCCAGCACCGTGACGATCTCGGCGTCGGTGTCGCGCTCGATGCGAGCGATTGCCTCGCCCACCTCACGCTGTTCGCTCTCTTTTAGTAATGACATACCGCGTTATCCCTTTAGAGTCGTTACCAGCCGCCGGAAGCACCGCCGCCGCCGAAGCCGCCGCCACCGCCGCTGAAGCCACCGCCGCCGCCGAGACCACCACCGGAACGGCCACCGCCGCCCAGCATGCCGCCCAGCAGCATGCCGCCCAGCAGGCCACCGCCGCCGCGACCACCGCCGCGAACGATCATCAAGACGATGAACATCAGAATCGACAGCCAGATGCCGGCGCCGCCCAGCTCGTTGGACTCACCGTCAGCCCGTTCGCCGCGCTGCTCGCTCTGCGCCAGCGGGTCGCCGCCGAGCACCTGGATCATGGCCTGGCTGCCCTCGACGATGCCGCGGGCGAAGTCGCCGTCGCCAAAGGCAGGCGTGATGACCTGGTTGATGATGGCAGAAGACTGCGCATCGGTGAGGCGTCCTTCAAGGCCGTAACCGACCTCGATGCGCACCTGGCGCTCATCGAGGGCCACGATCAAAAGCGCCCCATTGTCTTCGCCTTCCTGGCCGATGCCCCATTCGCGGCCCAGCTGATAGCCGTACTGCTCGATGGTCTCGCCGCCCAGATCGGGCAGCGTGACCACCACCACCTGTTCGCCGGTGGCCTCTTCATGGGCGGCCAGCGTGTCGGAGAGCTGCGTTTCGGTGGACGCGTCGAGCAGTTCGGCGTTGTCCACCACGCGCCCGGTCAGCTCGGGAAAATCGGGCGCGGCCTGGACGGCTGCCGTGCACAGCAGCAGTAAAAAACCGACGGTGAGCGAGCGTGTCAGTCGCATCAGGAAATCACCTGTTGTTTTAGAAGTTCACCCGAGGTGCCTGGTCTGCGTTTTCGGCAGTGGCCTCGAAGTTTTCACGAATCGGCAGGTCGCTGTACATGATCTTGTGCCAGATACTGCCCGGGAAGGTACGAATCTCGGTGTTGTAGGCCTCGACCGCCTGAATGAAGTCGCGACGGGCCACCGAAATCCGGTTTTCCGTGCCTTCCAGCTGGGACTGCAACGCCAGGAAATTCTGATTCGACTTCAGGTCCGGATAGCGCTCCGACACCGCCATCAGACGGCTCAGGGCACCGCTTAGCTCACCCTGTGCCTGCTGGAAGCGCTGAAACTGTTCGGGGTCGTTGAGCGTGTTTTCATCGACCTGAATCGAGGTGGCCTTCGAGCGCGCCTCGATCACCGCCGTGAGCGTTTCCTGCTCCTGATTGGCGTAGCCTTTCACCGTCTCGACCAGGTTCGGGACCAGATCGGCGCGACGCTGGTACTGGTTTTCGACCTGAGACCAGGCGGATTTCACCTTCTCATCGAGCGTCGGAATGTTGTTGACGCCGCAGCCGGACAGGGCCACACAAAGGCACAAAAGCGCCAGCCACTGCCAGTAAACGGGGTGCAGGCCAGGGCGGGAGGAAGATCGATCGCAATACATGGGCATGATTCGGGGTCTCGAACGGTCAGGCTTTGAGGGTGCTAAACGGATGGGCCACCACCGTGATGGCCCCTCGATGGTGTCAGTCTAGATGTCCCCGCGCCAATCGTCGTCGTTGATACGATGTCGGCGCCTGCACGCGACCAAAGCAGCACCTTAAAAAAGGGTGAACACTTCCGGCGCCCACTATGCTCAGTGCTGGCACGACTCATTGGAGCACACTGTCATGAAAACATCGCAACTCGCATTGTGGGGCCTGACTCTGGCGCTGGTGCCCATGCTGGCGCTGGCTTCGTCGCAGCCAGGAGAGGACGGCCCGGCCACCCTGCCGTCTCAATCGATGGAGGCACCTGACCAGAATGCCGGCGGCATGTCCCGCCAGGGCGGGGCCAGTGGCATGCAGGACCAGAGCGGCAGCATGCAAAGGGATCGCCAGCAGCAGCTTCAGGACTCCCATGAAGCCTCCTCCGTGACCGACAGCACGCAGCGCCAGCGTCAGGAAGACGGTGCCGGCACCATGAACGATGACCACACCACCCGGACCGGGCAGGGCACCGCCGATATCCCTGATCAGCGCACTCAGGATGATACCGCGCCGTAAACCTCGCTGAGCGTCATTACTGCCTTCCCTTGCCGGCAGGGACATGCACGCCCCTGCCGCCTGCGACATTCGTAAAGCCATGTCTTCGAACGTCTCGACTGACTATCGGTGGGCGGTGGTCCATTGGGTCAGCACTGTCACCCCGATCGCCAGTAAAATCACCGGCATCAGCAGCCAGAGGTTGAGCTGCTGCCAGCCAAGCCAGGCATTCAACGGTCCTGCCGCCAGCGCCGAGAGCGTGACCAGGCTGAACACCACGCAGTCGTTAAGCGCCTGCACCCGCGGGGCCTCCTCGGGCTGATAGGTGGTCGTCAGCCAGGCGCTGGCAGGCACAAAGGTGAAGTTCCAGCCCAGACCCAGCAGCACCAGCCCCGCGCCAAAGGCGTAAAGTGCCGGCGTCAACAGCGCGCAGGCCACGCTCAGTGCCAGCAGGACCGCCCCGGCCATGATCATGGCAACGTGGCCAAACCGCCGGATCAAATGCCCGGTAACAAAACTCGGCGCAAACATGGCCAGCACATGCATGCTGATCACCCGGGTCGTGGCCTCAAAATCGTGACCGTGATGGGCCATCGCCAGTGGCGTGGCGGTCATGGCCAGATTCATCACCGTATAGCCCAGCGCCGCGGCAACAATTGCGGCCGCCAGTCCGGGCCGTCGTAACAGCGTGATCAGTGATGCCGGTGCGGCCTGGGTGCCCCGAGCAACCGGATCGGTCAGGGCGAGGTTGGCCACAATGATAAGCGCGACAAAATACAGACCGGCAAGCCCCAGCAGGGTACCCAGAAAGGGCGTTGGCAATAGATTGCGGGAGATGCCGGCAAGCCAGGGGCCGAACAGGGCCGCCAGCACCCCGCCGGCCATCACCATCGACAGGGCGCGGTCACGCTGGGCGGGCGCTGCATCCACTGCGGCGAAACGATAGAGCATCCCGGCACCAATGCTGGCCCCGATGGCAAAGGCGCCGAGATTGAAACCGGCAAAGCTTCCCCCCACCAGCGACAGTGCTGCCAGAGCGATACCGCCCAGCCCCACCAGGTTGGCCGTCATGAAGGTACGCCGCCGCCCAAAGCGCGCCGTCAGCCAGCCGGCGGGCAGGGTAGCGCAGGTTGTGCCCAGCATCTGGGCGGCTACCGGCAGGGTGATCCAGCCGTCACCCGGGGCCAGCCGCGCGCCGATCAGCGGAGTGATGGTGATCAGCATGATATTGCCGCTGACCAGCAGCGCCTGACACAGCGCCAGCCACCAGACCGTGGCGGGCAGCCGGGCTGGTTCGAGTTGTGCTGTCATGAGGCCACTCCTGAGCCGAAACGTGCCCGATAGAGCGATGGAGGCAGGCCGAAGTGACGCTGAAACAGACGACGCATCTGCTCGCCACCACCCAGGCGACAGTGCTCGGCGATCAGGGCGGTTGAGGTGTCACTTTCCAGCAGCAGGCGCCGGGCGGCCTCCAGCCGCAGTCGGGTCAGAAAGGCGCCCGGCGTCATCGCCAGTTCCTGACGAAACAATCGCGCCAGATGGCGCGGGGTGACCGCCATTGTCTCGGCCATGGTATCGATTCGCCAGTCGGCGAGGGGCTCGGCGGTGACGCGATCCACCAGCCGGCGCAGCCGCCCCTGGCGGGTCATCTGCGCCTTCAATCCTTCGCTGAACTGCGCCTGACTGCCCGGGCGATGCAGAAACATCACCAGCTCCCGGGCAACCTCTCCTGCCAGGACCAGCCCATGATCCTTTGCCAGCAGCGAGAGAGCCAGGTCGATACCCGCCGTCACGCCGGCGCTGGTGTAGATGCCACCGCTTTCCAGATACAAAGCATCCGCCTCGACCTGTACCTTCGGGAATTGCAGCGCCAGCGCCTCGGCATGGCGCCAGTGGGTGGTGGCGCGGCGGCCATCAAGCAATCCGGCACGCGCCAGGGCAAAGGCGCCGGAGCAGATCGCGCCCACGCGCGGGGTGATCGCAGCGCGCTGTGCAATGGTTTCGATGGTTTTCGCCTCAAGGGCATGGACGCCGGAGCCGCCAGCGACCAGCAGCGTATTGCCGGGTGGGGTCATGCCCAGCGCGTGCGTGGCCTGCAGGATCATGCCGGCGTTGGTGGTGACAGGGCCTGGCGATTCTGCCAGCAGGCGCAGCTGATAAAGGACCTTGCCTGTCAGCTCATTGGCCGAGGCAAATACCTGCCAGGGGCCGCTGGCATCCAGCAGCTGGCAGTCCGGATAGACCAGTAAATCCAGGGTATGAGACATCGCCGACTTCTCGTAGAGGGATAGCACGAGTCTGCGACCGGTTGGCGATGTCGGCAACGACCCGTTGCCCACCGATTCGGACATTAATGGTCAAGCGTTGCGTCCAGGGCCTGTCTGGCCGCTCAGCCACCCGGCGCGCCCCTCGTCCCAGCCGGCAGTCATCAACCCTTCATGCACCGCCTGGCGTGTGGCGTCATCCTTGTGCTGCGCGGCCTTGTGCTTGCCGGCCAGGCGCTCGATATGAAACTCGATGCCCACAATGGCCCGGCACATACCATCGATGTACGCCGCTGGCGCGTCATCGATCGACCAGGGAGCGGTTTGATCGCTCTCAAATCGGTCGGTCAGCTCGGCGACATGCGAGCGCAGCCAGTCGGTGTCCTCGATAAAGCGCAGCGTGCCGTGCGCCTGGACGCTCAGGTAGTGCCAGGTGGGCACCACCCGGCCATGCTCGCGTTTGGCCGGATACCAGTTCGGCGTGATGTAGGCCTGCGGGCCGTGGAAGAGTGCCATGGCCGCCCCGGGCTGTGCTTTCCAGAGCCCATTGGCCCGAGCGATATGACCTTTTAAAACGCCGTGCTTGCCCTGATGGGGGGCCAGCAGAAAAGGCAGCGGGTTGGCCTCGATGCCTGCGCTTGAAACGGTCACGAGCGTGGCGAACGGACAGTGCGCCATTAGGGCGTGCTGCGCTTCGAGGCTTTCCATTTGAAAGTGGTGGGGCAGGTACATGGCTTATTCCTCCTGCAGTACACGCGCGGTCAGCCTCGACAGTGCCTGTTGCTGGCGTCCCTGAGCATCAAAATTATCCGGTGCCAGCCACTGCCTGTGCGCGCAGGCAATAGCTGGCCACTCATGGTCGAGCAGGGCAAACCAGCTCGTATCGCGATTACGCCCCTGCACGACCCGGTGCTGTCGAAACAGACCTTCAAAACGGAAACCAAGCCTTTGGGCGGCGCGTCGGGACGGCGCATTGAGCGCGTCACATTTCCACGCCACGCGGCGATAGCCCAGCGTAAAAGCGTGATCGATCAGCAGATGCAGCGCCTCGGTGGCCATTCGAGTGCCCGCCATTTTTGTGGAAAAGCTCAGATGGCCCAGTTCGATCGTGCCGTGCTCGGGAGTAATGTTGAGCCAGGCGGCCACGCCCAGTGCTCGGTCACTGTCTTGATCCACAAGCGCCATGAACATCGGATCGCAGGACACCGCCTGACGCGAAAGCCATTCAAGACAGCTATTCCGGTCAGTAAAGGGGCGCCCGCCGAGATAAATCCAGCGTGATTCATCGTCCGCCTGCCAGGCGTTGAACAGTGCCTCACCGTGATCGGTCGCGCTCAAAGGCACGACCCGGCAGTAGTGTCCTTCAAGCGTTTCAGGGCCGGGCACGGGCGGCGGCTGCCAGTCCTCGATCGGGTTGCCCACCGGAGCAGGAGAAGGTTCAGGAGGTAATGTCATGAACGTGCCCCCGTCAGGGAGAGCATATAGGTGTCGAAATCGTCACTCTTCTGCCAGCCCAGCGCTTCATACAGCGCCTTGGCGGCATGGTTGTGGGTCTGAGTGCGCAGCATCAGCGAGGTGACGCCCTGCTCACGGGCCAGGTTGGCGGCGGCCTGCATCAGTGCTCGGCCGATACCACGCCCACGCGCATGTGGCGCCACGAACAGGTCATTGAGCAGCCAGCGCGAAGAGAGACTCACGGTGGAGAACACCGGGTAGAGCTGCACGAAGCCTTCCGGGCCGTGGCCGGTGTCGTGCACCAGCAGACAGGAATCGCCGTGCTCAAGACGCTCATAAAGAAAGGTGCGACAGGCCGCCTCGTCACTGCCCTGTTGATAAAACATTCGATAACCGTCCAGCAGTACAGTCAGGGCATCGAGGTCATTGAGTGTGGCAGGTCGAATAGCGGACATGGTGACTCCAGCGGTGGGTGACGTGCTGTCATCGTGACCGCATACTGGTTCTTCCATAAGGTCCAGTTTCAGGAAAATCAGGAGAACCGGTTGAGCCGACGTGCGCGCGCATCATGGGTCATCGAGGCACTGGCCATTCGCCTGTCACAGGACCGTGAACCGGGGCTGAGTCAGGTGCTGTATAGCGCCCTGCGCGGCTGGATCGAGACCGGCGAACTTGCCGCCGGTGAGGCGCTGCCGTCTTCCCGACAAATGGCGCGTGAGCTGGGCGTCGCGCGCAACACGGCACTGGCCGCGCTGGACCGGCTCGCGGCGGAAGGCCTGTTGGTCACCCGCCCCGGTGCGGGGCTGTCCGTGGCCCGGCTGGCGCTTGCCGAGGCGGTACATCAGGCGCCGGGGGCGCGGCGGGAGGCGGGTCTTTCCTGCCGGGGCGATCGCCTGCTGGCGGCCTGCGCCCCGTCAGGCGGTGGCCACCGAGCCTTCGCCCCCGGCATTCCGGCGCTGGATCTCTTTCCCCGCGCGCAGTGGCAGCGCCTGCTGCGCCGCCATCAGCAGCGTGCCCCCGAATCTTGGCTGGCCTATCAGGCCGGCGGCGGGGTGGCGGCGCTGAAAATCGCGCTGTGTGACTATCTTCGCCTGTCGCGGTCGGTGCGCTGCACGCCGGATCAGATTCTGATCACTCAGGGGGCGCAGCAGGGCTTTGAGCTGATCGCGCGGCTGCTGGCCGACCCCGGTGACCGTGCCTGGATCGAGGAGCCCGGTTATGGCGGAGCGAAAGTGGCGCTGACGGCGGCGGGGCTGTCGCTGGTGCCGGTGCCGGTCGATGCAGGCGGCATCGATCCACAGCGTGCTCCCAACGGATCGACGCCAAAGCTGATTTACGTCACACCCTCGCATCAATATCCATGTGGGGTGACGCTGAGCCTGGCGCGGCGGCTGGCGCTTCTGGAAACGGCGCGGGCGCAGGGCGCCTGGATCATCGAGGATGATTACGACAGCGAGTTTCGCTACAGCTCACCGCCGCTGGCCTCGCTGCAGGGGCTGGTGGATCAGGCCCCGGTCATCTATGTAGGCACCTTCAGCAAGGTGCTCTATCCGGGACTGCGGCTCGGGTATCTGGTGCTGCCATCAGATCTGGTCGAGCCCTTTCAACGCGCCAACGCCAGGCTCAACCGGGAGGGGCAGTATGTGGCTCAGGCGGCACTGGCCGAGTTTATCGAACAGGGGCATTTTTCCCGTCATGTGGCGCGCATGCGGCGGGCGTATCGCACTCGTCAGGCGGCGCTGCGTGAGGCGCTAAAGCCCGCGACCGTTGAGGGGCTCACGCTCTCCGACGGCCATGCCGGCATGCATCTGCTGGCCGGGCTTGATAATTCGCTACAGGAAAAAGCGCTGGTCGAGGCAGGCCACGCCCAGGGCATTCAGCTCTCGCCGCTGTCGCGTTATTTTACGGGCACGGCGCTACAGGCCGGGCTGGTACTGGGCTATGCTGGTAGTCATGAGGAAGAGATTGCCCGGGCCGGCGGCTGGCTGACGCGGGCGTGGCAGGGCCTTTAATGGCGAAATCTTCAATGCTCGGTTTTTCAGCATCAGGGGAGAGCATCATGGCCGGCGGCTGGACACGAGATGGCGCAGTACAGGATCAGATTGACGATACCGTGGAAGAGGGCGTGGCGCGGGCGCGCAGCCATCTGGTTAACCAGGGCGAGAGCCTGACGCACTGCGAAGAGTGTGAGGCGCCCATTCCCGAGCGCCGGCGCGAGCTGGTCCCCGGCGTTCGATTGTGTGTGAACTGCCAGGCCGAAGAGGATCGCCATACCAGCCGGACGTCAGGCTTTAACCGGCGCGGCAGCAAGGACAGCCAGCTGCGCTGACAGGACGCTTGATTCAAGGACCGGGCCGATGAGCCCGGTTTTTTTCACATCTTACGCTTTTTGCTTATTTCGAGCATAAGGGCGTCGCGCTATGCTGGCGTCTCATCATCAAGCGCGAGGGAACGAGATGGCCACGTCACGCTGGGTCGGCGTCATGGCACTGTTGATCATGATCGCTGTTGTGGTGCCCTTTACGCTGCTGTCGCAGGTGCATGCCTGGTATGGCAGCTTTCTGCTCTGGAGCGTCATGGGCGTGTTGGTCATCGCGATCAATGCGCGGGTCACGCGTCACTTTCGAGCATCAGACAGGCACGGCCGGGGCGACCGGCATGAGTGAGTCGTTGATCTGGAGCGCGGTGGGGCTTTATCTGGTGGTGTCGCTTGTCGTGGCGTGGCGCTCGCGGCAGGGCCAAGGCACCGGCATGGCCGACTATTTTCTTGGCAATCGCCAGATGGGCGGGGTGGTCTCGGCGCTGAGCTACAGCGCGACCACCTACAGCGCCTTCATGATGGTGGGGCTGGCCGGGCTGACCTACGCCGGTGGCGTGGGAGCGCTGGGCTTCGAGATTCTCTACTTTGCCGGGGTGTCGCTGGTGGCGGTCTTTGGTCCACGCTTCTGGGCGGTGGGACGCCACTTCGGCTTTGTCACGCCGGCGGAGATGCTGGGGCATCGCTACGAGAGCCGCGGCGTAAGCATTGCGGTGACGCTGACCAGCTGTCTGTTTCTGATTCCCTATGCCTCGGTGCAGCTGGCAGGCGTGGGCTATCTGCTCTCCGGCATGAGCGGTGGCGCCGTGTCGTTTACGACCGGTGTGGTCGTGGCCACGATTCTGGCAATTCTCTTCTCGCGCATTGCCGGCATGCGCTCGGTGGCCTGGACCGATTCGCTGCAGGCCCTTTTCATGATCGTGGCCTCGACGCTGGTGGCGCTTTTGGTCGTGCATGAACTGGGCGGGTTCGGCGTGCTTTTTGACCGGCTGGCCCGTGAGCATCCGCAGTCGCTGGTGGTGCCGGGCAACGGCGTATTCAGCCTGGTCAACTTTCTGGGCCTGACCCTGCCGTGGTTCTTTTTCAGTCTCTCCAACCCGCAGGTGAGCCAGCGCCTGTTCATGCCAAAGGATCTGGGTGCCATGCGGCGCATGCTGCTGGGCTTTCTGGTGTTTGGCCTGATCTATACCCTGGTGTCGGTGCTGTGGGGCTTTTCGGCGCTGGTCGCCTTTCCGGACCTTGCCAGCGCCGATCTCGCCACGCCGACGCTTCTGGCATCTCATCATGTGCCGCCGGTGCTGGGGGTGATCGTGATGGTGGGCATTCTGGCCGCGGCGGTATCGACGATTGATTCCATCATGCTGACGCTGGCCTCAATGATCGCGCGCGATATCCGGGCGCCTTCAACGGGGGAGGCCGGCGAGCAGGCTCAGCTCAGGCTGGGCAAATGGGTCATGCCCGTGATTGCGCTGATCGCGCTGGGCTTTGCCGAGCTGCGTCTGGATCTGATCGCGGTGCTGTCGGTGGCCTCCTCCAGCGGGCTGGTAGTGGCCGTACCCGCTATCGTGGGGGCGTTTTTCTGGTCCCGCGCCACGGCAAGTGGGGCGCTGGTCAGTATTGTGGTCACCGGCGCACTGGTGCTGGCAGGGTTTGTCACCGGCATCAAACCGCTGGGTCTGCCGCCGGGGCTCTGGGGGTTGCCACTCGCGGCGCTTTTATACGTCGCTACAAGCCTGGCGACCCGGCCGCCCCGCCATGGGATGCAGTTTATGCAGATCGCCGCGGGCCGGGGGCAGGACGACGGCTGAAACGACAGGCGCCGCCTCAATGGGCGGCGCTATCAAAGTGCTATCGCATGCGTCCATTGGACGGCGCGAATCAGGCGACCAGGCGGGTGCGAATCAGCCGCGTGACCAGCCAGGCGCGCAGCTGGGAGAGCTCGTCGGCGCAGAATTCGTTGCCCATGGCGTGGGCGTGATAGTCGACGCTGTAGCCCATGCGGATAAACGCTTCACTGCGCTGACGGGCGGCCGCTTCACCGATGACCGGGTCCTGGCGACCGTGATGCATGGTGATCAGCAGATGCCGGTTGGCGTTATGGGTGGTGGACGGCATCGCGCCCAGCGCGGTGGAGAGCATCATCAGTCCGCCCAGCCCCTTGCGATAGCCCAGAGCGGTGTGGGCGGCGATATCCGCGCCCTGACCAAAGCCGCCCAGAATGATGCGGCTGGCATCAATGCCGTCGGCCAGCGCGCTGTCGATGCGCATCTCGACCTGACGCACGGCGTCGACCATCTGCTGCTGGGCGTGGCCGCTGACAACCTCGCCGGGGGCGGCGTCATACCAGGCGCTGGCACGCGCGCCTTCACGGCATTCCAGCTGGCGAATCGGCGCGCCGGGCAGCACGAAGCGCACGGCGCTGTTGGCCGGCAGGGCGAGGGCATGGAACAGCGGTTCGAAGTCATAACCGCTGCCGCCCTGACCGTGCAGGAAAATGACGCAGGCATCCGCCGGACGACCGCTGGCGGGTTCGATGATCGAAGACTGGGCAAAGGACATGTCGACACCTTGGGAGACGATGAAAGCGATGTCCCAAGGATGACGCCGGCGCCGTCTCATATCCGTGCCGTAAAAGGCGATCAGCCCTGTCGGCGCCGTGTTTAAGCGCCCCGGCATGGCAGGCATGGGTTTTCTGATGCTTGGCATGAAAGCCATTGCCTGTCTTCCGGCGCCGCGCGGTTGAAGGTCCTCATCCGTACGGGCGGGAAGACCTTATTGACCCAGTCGCGCCAGCAGCCACTCACGAATCGCCGGGACCTGATCGGCGCTGATGGTATGGGCCATCGGCCAGGTACGGTACTCCACGTCGTAGCCCATGTCGGTCAGGCGCTGCGCGGCGCGCTGGGCGAGTGTCTCATCGACGATCGGGTCCTGGGTGCCGTGGTGGATCTCGATGGGCGTGTCGCGGTTGGCGGCGTCCGTATCGATGCTTTCGGCGGTGGCAAAGTAGGTCGACATGGCCAGCACCCCGGCCAGCGGTTCGGGATAGGTCAGCGCCGCTTCATAGGCGACCGCGCCGCCCTGGGAGAAGCCGGCCAGCACGATGCGGCGGCTGTCGATGCCGCTGGCGATCTGCTCATCGATCAGGCGTTGAATGCGCTTCGCCGAGTCCCTGAGCTGGTCTTCATCGATCTCGCGCTCCAGTGCCATGCTGGTGATGTCATACCAGGCCGGCATGGCCATGCCGTTGTTGACGGTGACCGGCAGCACGGGGGCGTGGGGGGAGACAAAGCGCACCGCCAGATCGGCTGGCAGCGACAGCGCCGGGATGAGCGGGTCGAAATCGTGCGCGCTGGCGCCCAGTCCGTGCAGGATGATGACCACGGCGGTGGCTGGTGTCTGTTCGGGTTCGAAGATGACGGGGGGCTGTTCGCTCATGAAAGGTCCTGTGGGTCGGCAAGGGAATTACTGGATGGTGCGCGACAGCGGCGGGGCTGTCCATGAGCCCATGATGCAGGTTTGTCAGTTGACTGCATTTAACGCAGACATTCGATTTCCTGCGGTATGGAACAAGGGGAGTTTTTTAAAAGCCATTGATAAAGCAGGTCGATATTTTTTTTACCGGGTGAGCCTGTTGGCCAGACAAGATAATAGCCATCACCGGTGGCCACTGCCTGATCAAATGGCAGCATCAATAAACCTGTATTGATAGCATCCATGCTTAAATACAGATCCCCAACTGAAACGCCGTATCCGCTGATGGCTGCCATATTCCCTTGCTCGAGAGTATCGAATACTTTTCCCTGATGAATATTGAAGTCGGGAAACATGGACGTCCGCTTCAGCCACCGTCTCCAGTCACGGCGGTCAGGGGATGGATGAATTATGTCGCAAGAATGAATGCTGTTAATTACGCGATCGATAATTTTGGGTGAACAAACAGGAATAAGCCATTCTTCAAACAATAAACGGCTTTCAGTCCCGGTGCCAAAATGACCATCGCCCAATAATATGGCGCAGTCGTAAGGCTCTTTACTGAAATCCACCGTATCAGTATCCATCCAGACGCTTGATGCTTCTACCACAGGCGTTGAGTAAACCTCACGAAACCCATTGAGCACATCCAGTAACCATCGCATCGTCAGGGTCGAGGGCGCCTTGAGGCGCAATGCCCGGTTTCCGCCACGAAATGAATGGCAGGCCTGCTCGATGCGCTCAAAGCCTTCCGTCAATTGATCCGCCAGCACCCTGCCGGCATCAGTAATCTGTACCCGTGGCCCGTGTCGCCTGAAGAGTTCACATCCACACCACGACTCCATGGTGCGAATATGCCGACTGACCGCACCGGCTGTAACGTTCAGATCGTCTGCCGCTTTGCTGAAAGAGCCCAGTCGGGCTGCCGCCTCAAACGCGCGCAGTGCATACAGGGGTGGTAGAGCCACGGCAATTTTCCACTTTGAGTTTTACTCACATTCAATCGCAGCTTTTTTCGTTTTTCAACTTGATAGTCACTTTTGATAATGCACCAAATGCCGGTTCCGAAATAAAGAAAACTTGATGTTTGATGCACTATTAAATGATGGAGAAGTATTTAAACAAGGCAGTCTGAAAATAATATCGAAGAGTTGTGTTGGAATCGGTGAGCATGATTGGCGTGTTGATGGTTGTCACGATATTAAACAGTCGCTGACCGACAAGGCATTTCCCTGTCTATTCGGTCGTTGCGCCTTTCGATCCGGTACCACACTGTTTTCATTTATTGGCGATGACAATATGGAAACGGATATTGTCAATTGCATGAAACGGTATGTTGAGTTTGTCGAACACACATCCATTGAAGACAGGCTCTTCAGCCCTCTGATCGTGATGTTTGAATGCTCGTTCTGCAAGACCCTGCAGGAATCTGGCAGGACAATAACAACCCCAGGAGCCACTTCGACGTGGTGGCAAGTCAGAAAAGCCTCAAGGGCGTCAGGGTAAGGAATCAGATTCGAAAGCGTAGCCAGGCCTACAATGACGGCCACATCTCTGACGCGCTGGGATTTTACGACGACGCTGACAATCTTGAATGGAAGCAATATCAGCTTAGAGAGCCCGGGACGCCTGCTCTTGAGTCCTGCCCACTTCTAATAAGAGACGAGGATAATCAACAATGAACCTGGCGCTTCTTGGCACCTATGTGCTGGCTATCCTGATGCTATTGCTGACCCCCGGGCCTGTTGTCGCTCTGATCACCGGCACGGCCGCACGCCACGGTAGTCGACAGGCGCTTCTGACGGTGGTGGGGACCAATCTGGCGTCTCTGGTGCTGATTGCCCTGGCGGCATTGATGCTGGCCGGCGTCGTGTCCATTTCTTCCAACGCTCTCTATGTGTTGGGTATTGCCGGATCTTTATATATTGGCTGGGAAGCCCTTTGCAGCCTGATCAGCTTTACGAACGAGTCTCCGGGCGCACCACAGAGACAATCTGCCAGAAGTGGGTTCAGAGGCGGTTTTTTGGTGGGCATTTCCAATCCCAAGGATATTCTGTTCTTCGCATCCCTGTTCCCGCAGTTTATTGCCATCACGCAGGATTTCTCCACCAGCATCATGACGTTATCCATCATATGGATTGTGCTGGATATCGCCATTCTATCCCTGTACATTTTTACCGTAAGAAGTCTGTTCTCGGCACGGTACAGCACCCATATCGACATACTCTCATCGCTCTTTCTTCTTGCCGTGGCGATCTTCGGACTGATTTACAATGTCGGTAAACTGATGACTTCCCTTTCATAATCGCATCTGCCGGCTCAGCTGCGCCGGGGGCGCTTGAACATCAAACACTCTGGCGGGCCTGGGCGCCAATGATCCTGTAGATCCAATATTCCCTCATGCCTTCATACCCCAACCTCTTTTTTACCGTCGCAAATAGACCCATGCGCCGAAGTATCATGTGTATGCCATTAACGTTCGTGAATATCGTAAAAGAATGCGGGCGCACAAATGCCGCGATCAGGTGGTGGCATCAAAGGGGATCGGCCAGGCTTGAAGGGCTGTCACTGATCACTTGAACGGAATACTGCCATGAAACCTCATACCTTCTGGACCATTGTGGGCACCGCGACGGCGGGCGTTACGGGCGTACTGATGCGTCAGGCCATGAAAAAAAGCTTTCGCTACGGCGTTTTCGAGCCGCCCGTCAATCCCGATCGAGAGGATATCGAGTGGCGCCAGGCCATTTTGTGGGGCGCTGCCAGTGGCATGGTTGTAGGGGCGGCAAGGATCGTGGGGTGGAAGGTGGCCTCGGCCGGCTTGCGGCGGACCCGCCGGTCACATCGCGGGCAGCGGCTGCTGGCGCGCATCGAGGACTGACACTTGAGGTGCCCGGGCGATGGCTCTGCCGGCTGACGGCCCGAAGGGGCATCTCTTGAGCAGGCCGACACGGGCGCCCTGAGCCGATGCACTCACAGGGTGTGTTCACGTGGCGCAGAGCGATTGCGCTGTTGTGTTTCGCATGCAATGATACTTTATAACATCCCCGGATGCCGGGCGGTTATCCGCCCCGCATCCTGTCGTCATGGAATCACATCGTGTCTCGTCACTTATCTTCTATGGATGATTCGCCGGGCGCTGCACGCTCGCGCGATGATCATGTCATGCGCCGCTGCCGACGCTCCGTTCTGGCGTCTTCGGTGGGCTGGCGGCTGCTGCTGGCCGCCGTGGGTCTGGTCGGGCTCTGGACCATGGTGCACTGGGCGGTGGCCGTCCCATGAGTGGCCCGGACACTCGGGGCGCCCCCATTCATCTGGACAACCTGACGGTCACCTACCAGCGCCATCCGGCCGTGCATCACGTAACCGGCAGTTTCGAGGCCGGCAGTCTGACCGCCATCATCGGCCCCAACGGCGCCGGCAAGTCCACTCTGATCAAGGCGCTGACCGGCACCATGGCCGCCTCGGAAGGGCGCATCGACCGGGCCGGCATGGCGGCCAGCCGCTACGGCTATCTGCCCCAGGCCGCCGAGGTCGATCGCAGCTTCCCCTTGAGCGTGTTCGATACCGTGGCCATGGGGGACTGGCACCGCCTGGGCGTGTTCGGCGGCATGAAGCGCCGGGACGTCACCCGCGCGCTCGAGGCGCTCGACAAGGTTGGGCTGAGTGGTTTCGAACAGCGCCGCATCAGCGAGCTCTCCTCCGGTCAGTTCCAGCGCGTGCTGTTTGCCCGGCTGCTGCTGCAGGATGCGCCGGTCATCTTGCTGGATGAACCCTTCAACGCCATCGATGAGCGCACCACCCGTGACCTGCTGGCGCTGATTCGTCACTGGCACGAGCACGGCCGCACCGTCATTGCGGTGCTGCACGACATGTCCCAGGTGCGTCAGTGCTTCCCGCAGACGCTTTTAATGGCCCGCGAGGCGATCGCCTGGGGGCCGACCGAGTCGGTGCTGCAGCCTCACAACCTGCGTCGGGCCAACATGATGGAAGAGTCCTGGCACGAGGATGCCCATACCTGTGCGATTCACGAGGAGCAGGCATGAACCTTCCTTCGATGATCTATGACGCCACGCTCGCCCCCTTTGTCGATTTCGGCTTCATGCGCCGGGCGCTGGTCGCCTGCATGGCACTGGGGCTGGGATCGGGGCCGGTGGGCGTTTTGTTGATGCTCAGACGCATGAGTCTGGTCGGTGACGCCATGAGCCACGCCGTGCTGCCGGGGGCCGCGGTTGGCTTTCTGGTCGCGGGGCTGTCGCTGCCGGCGATGGGGCTGGGTGGTCTGATCGTGGGATTGGCCGTGGCGCTGCTGTCGGGGCTTGTCAGCCGCACGACGGCGGTGCGGGAAGACGCAAGCTTTGCCAGTTTCTATCTCACCTCGCTGGCCGCGGGCGTGTTGATCGTCTCGCTCAAGGGCTCAAGCGTGGATCTGCTGCACGTGCTCTTTGGCACGATTCTGGCCATCGATCAGGACGCGCTCTATCTGATCGCCGGTATCTCCTCGCTGACGCTGATTCTGCTGGCGCTGATCTATCGACCGCTGGTCATGGAGTGCTTTGACCCGGGCTTTTTACGCGCCGTCGGCGGGCGCGGGCATCTCTACCACGTGCTCTTTTTGCTGCTGGTGGTGCTTAATCTGGTCGCCGGTTTTCAGTCGCTGGGCACGCTGATGGCGGTGGGGCTGATGATGCTGCCGGCCGTGGCGGCGCGGTTCTGGGCGGTGAGTCTGCCGGGCATGATGTTCAGCGCCATGCTGGTGGCCTTTCTGGCCGGCATCATCGGGCTCAATATCTCCTTTCATACCGGCGTGGCCTCGGGGCCGACGATTGTGCTCTCGGCCAGCGGGATCTATCTGCTGTCGTTTCTGTTCGGGCGGCTGGGCATCGTGCGCCAGCGGCTGTCACGGCCGCATCTGGCCGGGTAGGCTCTGTCTGAGAAGTGCCTGCGCTCGACAATACGGTGTTAAAAATTGGCTCAGAATACTCATTTACACCTCGTAAACTCCGTTTCTTCGCCAGTTTTTGCCTTGTCTTGTCTTCGCTCACCGACTTTTCAGACAGACCCTGGTCCGGCGTTGTCACTGTCAAAAGGAGAACAAGCATGAACGTCAGAATCTGGTGGGCCGGGGCTGCAATGCTGGCACTGTCACCGCTGTCGGCCGCGGTGGCGCAGGCCGCCGAGGTCAAGGCGGTGGCCTCTTTTACCATTCTGGCCGATGTGGTCAGTGAAGTCGGCGGTGACCGCGTTGAAGTCTCGAGTCTGATCGGCACCAACGGCGACCCGCACGCCTACGAGCCTACCCCCAGCGATGTGCGCCGGGTGCGCGACGCCGACGTGGTGTTCATGAGCGGGCTCGGCCTTGAAGGCTGGATGGGGCGGCTGATTGCGACCTCCGGTTTCAAGGGGGCGCCGGTGGTGGTCTCCGAGAACATCCATACCCGCGAGATGGGTGATGAAGGCCACGATCACGGCGAGGGCCACGGTCACGGTGAGGGGCATGGTCATGACAGTGATCACCATGCAGATGATGACCACGGGCATGACGAGGCGCACGGCGGCGGCCATCACCACCATCATGACGGCCCCGACCCGCACGTCTGGAACAGCCCGGCCAATGTCGAAGTGTGGGTTGATAACATCGTGGCGGCGCTGTCCGAGGCGGACCCGGCCGGGGCTGACGCGTACCGTGCCAACGGCGATGCCTACAAGGAAGAGCTCGAGTCGCTGGATGACTACGCCCGTGAGCAGATCGAGGGCGTTCCCGAAGCGCAGCGCCGGATCCTGACCTCCCATGACGCCTTCGGCTATTTCGGCGACCGCTATGGGGTGACCTTTCTGTCACCGCTGGGGACGACCACCGACAGCGAGGCCTCGGCCCGCGATGTGGCTGCGCTGATCACCCAGATGAAGGAGGAACATATCGGCAGCTACTTCTTTGAAAACTCCAACGACCCGCGCCTGGTCGAGCAGATCGCCAATGCCGCGGGCGCCGAGCCGGGCGGCGAACTCTACGTGGAGGCGCTCTCCGATGCCGACGGCCCGGCCGCGACCTACGCCGAGATGTTTCGCTTCAACGTTGATCAGATGGTCCGCGCCATGAAGCAAAACGACTGATCCCGGCGTTTTGACCGGCGTGTTCAGGGCCCGGCCTCCGAAGGGAGCGCCGGGCCCTTGCGTTGGTGATGTTCTACCCTTTCCTGTTCGGACGGATCATTTCATCAATACGCGGCGTTTGCCGCTGGAGTCACCATGTTTCCGACCTTTACCCTGCGCTATTCGCAACTGCCCTCGCATTTTTATGAGCCCTTCACCCCGGTAATGGTTGAAAAGCCCGAGCTGGTCGCGTTTAACCGACCGCTTGCCGAGACGCTGGGCTTTGATCTCTCCGCCTTTGATGAACAACAGGCGACCGACTGGTTTTCCGGCAACGAGGTGCCCGAGGGCGCCGAGCCGGTCGCTCAGGCCTACGCCGGCCACCAGTTCGGCGGCTTCTCGCCGCGGCTGGGTGATGGCCGGGCGGTACTGCTGGGCGAGGTGACCGACCGCGACGGGCGGCTGCGGGATATCCAGCTCAAGGGCAGCGGCCGCACGCCATTTTCCCGCGGCGGCGATGGCCGCGCGCCGCTGGGGCCGGTGCTGCGCGAGTATCTGCTCAGCGAGGCGATGCACGTCATGGGCATCCCTACCACGCGGGCGCTGGCGGCGGTGACCACCGGTGAGCGGGTCATGCGGCGCATGCCCGAGCCCGGTGCGGTGCTCACGCGGGTGGCCTCGAGCCATATCCGGGTCGGCACCTTTCAGTACTTCGGCTCGCGCCACGACTTTGAGGCTGTCAAAACGCTGGCCGATCACGTGATCGAGCGCCACTACCCCGAGCTGCTTGAGACGCCCGAGCAGGATCGCTATCTGGCGCTTTTGAAAGCGATCCAGCAGCGTCAGGCCGAGCTGGTGGCGCGCTGGATGGGCGTGGGCTTCATTCACGGCGTGATGAACACCGACAACACCTCGATTGCCGGCGAGACCATCGACTTTGGCCCGTGTGCGTTCATGGAGCGGTATGACCCGGGCACGGTGTTCAGCTCGATCGATACCGGCGGGCGCTACGCCTACGTCAATCAGCCGGTGATTTTGCAGTGGAACATGGCGCGTCTGGGCGAGGCGATGCTGCCGCTGTTCGATGAGGACGAGCAGCGCGCCATCGAGCGGGCCACCGAGGTGGTGCAGGGCTTCTCCGAGCAGTACCACACGGCCTGGCTTGCGGTCATGCGTGACAAGATCGGTCTTCGACATCATGAAGAAGACAATGATCAGGAGCTGATCGAGGCCCTGCAGGAGGCCATGCGCGTCGGGCGTGCCGACTTTACCCTGACGTTTCGTCAGCTCGGCGAGTGCGCCCGCGGTGAGGATGGCGATGCGTCGCTGCTGGCGCTCTTTGAACAGGACGCCGACATTCGCGACTGGCTGTCGCGCTGGCGTCAGCGTCTAACCCGCGAGGGGGCCGATGGTGACGAGATCGCGCGTCACATGCATGCGGTCAACCCGCTCTACATCCCGCGCAACCACCAGGTCGAGCAGGCGCTGAGTGCGGCCGCCGAGGGCAACTTCGAGCCGTTCGAGACGCTGCGCGAGATTCTCGCCCGGCCGTTTGACGAACAGCCCGGGCGGGAAGCCTGGACGCTGCCGGCCGGACCCGACGAAGCCGTATTTCGTACCTTCTGCGGCACGTAAACGCGTGGCCGCGAAGACATACGTAGTTAGAGAAAAGGACAAGAGGAGACAGGGATGACGACATCGAACAGGACGTTCGCACTGGTGACCGGTGCCACCAACGGCATCGGTCTGGAACTGGCCAAATGTTTTGCCAATGACGGTCATGACCTGTTGATCGTCTCCCGGGGCAGCCATCTGGAGGAGACGCGCAAGCTGCTGGAAGGCTATGGCGTTTCGGTGACCACCTGCGCCGCCGATCTGACCCGGTCTGATGAGGTCGATAAGGTCCATCAGGCCGTGATCGACAGCGGTCGCACGCTCGATGCCGCCGCGCTCAATGCGGGTGTGGGGCTGGGCGGCGCCTTTGTGAATGGCACCGCCCTTGAAGACGAGTTCTCGCTGATCCAGATCAACGTGATGTCAACGGTGCAGCTCACCAAGCGGCTGCTGCCGGCCATGGTCGAGCGCGGCGAAGGGAAGCTTTTGCTGACATCCTCCATCTCGGGCACCACGCCGATTCCGTTTGAGGCCGTCTATGGCGCTTCCAAGGCGTTTATCAATTCGTTTTTCTACGCGGTGCGCAACGAGATCCAGGGCAGCGGGGTGCAGATGACGCTGCTGCTGCCCGGGCCGACCGAGACCAACTTCTTCCACCGCGCCGGTCAGGATGAGACCGAAGTGGGCGCGATGGAGAAGTTTGCCCCGGCCGATGTGGCGCGAGATGGCTACGTGGCCCTGATGAGCGGCCATGACACCGCCTACGGCGGCGGCCACTCGGTGGAGTATGAGGCCGAGGTGCTCAACCGCATGGAGAGCGAGCCGCAAAAGGCCCAGCGCCATCGGCTCATCTCGGCGCCGGGCTCGGCCGGGCGTTCGCGCTAGTCAAGCGACACTTCGCGCCCGCTGGCGCTGCTCTCGTGGGCGGCGTCGATCACGCGCATCACCTCAAGCGCCTGCTCGGGGGTGACCGCAAGGTCCGCCTCGCCGTTCAGGTGTGCAACGAGATTGTCGTAGTAGGCGCGGTAGTCGCCGCGGGCGTTGTTGATGCTCTCCTGCTCGCCGGTCTCGCCCTGATACAGCACCCCGCGCACCGGGTCTTCGCCCCAGCCGGGCTGGCCCGGGGTACCGCCGTCGCGCAGGGTCTGCTCCTGGGTATCGATGCCATGCTTGATATACGAGGCGCGGGTCCCGTCGACGGCGTAGCGCAGGCTGTTACAGGCGCTCAGGGCGTGGCTTGAGAGCACCACCCGGTGATGGTCATAGCGCAGCAGCACATGGAAATAATCCACCGCGCCGCCGCCGGGGCGCAGCGTGGCCAGGTCGGAGTAGACGGCCTGTGGCGTGCCGAACAGCGTGAGCGCCTGATCGGCCAGATGCGCGCCCAGATCATACCAGGCGCCGCTGCCGGGGCCGGGGCGCTCGCGCCAGCGGTCGCGTACTTCAGGGCGAAAGCGATCAAAGTGCATATGACAGCGGGTCACCGACCCCAGGCGGTCGGTGTCCAGCAACGCCTTGAGGGTCAGAAAGTCCGCGTCCCACCGGCGGTTCTGGAAGACGCTGAAAACTCTGTCATGATGGCGGGCGCAGGCCGTGATACGTTCAAGCTCTTCACCGTCAAGCGCCACGGGCTTGTCGATGACCACATGCTTGCCGGCCTCGAGCGCTGCCACGGCAAGGTCTGCATGGGTATCGTTGGGCGTGGCGATGACGATCAGATCGACCGTCGGGTCACCCAGGGCCTGTTCGGCGGCCGGATAGACCTCGATGTCGGGCAGTTCGGCGTGAACGTCGTCAGGCCGACTGGAAACCACGCCGCCAAGCGTCATGCCGTGGGTGTGTCGAATCAGGGGCGCATGGAAAACGCGCCCGACCAGCCCGAAGCCGATGATCACGGTCCTGAGAGGGGAGGGCATGGACTGCCTCCGAGTTGTCCTGTGGATTGGTGCCGCGCCATTCGCGGCCTGTGGTGTCACTTCTGCCAACCTGACCAAATGATGGAGCGCGCATGACCGAATCAACCGCCGGTGTCGGGACATCGGGGCGCAGAGCCGTTCTGTCCCGCTGGACGGACTGGGGCAAATGGCTGGCCCTGATCTCGATGACCGTGGATCACGTGGTGCGCTATGCGCTGTCCAACGAACTCTCCTGGCAGTTCGGCTGGGCCAGTTCCACCATCGGGCGGGTCGCGTTTCCGCTGTTTGCCGCCATGGTGGCCTGGCACGGGCTTTTCGATACCCGCAATCCCATGCGCTATGCGCGCCGCATCCTGATCATCGGTCTAATCGCCCAGCTACCCTATATGCTGATGCCGCGCTACTCCAGCGTGCTGGTGATCAACGTGTGCTTTACGCTGGCCTTTGGGCTGGTGTGGGGCGCCTGGCTGCGTCAGCTTCTCGTGTCACCGCCCGGAGAGGGTCGTGCCCGGGTCATCACGGCCGCGGGCGTGGCGCTTTCTCTGATCGTCTGGTACACCGTGGGGCCATTGCTGGAGTACGGCCGCTTTGGCCTTTTGATGGTGCCGGGATTCATGCTGGCGATGGCGTGTTATCAGCACTTTGATCACGGCGTGGCGCGCATCTGGGCCTGGCTTGCCGGCGTGCCGATCCTTTTGATCACGGCCCAGCTCAACATCTATACGATCAGCAAGACCGTGGCGTTTTCGACCACGCTGGTGGTACTGGTAATCGCCGCGGGTCTGGCGCGCTGGATACCCGGCGTTATGCGCATGCCGCGCTGGCTGTGGCTGTCCTGGTATCCCGGGCATCTGGCCCTGATTGCGCTGATCGTTTATCTCCCCTATATGCTGCCTGCCTGACAATTTTTTAAAAGCGAGTGATGCCATGTCCCTTGATGCCACGATGTCGATAACCGCTCTGCGACGCGCCCTGTCGAAGCTGCTGCCGGCCCTGGTGATGACTGCCGCCTTCATGGCCCAGCCCGCCATCGCCGAGACGCCGGTGCCCATCGTCTTTCCCGAGCAGGTTCAGCAGGGCAGCATGGTGATCGGTCGGGTGCCGCCCGGCAGTCAGGTGACCCATGCCGGGCGCACGCTGGGCGTGACCGACTACGGCACGGTGGTGTTTGGTATCGGTCGCGAGGCCGAAGGCACCAGTGAAGTAAGTGTGACGCCGCCGGGCGGGCAGGCGCGCACGGTCGGCATTCGGGTCACCGAGCGCGATTTCCCCGTCGAGCGCATTAACGGCGTGCCGCCAAAGACCGTGTCACCGCCGCCGGAGATCGCCGAGCGCATTCGTCGTGAGCAGGCCGGCGTCAGCCAGGCGCGCACCCGCGACGAGCGGATCACCGACTTCGCCGAGGACTTTATCTGGCCGGTGAAGGGGCGAATCAGCGGGCGCTTTGGCAATCAGCGCGTCTATAACGGCACGCCCGGCTCGGCGCATTCGGGCATGGATATCGCGGCCGCGACCGGCACGCCGGTCAAGGCACCCGCTGGCGGCATCGTGACCTTTGCCAACCCGGATCTGTATCTGACCGGGGGCACGGTGCTGATCGATCATGGCTACGGTATCAGCTCCAACTTCCTGCATCTGTCAAAGCTGGATGTGGCGGTGGGCGATCGCGTGGCGCAGGGGGATGTGATCGGTGAGGTAGGCGCGACCGGCCGTGCCACCGGCCCGCATCTGCACTGGGGCATGAACTGGTTTGATACCCGTATTGACCCGCTGCTGGTGCTGGAGCGCCAGCAGGGATAAACAGGCTTTTGATATTTCGACAAGATGGCGGTCTTTATGACCGCCATGCGTTTTTTGAATGGCAGGAACTCTTCAGTTCAATGGCCGTCATGGCGATAACCTCTGTCCTTATGTATAGCGCGTTAATTAATAGTGCCTTAATAAAGACAGGTGGCTCATATGGCAATGGCGTCAGGCGTCTCAACTCTTTCAAACATGCGTGTGCGTACTCGCATGATACTCGGCTTCTCTGCCGTGCTCTTTTTGATCGTATTGCTGACCGCCATCGGGGTATGGCGGGTCGGCGAGATCGATCGTGGGCTGGCTCGCATCAATGACATCAACAGCGTTCAGCAGCGCCACGCCATCGATTTCCGGGGCAGCGTGCATGACCGGGCCATTGCGCTGCGGGATGCCACGCTGGTCAGTGATGGCGATCTGCCACGAGTCATCGCACGAATCGATAAACTAACGGCCGACTATCAGGCCGCAGCCGCCGGCATGGCCATTATGGCCTCGGATGCCGAGAATTTTTCAGCCGATGATCAGCGCCTTCTGACCGGCATCAACGCTGTTCATGATCGCACCATGCCGCTGATCGATCGCGTGCTCGCCGCACGCCGGGCCGGTGATATCGAGGGCGCTCGGGCCCTGCTGCTGTCGCAGGCGGCCCCGGCCTTTAACGACTGGCTGGCCTCGATCAATGCCTTCATCGACTATCAGGAAGCCACGAACCAGGCCGAGGCGGGTGTGGTACGCGGCATCAGCGGTGGCTTCAAGGCCACCATGATCACCCTGTGCGCGCTGGCGGTGCTTTTGGGCATCGTGATTGCCACGCTGATTACACGCGGGCTTTTGAAAACGCTGGGCGCCGAGCCCGGTGAGGTGCGGGCGCTGGCCGAGGCGATCGGCCGTGGCGAGCTTGATGTCTCACGCAGGGCCTATGGTGAACACGATCGCAGCATCATGGCGGCCCTGAGCCGCACAACCGACCGGCTGCAGGAGACCGTGGCCAATGTTCGCCGCACCGCCCATGAAGTGTCTCATGCCAGTGGCCGCATCGAGGATGGCAACAGCCAGCTCTCTTCGCGTACCGAGCAGCAGGCCAGTGCACTGGAGCAGACAGCCGCGGCCATGGAGGAGCTCAGCGCGACGGTACGTCAAAACGCTGACAACGCCCGTGACGCCGAACAGCTGGCCACCAGCGCCGCCGGTGTGGCCGAACGCGGTGGGGAGGTGTTCGGCAGCGTGGTGGTTACCATGAAAGAGATCAACGACGGCGCACGACGCATCGCCGAGATCATCAGCGTGATCGACAATATTGCCTTTCAAACCAATATTCTGGCCCTCAACGCCTCGGTCGAGGCGGCCCGGGCCGGCGAACAGGGGCGTGGCTTCGCGGTCGTGGCCGGCGAGGTCAGGAATCTGGCCAGCCGCAGTGCCGAAGCGGCACGTGAAATCAATGCGCTGATCTCGGCAAGCGTGACCCGCACCGAAGAGGGCACGGCACTGGTGGATCAGGCCGGTCAGACCATCGAGGAAGTGGTCACCTCCATCAAGCGTGTTCACCACATCATGGGCGATATCAGCCGTGCCAGCGCCGAGCAGAGCACCGGTGTCAGCCAGGTGGGTGAGGCCATCGGCCAGCTGGATCAGACCACACAGCACAACGCCCACATGGTCGAACAAAACGGTGAAGCCTCGCGCAGGCTGCATCAGCAGTCGCAGGCGCTGGTCGAGGCCGTCTCGGTCTTTCGTCTGGACTCTTCGGTAACGAAGGACGCCGCAGCCATCGAATCAAACAGGGCATTTGAGGCATCGACGCGACCGGCCCCGAAAGCGCTGGTATCAAGGGGTGTAAAAAAGACCGACGCCTCGACGGGCGTCAGTCTCCGGCCGGCAGCTTCTCGTGTCCCATCACGAAGCGAGACGGTCGAGGAGTGGGAAAGCTTCTAGATCAAGGCAAGGAAGATATCCGGGGAGCCGTCAGTCCGCGCTGTGTTTGTTCAGTGACTGACGGTACTGGCGAATCAGGCGCTTGATCAAAAGCGAGATCAGAAACACCAGCCAGCCCACCGTCATCAAAAGACAGGCCAGCGTCCATTGCTGGGCGTCGGGCAGAGTGCCCACCAGGCGTTCCAGCAGCCACCACAGGGGCGGGGCGAGCAGCAGGGGGGGATAGAGAATGTGCATCCACATTTCGGTGCGACGCTTTCTGACCCGGTAACGTGCCAGCGTGAGCTTCAGCGGCTGCCATAAAAGCGTTGTCAGGGCGCAGATCAGTACCACCAGGGTGGCCAGTAAAAAGACGAGACTGCTTTGATTGACCAGCGACCACTGAATGCTCCAGCCGTAGCCTACCCACAGGGCGCCTTCGAGCAGGGCGGCCGAATCGGGCCAGCTACCGGCATAAAAGAGTCGTTTGTTCATGGGTGGCCTGTTTTGCACTTTATCGCAGTGTATCGCCGCAGGGCCGTGACGGAAACATGATGACAAAGCGGTGTTACAAAAAGGGGCCCTGTTCTCGCAAAAGAACAGGGCCCCTGTCATGAGTGATGCCGTTTATTTCGCGGCGTCACGCAGGGCGCTGACGGCCGGCAGGGTCTTGCCTTCCACGTACTCGAGAAAGGCACCGCCGCCGGTGGAGATATAGGAGATATTGTCGGTGACGTCGTACTTGTCGATGGCCGCCAGGGTGTCACCGCCGCCGGCAATCGAGAAGCCGTCGCTGTCGGCGATGGCATGCGCCATGGCTTTGGTGCCGGCGCTGAACTGATCGATTTCGAACACGCCGACCGGACCGTTCCACAGGATGGTACCGGCTTCGCGCAGTGACGCGGCGTAGGTCTGCGCCGTTTGCGGACCGACATCGAGAATCATCTCGTCATCGCGCACTTCATCGACGTTGCGGGTAACGGCTTCGGCCTTGTCGGAGAACTCGGTGGCCACGACCACGTCGATGGGCAGCGGCACGTTGACCTTGTCCATCAGGGCTTTGGCCTGATCGACCAGGTCGGCTTCATACAGCGATTTGCCCACGTTATAGCCGGCGGCCGCGATGAAGGTGTTGGCGATCCCGCCGCCCACGATCAGCTGGTCGCACTTCTCGGACAGGGCGTTGAGCACTTCCAGCTTGGAGGAGACCTTGGAGCCGCCGACGATGGCCACCATCGGACGCTTCGGGGTGGCAAGGGCCTTTTCGAGCGCGTCCAGCTCCGAGGAGAGCAGCGGGCCGGCGCAGGCGTCCGGAGCAAAGCGGGCCACGCCATGGGTCGAGGCCTGAGCGCGGTGCGCGGTGCCAAAGGCATCCATCACGTAGACGTCGCACAGGCTGGCGTATTTTTTGGCCAGCGCTTCATCGTCCTTTTTCTCGCCCTTGTTAAAGCGCACGTTTTCCAGCAGCACGACCTCGCCTTCTTCTACCTCGGGGTCCTGCTCAAGATAGTCGCGCTCCAGGCGTACCGTCATGCCCAGAAGCTCGCCCAGGTGATTGGCCACCGGGGCCAGCGACTCTTCGTCGTTGGGCTCGCCTTCGGTCGGGCGACCCAGATGGCTCATCAGCATGATGCGCGCATTTTGTTCCAGGGCCGTGCGAATGGTGGGCAGGCTGGCACGAATGCGGGCATCCGAGGTGACCTTTCCATCCTTGATCGGCACGTTAAGGTCCTGACGAATCAGGACACGCTGGCCGGCGAGGTTGAGCTCGGACATCTTGCGCACGGTCATGTCGCTACTCCCGTATGAATGATAAGCGTTGAGCGGTAAGGGCAGCCCTGACGTTGCCTTCAGGTCTTCAGGACCGGTTTGAAAACTCTTCCCAGCATAGCAGGGACATGGAAAACGAAGACAGTCGCACCGCCTGCCATTATCGAGGGGCCGGCAGCCCTGACGGGTATGAGACTTTCGTCCAGGGGGCGAGGGCGGCGCACACCGCGGCCAAGTGGGGCGTGCCACCCACCCCGCACAATGAGGCGCAGTCATGGCGGCCTCGAGTACGTGGTTGTCCGTGACAGACATGCACTGCGGCGCCCTTCATGCGTGAATACTACTGACAAAACATGACATGAACTGCAACGTATAGTTGCTTATGCTGTTCAGGCCGCGGCATTGGCCTGCGGCAATGCAAAATCTTTCGTAGAAAAGAGGATGAAGATAATGACAGATATCGCCAGGCTGCTGGGAGAGGAAGCGGATAGCCTGTTGAACCATACCTGTGCCGGGTTCAGGAAAGAAGACCTGCACCTGCCGGGCCCCGATTTCGTGAATCGGGTCATGATGGACAGCAGCCGCTCGCCGCATGTACTGCGCAACATGCAGACCATCTTCAACCACGGCCGACTCGGTGGCACGGGCTATGTCAGCATGCTGCCGGTCGATCAGGGCATCGAGCACTCGGCCGGGGCCTCCTTTGCGCCCAATCCGCAGTACTTTGACCCGAAAAACATCGTTGAGCTGGCCATCGATGGCGGCTGCAACTGCGTGGCCTCCACGCTGGGCGTGCTGTCCTCGGTGGCGCGTCGCTACGCGCACCGCATCCCGATGATGGTCAAGCTCAACCACAACGAGACGCTGACCTATCCGGCCATCTACGACCAGACCATCTTTGCACAGGTCGAGCAGGCTCATGACATGGGCTGTGTCGCCGTGGGCGCCACCATCTATTTCGGTTCGCCGGAAAGCCGTCGCCAGATCCAGGAAATCAGCGAAGCGTTCGAGCGCGCGCACGAGCTGGGCATGGTCACCGTGCTGTGGTCCTACCTGCGTAACCCCGAGTTCAAGAAAGATGGTACCGACTACCACGTCTCTTCTGACCTCACCAGTCAGGCCGTCCACCTGGCCGCGACCATCAATGCCGACATCGTCAAGCAGAAGCTGCCGGAGAACAACGGTGGCTATCGTGCGGTCGGCTTCGGTCATACCCACGACCGCGTCTATGACGAGCTCGTCAGCGACAACCCGATCGACTGGGCGCGCTATCAGGTCGTCAACAGCTTCATGGGCCGTGCCGGGTTGATCAACTCCGGCGGTGGCTCCAAGGGCCATTCCGACATGGGTGAGGCCGTGCGTACCGCGGTCATCAACAAGCGTGCCGGCGGCATGGGTCTGATCTCCGGGCGCAAGGCGTTCCAGAAAACGCGCGAAGAGGGTGTGGCCCTGTTGAACGCGATTCAGGACGTCTATCTCGACAAGGACATCACCGTCGCCTGATCGCGATGTTGTGAGCGTCACGCAAAAGGGCCCGGCAAACAATTGCCGGGCCCTTTCTTTGGATCTGCCATCGCATCAGCCCCGGGCGGATACCCGGGACCGAGTCTCGATTACGCCTTGAGCATCTGCTCGGCGCGCTCGACGACCTTCTCTACCGTGAAGCCGAAGTGCTTGAACAGATCACCGGCCTTGCCGGACTCGCCGTAGGTGGTCATGCCGAACACGTGACCGTCCAGACCGACATACTTGTACCAGGTTGACGGAATCGCGGCTTCGATCGCCATGCGATTGCGCACCGACGGCGGCAGCACGGAATCACGATAGCCCTGATCCTGCTCATCGAACTTGGTGGTGCAGGGCATGGAGACTACGCGTACCTTCGTGCCCTTGCCTTCGATCTCTTTGGCGGCATCCATCGCCAGACCCACTTCGGAGCCGGTGGCGATCAGGATCATCTCGGGCTGACCGTCGCAGTCATGCAGGATATAGCCGCCGCGGCGGATGTTTTTCACCTGCTCATGATCGCGCGACTGCGCCGGCAGATCCTGACGCGAGAAGATCAGGGCCGTAGGGCCGGTTTCGCGCTCGAGACCTTCCACCCAGGACGCGGCGGTTTCGGTGGCATCGCACGGGCGCCATGTGGCCAGACCCGGCAGGTTACGCAGGTCGGCGAGCTGCTCGACCGGCTGGTGGGTCGGGCCGTCTTCGCCCAGACCGATGGAGTCGTGGGTAAAGACGTGGATGATGCGCGTGTGCGACAGGGCCGACATGCGTACGGCGTTGTGCATGTACTCCATGAACACCAGGAAGGTGGCGTCATAGGGAATGAAGCCGCCGTGGGTGGCGATGCCGTTGGCGATCGCGCCCATGCCGAATTCACGCACGCCGTAGTGCAGGTAGCTGCCGTCGAAGTTGTCCTTGCTGACCGCCTTGGCACCCTTCCACAGCGTCAGGTTGGACGGCGCCAGATCGGCGCTGCCGCCAAAGAGTTCCGGCAGATCCGGGGCCAGCTCGTTGAGCACGCCAAGGGAGGCCTTGCGTGAAGCGGTGGTCTCGGATTTTTCCTGCGCGCGCTGGATCAGGGCGTCGCCGTCAAAATTCTCCGGCAGTTCGCCGTTGTAGCGACGCTTGAGTTCTTTGGCCAGCTCCGGGTGGGCCTTTTCATACGCGGCCAGCTTCTGCTCGTATTCGTCTTCGAGCTGCTTGCCCGTCTCGCGAGCGTCCCACGCCTTGTAGATGTCATCAGGAATTTCGAACGCGCCGTGCTCCCAGCCCAGCTGCTTGCGAGCCGCTTCGACTTCCTCATCACCCAGGGCGGCGCCGTGGCTTTCTTCCTTGCCCGCCTTGTTGGGTGAACCAAAGCCGATCACGGTCTTGCAGATGATCAGGGTCGGCTTGTCGTTGACTTCTTTCGCTTCGCGGATGGCGGCGTCGATCTGTTCGGCGTCGTGGCCGTCCACGTCACGAATGACGTTCCAGTGATAGGCTTCAAAGCGCTTGGCGGTGTCATCGGAGAACCAGCCTTCAACTTCGCCATCGATCGAGATGCCGTTGTCGTCATAAAAGACGACCAGGTTGCCCAGCCCCAGATGGCCTGCCAGCGAGCAGGCCTCGTGGCTGACGCCTTCCATCATGCAGCCGTCACCGGCAAATACCCAGGTGCGGTGGTTGATGATCTCGTGACCATCACGGTTGAACTGGGCCGCCAGCGTGCGCTCGGCGACGGCCATGCCCACGGCATTGGCCAGCCCCTGACCCAGCGGCCCGGTGGTGGTTTCAATGCCCGGCGTGTAGCCGTGCTCCGGGTGACCCGGGGTCTTTGAGCCGAGCTGACGGAAATTCTTGAGCTCTTCCATCGGCAGCTCGTAACCGGTCAGATGCAACAGCGAATAGTGCAGCATCGAACCGTGACCGTTGGAGAGAATGAAACGGTCGCGCTCAGCCCAGTCCGGATTGGCCGGATTGTGTCTGAGGTGATCGTTCCAGAGCACTTCCGCGATATCAGCCATGCCCATCGGCATACCCGGGTGGCCGGAGTTGGCCTTCTGCACGGCATCCATCGAAAGCGCACGGACGGCATTGGCGAGGTGACGACGCGAGGTCATATCTGGGTAAACTCCTGCCTGCTGGTGGTTGTGAAAGGGGCCCTGGCATCATCGACCGGTTCAATGCGTCGTGACGCCGGGCCCGCATCGATTCCGAATGGGTTTATTCGACAAGAGTAGCTGCATGAACCGGTGATGTCGCCCCCCCGGTTTCAGGAAAGATGTGCCGAAACCGGTTCACTGCAGCAGGTTCAGGGATCAGCGAGACGCTGTGGAAAGCGTCATGACTTCATCGAGAATCTGCTCGAAGGCGTGCGCGTCGTGCACGAATCGCCCCAGAAACATGCCCTGAACGCTGCCTTCAAGACGTGACAAAAGTCCCGGCCCGGCGCTGCCGCCATAGATGACACGCCCGCCGCCGTGCGCGTCCAGATATGCCTGAAGCTTCATGCACACGGCACTGATGTGGTCGCTCGAAGCCGGCTGGCTGGCCCCGATCGCCCAGTGCGGCTCATAGGCCACGATCAGATCGGTCTCTCTGGGCTGCGGTGCCTCGGCAAGGGCACTTTCCATCTGGCGAATGCACTCGCTGGCCGCCGCCTCGGGGGCGCCCTCATCGGTTTCGCCAATGCACAGCACGGGGGAGAGCCCGTGCGTCATGGCGCGGGCTGTCTTGGCGGCGATCAGGGGCTCATCTTCATGAAAGTGGCGACGCCGCTCGGCGTGGCCGATCTCGACACAGCGACAGCCCATTTCGGCGAGCATGGCGGCGCTGACTTCCCCGGTCCAGGCGCCGGGCGGCTGATCACTCATGTTCTGCGCCCCGATGCGGATGTCGGTGCCACGCACAATGTCGAGCACCGGCGCCAGGGTCGGCAACGAGGGCATGATGAAAAGCGCCACATGCCCCTGGGTTACGGCGGGGTGGCGCCGGGCGATGTCACTCACCTGACGACACCAGTCCAGCGTTTGCTGATAGCCGAAGTACATCTTGAGGCTGGTGCCGATAAGCAGGGGCGCGGTCATGTCTCTCTCCTGGATCAAACCGTGGGGTCCGGATTACAACACATCCACGACGGCGCGGATGATCATGGACAACGACACGGCGCCGGCATCCGGCGTGCCCTTGCTCTTTTCCGCCAGCGGCCGGGCGCGACCGATTTTCGGAACAAGGTCAGCGGTGTCCTTCGCGGCCTGTTCGGCGCGTTCGGCGCCGGCCCGCCAGGCCGTTTTCAGATCATCGCCGGCGTCGACACGTTCGCTGAGTACCTCGCTGAAGGGCACCAGGACGTCGACGAGCGTTTTGTCACCGACCTTCGCCTTGCCGAAGTGCATGATGTTGTCGCGGGCATCGTTGACCCCCTGGGCAATGCGCGCGGCATCGGGTTTCTTCTCGTCGCCGATGGCCATCGCCAGCGAGTGCAGCGCCGAGCCCCAGATAGCGCCCGAGGTGCCGCCGGCGCGGTCGGCCCAGGCATCACCCGCCATGCGCAGCAGGGTACCGGCGCCGGCGCCGCGCTCTTTCACCTCGCGCCCCTTGTCAACGGCTGCCTTGCCGCCGCGGGCCATGCCGATGCCGTGATCGCCGTCGCCGGCCACGGCATCGATACGTCCGAACTCTTCTTCGTTGTCCTCGATGACTTTATAGGTGGCCTCAAGCGCGGCCAGTACCCTGGCGGCGGCTTCCTTCGACTCTTCAGTGGCCTCGGGGATGGCATCCGGGTCGGGAATGTCGATTTCGGCGGCATCGAGCGGCTCGGCGCTGACCACGCTGCCCTTGCTGTAGGCGGGCGTGTCGCAGGGGGCGGCCCAGAACTTCTCGAGCTCTTCATCGAGCCAGAACAGCGTCAGTGAGGCGCCGGCCATGTCGAGGCTGGTCACCAGCTCGCCGACCTCGGGCTCGACAATCTCGAGCCCGGCCTCTTTCAACAGCTGATTGACGCGGCGATAAACCACAAAAAGCTCTTCATACTTGACCGTGCCCAGACCGTTAAGCAGCACCGAGGCTCGCGCCCCCTTTGCGCTGCTGACGCCTTCGGGCAGCTCCTCCAGCAGCCGCTTGACCAGCAGCTCGGCCAGCTCGTCGGCCGTGGGAATGTCCTGCTCGCTGATACCCGGCTCGCCGTGAATGCCCAGGCCCACGGCCATCTTGCCTTCGGGAACGTGAAAGAGGGCGTCATCGGCGCCGGGCAGGGTGCAGCCGTCAAAGGCCACGCCAAAGGAGCGAGTGCGAAGATTGGCGGCTTCTGCCGCACGCACTACCTCTTCGAGCGAGTAGCCGGCTTCGGCAGCGGCCGAGGCGATCTTGAACACGGTCAGATCGCCGGCGATACCGCGGCGTTTTTGAATCTCTTCAAGGCTGGCGCTGGAGACATCGTCGATGACCTTGACCATCTCGCACGGGATGCCCTCACTGATCAGACGGTCCCGGGCCTGGCCGAAGTGCAAGACGTCGCCGGCATAGTTGCCGTAGCTCAGCAGCACGCCGGCACCGTTGTTGGCCGCGCGGGCGACCGAGTAGATCTGCTGGGCCGAGGGCGAGGCAAACAGATTGCCCATGGCCGCCCCGTGGGCCAGCCCCTGGCCGACCAGGCCGCAAAAGGCGGGGTAGTGGCCGGAGCCGCCGCCGATGACCACCGCCACGGTATTCGGCTCGCTTTTCGTGCTGCGAATCACGCCGCCGGGCACCTGGCGTACCCGGTGGGCGTGGGCGGCCACGAAGCCTTCGGTGGCTTCGTCGACAAAGGCAACGGGGTCGTTGAAAAGGCGTGTCATGACGGGCGTACTCCTGATGAGGCGATGATGATCCGACATCGCGTGCGGGCGCTATACTCAAGGGCCCTTCGATGCCTCTCTCCCCTTCGGGCGGCTGTGCGCCCGAACAGGAAATTGTCAGAACGATAATATGATCCTGACATGTACATTTGTTAGGAACAGTCAGGCCATATTAGCGCCGTGTTGCGCTCGTTCGCATGAGACTTTGGTTCTATTATCGCCTTTTGTAGGGGGTCGGGCTGCGCATTTCCCGATGGAGGGGTGATATCGTTGGCGTCTGAGCGCGCTGTTCCCGATCAGCACGACAAGTCTGACGTATTTTCATATGAATACGCTTTGTTCATATGATCGGGAGGCGTACGCTGGAAAGTGTCAACGCACAAGGTGAGTGTTCACCGGGGGAGAGATCATGACAGCAGAAACCGGAAAGCTTCGGGTTGCACTGGGGTGTGACGAAGCCGCTTATGACATGAAGCAGGCCATGGTGGCGCATGTCCGCTCGCTGGGTCACGAGGTCGAGGACTTCGGCACCCATGACGCCGAGCCGGTGCTCTATCCGGACATCGCCTTTGCCGCCGCACATGCGGTCAAGGACGGCAAGGTCGACCGTGCCATCCTGATCTGCGGCACCGGCATTGGCGTGGCCATCTCGGCGAACAAGGTGCCGGGCATTCGGGCCGCGCAGGCGCACGATACCTATTCCGCCGAGCGTGCGCGCAAGAGTAACGACGCCCAGATCCTGACCATGGGCGCGCGCGTGATCGGTCTGGAGCTTGCCAAGAAAATCGCCGAGTCCTTTCTGGAGAGCGAATTCAGCGGCGGCGGCTCGCAGGCCAAGGTGGATCGTATCGAGGCCTATGAGAAGGAACAGGCCGGCCGAACGTAACCCCGTTCGACGACACAAGGCGTCACGCGCCAGCATGATGGGGGCAGTACGGCCGACGTACTGTCCCCTTTTCAGATGAACCCGCTGTGACACGGGCGATACAGGCAGGTATCTTCCCGCCTCCATGACCCTCACGCCGCTGACCCGGAGACTCCATGAACGAGCGTGCCGATCCCGATATCGCGTTGATGACCGAGATTGCCAGTTTGTATTACATGCACGGCGAAACCCAGGAGGCGATCGCCGGGCGCCTTGGCATGTCACGCATCAAGGTCGGGCGACTGCTCAAGCGTGCACAGGCGGAGGGCATCGTCGATGTGCGGGTGCGCCATCATCCTTCGGTGGCCGCCGAGATCGAACAGGCGCTGATCCGACGCTTTGGCATCCGCCGGGCGCTGATTGCGCTTGACTGCGCCGATGCCGACCAGCAGCGCCACGAAGTCTCGAGTCTGGTGGCTGACCACCTGTCGAGAACGCTGGAAGACGGCACCATGGTGGCTGTCGGCATGGGCCGCAATGTCGGCACCGTGGCAGACAACGTCTTTACCCGTCGCACCCGACAGTGTTCGTTCATCTGCGCCATCGGCGGCTCGCTGCGCGCCGGCGAGTACATGAACCCTGACCATATCTGTCGGCGGCTGGCGGCGAAGTTCGGCGGCGAAAGTGAAACGCTCTACGCCCCGGCCATGGTGGCCAGTGCCGAGCTTCGCGATGCCATGCTGGACAACCCCACCGTACGCCAGACGCTGGATCGTGCCCGCCGCGCCGACATTGCCATGATCGGCGTGGGGGACCTGTCCGAGGACAGCAATATGGTGCGCATGGGCTGGTTCTCGCCGTCGGAAATTGCCGAGGCGCGACTGTCCGGCACCGTCGGCGACATGATGGGCTATGACTTCATCGACCTGAACGGCCGCGCCTCCTCCACGCCCATGCAGGGACGTGTGATCGGACTGACCATCCCGGACCTGGCCCGTATTCCCGAAGTCATCGCGATTGCCAGCGAAAGCACCAAGGCTGCCGGCATCCTCGGCGCCTTGCGCACCGGGGTAATCGATGTGCTCGCCACCAGCGCTACCAACGCGCATACCCTCTTGCATCTGGACGACGCCTCGCGCCAGGGATAGATGCACTGGCATCCGTGATTCCATACCGCTCATGGCAGTGTCTGATGACGGACCTGTCCTGAAGTGCTGTTGCAGCGCTGTTTTGGCAGGGCCGGGTGCCTTGCCAGAATTTTCTCCCTTTCTCCCTTTCTCCCTATCGCTTCAGCTGTTTTTCCGAGAGCTGCTGATCTGACATCAAGAGCCGTTTTTCATTATGTCGGTGACAGGTCGTAAGCGTGCTGCCTGTACCGATGTTCTCTCCCTGCAGAAATGTTCGCATTATCAGCGCCTTCCAGAGCCGATAACTTTAGTCGCACGTCCTTTCGACAGAGCAAATTATTACCTTTAATTTCAAATCGTTAAGAACGTTAAGCACAAAGTCTTAGCGCTCGATACAGGGCAAGGGATTGCAGGGCAGGGGCGCTGTGGCGTTAATACATTTGAACGATAGCAGGTCAAATGATTCGGGTTGGTTCGGTCAGCGCAGCGCCCGAACGCCCCGAGGCCCTTACATACACCTGACCAAGCAGCGGAGACCGGTTCGATATGACAGCAGATGCCAGTACCCATGCCCGCCCACGCTCGCGCAAAAAATATGGCCGTGTCATCACGGCGGCGGTGGTCGTTGTGGTGGCGGCTGCGATCGCCTGGGACACGCATGTGGTCGAGCACGGCGCGCAGTCCGATGCCCGGAGCGGGCAGTTTTCGGCCGAGCGCTACGGACAGGAGCAGTTCCCCGAAATTGCGCAAAGCGTTGAATCGCGCGCCGTGGAGGCGCCGGAACTGGCGCAGGCGCTCAGTGATGATGCCAGCGCCGCCGGCGAGCAGTATGGCGTGTCCGGCGGCATCGGGCCGCTGTTGCCGGTGCACTTCACCGGGACGGTCGGCGAAGGCCGGTCCGGCACCTACACCATCGATATTCCCGATATGCCGGAAGACACGACCGTGCGGGTCCAGACGGGACCGGCCATCAACGGCACGGTGCTGCGGGATGCGACCGGCGAGATCAGCTTTGGTCAGTTCACCAATCAGATTGAATATCAGAACGCGGGGGCAGCCATCAATGAGGCCATGAAGGCCGAGGTGCTCCAGGGGGTGGACACCGCAGCACTGAGCGGCAAGACCATCGAGGTGACCGGTGTCTTTCAAATGATCAATCCCAAAAACTGGCTGGTGACGCCGGTGGCCCTCGATGTTCAGTAGTTCAGTGATGACGGGAGTGCCTCATGAGCAGTGAAGAGAGTGTCGTGGCAAGACCCGGGGCCCCGGAAGATGCGCCGGGCGAGGTTGTGCTGTCGGCGCGCAACGTGGCCAAGTCCTTTGGCAGCGTGCACGCGCTTAAAAGTGTCAATTTCGATATTCGGCGCGGACAGGTCACCACGCTTTTCGGCGAAAACGGGGCGGGCAAGTCGACGCTGATGAAAATTCTTTCCGGCGTGATTCAGCCCAGCGCCGGCGAGATCGTGCTGGACGGTGAGCCGGTAAGCTTTGCCTCCACCGTGGATGCCCAGCGCCACGGCATCTCGATCATCCACCAGGAGCTGAGTCTTGCGCCCAACATGACGGTGCGCGACAACATTTTCATGGGGCGTGAGCTGGGCGGGCCGGGCGGGGTGAATTACGCCGAAGAGGCCCGCGAGACCGAGCGGCTGATGGTTGAGCTCGACGAGCCCATCGACCCGCTGACGCTGGTCGAGGATCTGCGTCTTGGCCAGCAGCAGATTGTCGAGATTGCCCGGGCGCTGTCGGTGAACTCACGCATTCTGATCATGGATGAGCCGACCTCGGCGCTGTCGGCCTCGGAAGTGGAGGTGCTGTTTCGGGTCATCGCGGACCTGAAAAGCCGTGGGGTATCGATTGTCTATATCTCGCACCATCTGGAGGAGGCGCTGACCATTACCGACCACGCCGTGGTGCTGCGTGACGGGGCGATGACCGCCTACGCCGAGCGGTGCGAGATCGATCTGGAGTGGATCGTGCGCCACATGGTGGGCGAGAACTTCGATCTGGGCTCGCCGCCGACCGGCCATACAATGGGGGAGGTGGCGCTGTCGTTTGAAGACATCAGCGTGGCGGATGTGGCCGTTCCCGAGCGCTCGGTGGTGGATCGACTGTCGCTGTCGGTGCGTGCCGGTGAAATCGTGTGCATCTACGGGCTGATGGGCGCCGGTCGCACGGAGCTTCTGGAGTGCGCGGCCGGACGTGTGATGCCCAGCGGTGGTCGGGTCATGCTCGAAGGGCAAGACATCTCCCGGCTGAGTATCGCCGAGCGCATCGAACGCGGGCTGGTACTGGTGCCCGAAGACCGCCAGCGTGACGGTCTGGTACAGACGATGGCGGTTGGCGAGAACCTGTCGCTGGCCAGCATCGGTGCCTTTACCCGCGGGCTTTTGACCTCGCGCCGCCGCGAGCAGACCGTCATCGATGACTCGATTCGCAACGTGCATATCAAGACCGACGGCGGCGCGGCCGGCATCGGCTCGCTTTCCGGCGGCAATCAGCAAAAGGTGGTCATCGGCAAGATGCTGGCGACCCAACCCCGGGTGGTCATGCTCGACGAGCCCAGTCGCGGCATCGATATCGGCGCCAAGGCCGAGGTGTTCCGGCTGCTGGCCGAGGGGGCCTCAAAAGGGCTGGCGGTGATCTATTCGACCTCGGAAGTGGGGGAGTGTTTGAGCGTGGCGCATCGCATCGTGGTGATGAGTCGCGGTCGCATCAGCGCAGAGTTCGGGGCCGATGTGACTCGGGAAGAGATCATGGCGGCCTCCGGTGAATCCGTCGAAGGCTGAAATACGTGTACAGCAGGGGCCATTACCATGTCCGATGTTCAGCGCAGTGCTGCACCCGCAGCCTCCGATCAGTCATCTTCCCGTCCGGCGTCGCGTCGCGCCGGCGGATTCGATCTGGGGCGCATTCTGCTTGAGGGGCGTGCCTTTTTTGCCCTGATTGCCATTGTCATCATCTTTTCGATGCTCTCGCCGGTCTATTTCTCGACCAGCAACTTTCTGACCATGTCCTCGCACGTGGCCATTTTCGGGCTGCTGTCGATCGGCATGCTGCTGGTGATCCTGACCGGCGGTATCGATCTGTCGGTGGGCTCGACCATGGGGCTTTGTGGCGTCATGGCGGGTTTTTTGATGCAGGGCGTGTCGATAGACGCCTTTGGCGCGACGTTTTATCCGCCGGTCTGGGCCGTGGTGGTGCTGACCTGCGTGCTGGGCGCCTTTGTGGGCATGATCAACGGCGTGCTGGTGTCGATTTTCAAGGTGCCGGCCTTTGTCGCCACCCTGGGCACGCTCTATGTGGCCCGCGGTGTGGCGCTTTTAATGACCGACGGTTTGACCTACAACAACCTGGGCGGCAATCCCGAGTTCGGCAACACCGGCTTTGACTGGCTGGGCTTTAATCGGCTGTTCTCCGTGCCGGTGGGTGTGCTGATCTTTGCCGCCGTCGCCATTGCCTGCATGTTCGCGCTCAACCGTACGCCCTTCGGACGCTGGGTCTACGCCACCGGCGGCAACGCGCGCGCCGCGGAGCTCTCCGGTGTGCCGGTCAGGCGAGTCCAGGTGTGGGTGTATGTGCTTTCCGGCGTGTGTGCTGCCATTGCGGGGCTGGTGCTCTCCTCGCAGCTGACTTCGGCCGGGCCGACGGCCGGTACCACCTATGAATTGACCGCGATTGCCGGTGTGGTGATCGGCGGGGCGGCGCTGACCGGCGGGCGGGGCAACGTACGCGGCACGCTTTTGGGGGCGTTCGTGATCGGGTTTCTCTCCGATGGTCTGGTCATTATCGGGGTCTCCTCCTACTGGCAGACCGTGTTCATGGGCGCGGTGATCGTGCTGGCCGTACTGTTGAACAGCATCCAGTACAAGCCTCGCAAAAAGCGCGCCGCCAGTGTCGAACCTCAAAAGCAGGCTTCGGCGCCCTCCGGGACGGCGTAAGCCGGCCCGTGCGGCATCGAAACGCCGGTTCGCCGGCATATCCATCGTCAAGGCAAGGGGAAGCATCATGTTAAAAAAGGGAAAACGTCTTTTGATCGCAGGCCTGGCCGTCGGGGCCATGGTGCTGGGCGGCAACGCCATGGCGCAGGAGCAGCAAAAGGGCCTGATCTCGATCATCGTCAATGACACCTCCAACCCGTACTGGTTTACCGAGGGCCGCATCGCTCGCGAAACCGCTGAAGAAATGGGCTATAGCGCCAACGTCAGCGCCCACAAGGGCGACACCAACGCCGAGAGTCGTCAGGTCGACACTGCGATTACCAACCAGGCGAAAGCCATCATTCTGGACCCGGCCAACGCCGATGGTTCGGTGGGGGCGGTGAAAAAGGCCGTCAACGCCGGTATTCCGGTCTTTGTCGTCAATGCCGAGATCAACCAGCAGGGGCTGGCCAAGGCGCAGCTCGTGTCCAACAACGCCCAGGGCGCGGCACTGGGCGCACAGCAGTGGATCGAGGTCGTGGGTGACAGCGCGCGCTATGTCGAGCTCAAGGGTGCGCCGTCGGACAACAACGCCGCGACCCGTTCCAACGGCTATCAAACCGTGCTGACCCAGTATCCGGACCTCGAGCTGGTGGCCTCTGACGTGGGCAACTGGGACCGCACTCAGGGCTACAACAAGACGCAGAGCATGCTGCAGGCCAACCCGGACGTTCAGGGTGTGATCAGCGGCAACGACGAGATGGCGCTGGGCGCCATTGCCGCTCTGCGTGAATCCGGCAGGCTCAGTGAGGTGGTCGTCGGTGGCTTTGACGGCTCGCCGGATGCGGTCGAGGCCGTGAAGGCCGGGGACATGGCCTATACCGTGCTGCAGCCGGTGGCGATCTTTTCAAAGCGCGCCGTGGAGCTGGCCGACCAGTTCATTCGTACCGGCGAGACCGGCATGGACAGCGAAAAGCAGCTCTTCGACTGCATGCTGATTACTCAGGACAACGTCGATCAGGTGACCTCACCCTTCGTGCTGGAGCAGTAAGCACCAATAGCTGTTTCGGGCCCGTGTTGAAGCCGCCTTTCATGGCGGCTTTTCTGTTTGCGGAATTGTGCTGCAGGCGGGACAAGGGGGCCGTCGATTCGGCTGACCGGGCTGTTCAGATGTTCGCGGCTCGATCATTGAGCTGCCGCCAGGTGGCATCGAGAAGGGCGACAGAAGGAAAAGTACACATGTCGCAGGCAATATAAAAAGATTATTTTTATCAATGCGATAGAGATTTATTGCGCTAAAGTATAAGCCGTTTGAAGCGTCATTTGATTGACCGATCACCGCCTGTGGCGTTATTTCATTTGTCCAGGGCAGGAACAAATGATTTTTGCAGCAGCCACGAGGTGATCATGTCTGACACGCTGACGCAGGACAACGTTTCCCAGCACGAGATTCCCAAAACCATGCACGCAGTGGTCGCCTACGGCCCAGGTGACTATCGCTATGAAGAGGTCCCGATCCCGACGCTGGACAACGACCGCGAAATTCTTGTGAAGGTCGAGGGCTGCGGTATCTGTGCCGGCGATATCAAGTCCTTTGACGGCGCGCCGAGTTTCTGGGGTGACGAGTACCAGCCGGCCTACATCAAGGCGCCGATGATTCCGGGGCACGAATTTATCGGCCGTGTGGTGAAGGTCGGTGATGCGGTCACCGACTACAAGCCCGGTGATCGCGTGATCTCCGAGCAGATCGTGCCCTGCTGGGACTGCCGCTTTTGCGGACGCGGTCAGTACTGGATGTGTGAAAAGCACGACCTCTATGGCTTTCAGAGCAACGTGAACGGCGGCATGGCCGAGTACATGAAGTTCACGAAAGAGGCGATCAACTATCACGTGCCCGAAGAGCTGCCGCTGGAAAAGGCCATCCTGATCGAGCCCTATGCCTGCTCGCTGCACGCCGTTCAGCGCGCCAAAATCGAGCTGGGCGATGTGGTGGTGCTCTCCGGTGCCGGCACGCTGGGCCTTGGCATGGTCGGGGCCGCCAAAAAGGCCGGCGCCGAAAAGCTGATTGTGCTCGATCTTTTTGACGATCGTCTGGAGCTGGCAAAGCAGTTCGGCGCCGACATGGTGCTCAATCCCAAAAACGATGACGTGGTGTCGATCATCAAGGAGATGACCGGCGGTTACGGCTGCGATGTCTATATCGAGGCCACCGGCCATCCCAAATCGGTCGAGCAGGGTTTGTCGATGATTCGAAAGCTGGGCCGTTTCGTCGAGTTCAGCGTGTTCAAGGACCCGGTCAGCGTCGACTGGAGCATTATCTCCGATCGCAAGGAGCTGGATGTGCTCGGCTCGCATCTGGGGCCGTACTGCTATCCGCTGGTGATCGAGGGCATCAGAAACGGCGACTTTCCCACCGATGGCGTGGTGACCCACCAGCTGCCGCTGGAGAAATTCGAGGAAGGCTTTGAGCTCATGACCAACGGGGCGAAATCACTCAAGATTGTGCTGGTCCCCTAGGCATAGATTCGAAACAGCGCGGCTACCATGCCGCGCTTTTTTGTGCACGCTCACTTCTGATCCGAATGCATATAGCCCACGGGGAGTGTCATGTCTACCAAAGCGGTCGCGGGTGAGGCGGGCGAGAGCCGTCTCGACCGTATCGGAATACCCCATAGCCTGCGCTGGGGCTTTCTCGGCGTATTGATCTTCATGACCGGCAACGGTGTCGAGTCCAACTTTATTGCGCCTCACATGAGCCAGGCGCTCGGCGAGGCGGGGGCACCGCTGGTGCCCACGATTATCGCCATGTACAGCCTGGCGGTGCTGATCGCGTCCTACCTGTCCGGCGCGCTGGCGGATCTTTTCGGGCCGCGGCGCGTCATGCTGCTGGGCTTTGGCATCTGGGTCGTATTCGAGATTTTATTTTTGCTGTCGCTGAGCATCGACTCGGTGGTGCTGGTCTTTTTGAGCTACTTCTTTCGCGGCTTCGGCTTTCCACTGTTTGCCTTTGCCTTTCTGGTCTGGATTAACGCCGTGGCACCGCGCAGCCGTAATGGCGCCGCTGTGGGCTGGTTCTACGTCATGTTCACCGGGGGGCTGCCAACGCTGGGCTCGCTGTTTGCCGTAATTGCCATTCCCGCCTTTGGCGGCGGGCGCCTGGGAGAGGCAGCCACGCTCTGGTCATCGATGAGTCTGGTCGTGCTGGGCTTTCTGATCGCCTGGTTTGGCGTGCGCGAGCCCACCGGGCGGCTGCGGTTGGCGCCCCAGGGCGAGACCGCCCTCGATGTCATGCTCAGCGGCCTGCGACTGACCTTTCGTGAACCCCGGGTGGCGATGGGCTTTCTGGTACGCCTGATCAACACCGCACCGCAGTTCGGCATGTTCGTGGTGCTCCCGGCGGTGATCACCGATGAAATGGGCTGGGGCCAGTCACGCTGGCTTTTGATGACCACGGTGGTCTATGCCGGCAACATTTTGTTCAACGCCGCCTTTGGCACGCTGGGGGACAGGTGGGGCTGGACGCGCACGGTGCGCTGGTTTGGCGTGGTGGGCTCTGCGCTGGGGCTTTTGCTGTGGTGGTACGTGCCTCATATGGTGCCGGCAGGCTCCGACTGGGGCTATTTCGCAACGCTTGCCGCCGGTACCGTCTTTGGCATCATGCTGGCCGGCTTTGTACCGATGGGCGCGATCATGCCGGCGCTGGTGCCCGCCCACAAGGGCGCTGCAATGGCGATGTACACCACGGCAGCCGGCGGGGCGATCTTTCTCGGCACCGGCGTGGTGGCCGTCATGCAGCCGCTGGTGGGTAACACCGGCGTGGTCTGGACGTTTGTGGCGCTCTACGCCTGCGCCTTCGTGATGCTGCACTGGCTGAAGGTGGATCAAAGCGATGCCGCCGAGCAGCGCGAAACTCAGGAAACCCACTAGGTAACGAGCGCAGGCGCCATTGGCGCCTGCGCTCGTTGAGGGTCAGGCCATTTCGACCCAGTCCGGTGACTCGGCTACTTCAACGCGGTCAATGAGTTCAAGCCTGCCTTCATTGAGGCGGTAGGCCGCTACGTGATGGGACTGCTGGCCGGCCACCAGCATTATCTCTCCGGTCGCATCCAGCGCGAATCCTCTGGGCTGCGTCTCGACCTCGAAGGCGTCAATGCGGGTGAGCTGGCCGCTGTCGGCGTCGACCTCAAAGGAAGTCACCAGCGAGCTGCTGCGCTCGGAGGCGTACAGAAAACGGCCTTCAGCGTCGAGATGAATATCCGCGGCCCAGAACGTGTCGGCGCTACCCTTGTCCACCACGACCCGCTGTCGCTCCTCCATGCGCTGCGTGTGGCTGTCGTAGTCGAAAAGCGTAATGGAGCCGTCGAGCTCGCCCAGCAGATAAAGCTGTGTGCCGGCGGCGTTGAAGATCAGATGCCTGGGGCCGGTGCCGTCGGGCAGGGTGACCTCAACCGTGTCGGAAAAGACCGGCTGTGCGTCAAGGCGGGCACAGTAGAGCCGGTCGCCGCCCAGGCTTGTGAACAGCAGATTGCGCTCGTCCGGGTCGGGGAGAATGCAGTGGGCGTTGGGTTCGGTGGCCCGGCGCGCCTGTTCGCCCTGTACGCTGCCATCAGAGGCGATGTCATAGGCGGCAACCAGATGATGGTGATAGGACGCCGAGAAGAGCCGGTTGTCTCGCGTGGTGCAGGCGAGATACGCCACGCTTTCATCGATGGGAAAGGAGGCGGTCGGTGTCAATCGATGGCTCTCGCCGTCGATGGCAAAGGTGAAGATGCCCATGGGCGTACCTCGCCCGGCAGCGTAGAGGTGGCGCCGGTCAGGGCTCAGACACAGCGGCATCGAGCCACCGGCCTTTTCAAGACCGGGCAGTGTGACGCGCTCGACCAGCTCGAGGCTTTTGTTGGCATAGCGTACGAGGCAGACGTCGCCGGCGCCGCCACAGCCGATATAGGCAAAAAGGGATTGTGATGACATGTGCCCACCTTGTTGGAATGTGCAGGAAACAGGGATTACAGCCCTCTCCCCTGTAATCTAGTCTGTGATTGTAGGCTCGCCCGGCGATCGGGGCGTTATCAACGATGGTCCGATCCGCCGTTCGAGGCGCCAGAGACCATGAACGCCGCACGTGATGGTCTTGAAGACAGTGCACGGCGGCTGGTTAGGCACTTTGCTTTTACCGGGTGTAAACTTTTTGCCTGTACCGGCAGTCTCGGTAACCGATTTGATGACAGGGCGTGCGTGGCACGCGGTACGGCCTGATTTCCCAACTCCCCGTGCTCAGGAATGAGCGACAAAAGGACCCAGAGCTTTCATGAGCGAATACTCCCTGTTTACCTCCGAATCCGTCTCCGAAGGTCATCCCGACAAGATTGCCGATCAGATTTCCGATGCGGTCCTTGATGCCCTGATTGCCCGGGACAAGCAGGCGCGCGTGGCGTGCGAGACGCTGGTCAAGACGGGCGTGGCGATCGTGGCCGGTGAGATCACCACCAGCGCCTGGGTGGACCTTGAAGAGCTGGTGCGCCGCGTGATTTCGGATATCGGCTACACCTCCTCCGAGGTCGGTTTTGATGGCGCCACCTGCGGCGTGCTCAATCTGATCGGCAAGCAGAGTATCGATATCGCCCAGGGCGTGGACCGCTCCAGGCCTGAAGATCAGGGCGCGGGCGATCAGGGGTTGATGTTTGGCTATGCCACCAACGAGACGCCGTCCTATATGCCGGCGCCGATCCACTATTCGCATCGTCTGGTTGAGCGCCAGTCACAGCTGCGTCGTAACGGCACGCTTGCCTGGCTGCGCCCGGATGCCAAGAGTCAGGTGACCTTTCGCTACGGCGAGGATGGCAAGCCGGTCGCGGTCGATGCGGTGGTGCTGTCCACCCAGCATGACGAGAGCATCTCGCAGGAAGAGCTGCGTCACGCCGTCGAAGAGCTGATCATTCGCGATGTGCTGCCGGCCGAGTGGATTACCGAGTCGACGCGTTTTCACATCAACCCGACCGGCAAGTTCGTGATCGGCGGGCCGGTCGGCGACTGCGGTCTCACCGGGCGCAAGATCATCGTCGATACCTATGGCGGCATGGCGCGCCACGGCGGCGGTGCCTTCTCCGGCAAGGACCCGTCCAAGGTGGATCGCAGCGCGGCCTACGCCGGGCGCTATGTGGCGAAAAACCTGGTGGCCTCGGGGATTGCCGACAAGTGCGAAATCCAGATCTCGTATGCGATCGGTGTGGCCCAGCCCACCTCGGTGGCCGTGAACACCTTCGGCACCGGCAAAATCAGCGATGCCAAGATCATCGAGCTGGTGCGCGAGCATTTTGACCTGCGCCCCTATGCGATTACCCGCATGCTGGATCTGCTGCATCCGATGTATCAGCTCACCGCCTCCTACGGGCACTTCGGGCGCGAGCCGTTCGAGCACACCTATACCTGGCGTGACGTCAACGGCGAGGAACAGACCGAGACCTTCACCGCCTTTCCCTGGGAGAAGATCGACCGGGCCGAGGCGCTTCGCGACGCCGCCGGGCTGTAGGTTCAGCACGCCGGACCAGGATGACCACGTGACATCGATTGAAGGGCCCACGCTTGCGTGGGCTTTTTTGTGCCTGAAGATTGGCTATCCTCAGGGGCACTTGTTGCATCCCGAACAGACCGACCCTTCGATCGAGCCCGTTTCCCATGCTGAATATTGCTGCACTTTTTATCACGATTACCGCGCTGTTTTCGTGGTTCAACTACCGCTTTGTCCGCCTGCCGGCCACCATCGGCGTGATGGTGATCGCGCTGGTCATGTCGCTGGCGCTGATCGGACTGGACCATCTGGGTTTCACCTATATAACGGATCTGACCGAGCAGTGGCTGGGCAGCATCAACTTCAACGCACTGTTGATGGACGGCATGCTGTCGTTTCTACTGTTTGCCGGTGCCCTGCACGTGGATATCGACAAGCTCAAGCGCTATCGCTATTCGATCGGTTTTCTGGCCTCGATCGGCGTGGTCGTCTCGACGCTGGCGATCGGCAGCGCCGCCTGGTGGCTGTTTGCCACCTTCCATATCGAGGTGCCCTATCTCTTTTGTCTGGTGTTTGGTGCCCTGATTTCGCCGACCGACCCGATCGCGGTGCTGGGTATCATGCAAAGTGCCGGCGCGCCGGAAGACATGGAGATCAAGATCGTGGGCGAGTCGTTATTCAACGACGGCGTGGCGGTGGTGGTCTTTACCCTGCTGGCGGGGGCGGCCACGGCCGGCGAACAGCTCACGGCGACGCATTCGCTGATGCTGTTTGCCGAAGAAGCCGGCGGCGGTCTGCTGCTGGGTCTTGTGATGGGCTATATCGCCTATCAGATGATGAAAAGCATCGATCAGTATCAGGTCGAGGTGCTGATCAGCCTGGCGCTGGTGCTGGGTGGTTATGCACTTGCTACCTGGCTTGAGGTGTCGGGCCCGATCGCGATGGTCATTGCGGGGCTGTTTATCGGCAATCGCGGCCGCGAGCATGCCATGTCGGACAATACCCGGCGCTACGTGGACGGCTTCTGGGAACTGATCGATGAGATTCTCAACGCCGTGCTGTTTGTCCTGATCGGGCTGGAGCTTTTGCTGATTCCGTTTGAGGGCAGCTATCTGCTGGTGGCCGGGCCCCTGATCGTAATCATTCTGGCGGTACGGCTGGTGACCATCGGGCTGCCCATGATGGCGATGCGCCAATGGGTCGATTATCGCCGCGGTACCATCCGGGTGCTAACCTGGGGCGGGCTGCGAGGTGGCATTTCGGTGGCGCTGGCGCTGGGTCTGCCGGAAAGCGAGTATCGCGAGCCGATCGTGATGATCACCTACATCATCGTGCTGTTTTCGATTCTGGTGCAGGGCCTGACCATCGGTAAGCTGGTCGCGCACGTGGTGCCGGGGGTCGACAAGCCTTCCGAGGAATCAAAGCATCATTGAACGCCGGTCTCTTGTTTGACGCCGAAATGCCGATAGGGTGATATCGGGCTGGCGGCTTTTGTCTGCGGTATTGACCATCGAAGGCGCCGGCCCGCTATAATTTGCACCAGTATTTTGCGTCTCACGTTGTCGTGAGGCGTCATGTCCACCCGAGGGGCGCTGCAGCAAAGAGGGTTTTTGCGAGGCTCGGGCTGGATACCCCGGATTCAACGGCGCCCGCTATCTGCCAGGAGTGTTTCATGGCTACTGCCGAAAACGCCGTCAATCAGGACTATAAGGTCGCCGATATCAGTCTGGCCGACTGGGGCCGCCGCGAAATCCGCATCGCCGAGACCGAGATGCCGGCGCTGATGAAGATTCGCGCCAAGTATCGCGACCAGCAGCCGCTCAAGGGCGCCCGCATTGCCGGCTGCATCCACATGACGATTCAGACCGCCGTGCTGATCGAAACGCTGATCGAGCTGGGTGCCAGCGTGCGCTGGTCGTCGTGCAATATCTTCTCGACCCAGGACCAGGCCGCGGCTGCCATTGCGGCTGCCGGTACGCCGGTCTTTGCCTGGAAGGGCGAAACCGAAGAGGAATTCTGGTGGTGCATCCAGCAGACCATCGAGGGGCCGGAAGGCTGGCGCCCGAACATGGTGCTCGACGATGGCGGTGATCTGACCCTGATGCTCCACGATGAGCACCCTGAACTTCTCGATGCCATCCACGGCATCAGCGAAGAGACCACCACCGGGGTTCACCGTCTGGTCGAGATGATGCGCAAGGGCACGCTGCGTGTCCCGGCCATCAACGTCAACGACTCGGTGACCAAGTCGAAAAACGACAACAAGTATGGCTGCCGCCACTCGCTGTCGGACGCCATCAAGCGCGGTCTGGATCATCTGCTCTCCGGCAAGCAGGCGCTGGTGATCGGCTACGGCGATGTGGGCAAGGGCTCGGCCGCCGGTCTTCGTAACGAAGGCATGATCGTCAAGGTCAGCGAAGTCGACCCGATCTGTGCCATGCAGGCCTGCATGGACGGCTACGAGGTTGTCTCGCCCTATATCGACGGTGCCAACGACGAGTCGGGCAGCAATCTTGATACGTACATGCTGGGCAAGATCGATGTGCTGGTGACCACTACCGGCAACATCAACGTCTGTGACGCCGGCATGCTGGGCGCGATCAAAAAGGGCGCTGTGGTCTGCAACATCGGCCACTTCGACAACGAGATCGACACCGCCTACATGCGCAAGAACTGGGCGTGGGAAGAGATCAAGCCGCAGGTGCACAAGATCTATCGCGACAGTACGCCGGGCAACTTTGACCCGACCAGCGCGGACTATCTGCTGCTGCTCTCCGAAGGGCGTCTGGTGAACCTGGGCAATGCGACCGGTCATCCGTCGCGCGTCATGGACGGCTCCTTTGCCGACCAGGTGCTGGCACAGATTCATCTCTATGAGCGCAAATTCGCCGATATCCCGGTGGCCGAGCGTCCGGAGGTCACGGTGGAAGTGCTGCCCAAGCAGCTTGATGAGGAAGTGGCCCGCTATATGGTCGAAGGCTTTGGTGGCACGCTCACCAAAATGACTCAGACGCAGGCCGACTATCTCGGCGTGCCGCAGGAAGGCCCGTTCAAGCCGCACGAGTACCGCTACTAGGTGATGATCCGGCCGACGAGTCAGTCGGTCTGATCCACAATAAAGCCGCCCCGACGGCCCCGAGAGGGGCTTTCGGGGCGGCTTTTGTTGTATAAGGGCGTGATGCCACATCGGTGGTGTGCGGGGTAAACCGCCATGTTTCGACGCACTGGCAGGCGACTGCCTGAAAGGCTTTCCGGGTGCTGCCTGAAGGTGCTGGGTATTGTGGTGCTGGCAGCGTCACTGACCTGCGCGGCTGCCGGTAGTGAAGCCATGGCATCCGACATTGTTGTTGAAATGACCGGCACGCCCGATACGCGCTTTAGTGCGCGCTGGGAGATTACGCGCGCAGATGGGGGGCGGCGGGTGATCACGGAGCAGGGGCGTCTGCCGACCCGGCGTCATTTTCAGGGCGTGGCGCTGATGGCAGAGCTGATCGTGCTGGACGACGGGGCGCTTTGGCTCGAGGTTCACAAGGGCGGCAGTCGTTCGCGTGCCTCGATCGGCGGCAAGGAAAGCCGGATCAGTATCAGCGTGGAGTGAGTGTTGGAAAGCCTCCTGTGAGACAACAGAAAACATCCGCCAGCAGATGCGCCGTGTCGAGCAGAGCCAGTGCCCTTGGCAGTGACTTAATCCTTCGTCGTAGCAGGTCGGGACCGATGGGCAACTACGACATAATGACCGCTTCGTGATCTGTCCCCCGACAGGTGCGGTGATCGCTCCAACTTGAAAGGATAATCGTATGCGCTCCTCCTTGCCCCTTTTACTGGCGACCACGCTGATGACACTTTCCCTGCCGGCGATGGCGCATCCCGGGCATGAGCATGGCTCGGGGCTGGTCGCCGGACTCCTGCATCCGCTGACCGGAGCGGATCATCTGCTGGCCATGATCGCTGTCGGGCTCTGGGCGGGATTTGTCATGCCACAGCGGGTGCTGATCGCACCCCTGACCTTCATGACAGCCATGGCCGGTGGCGCGCTGCTGGGCTGGGCCGGTGTGAGCATGGCGCTGGTGGAGCCGGGTATTTTGTTGTCAGTGGTGGTGTTCGGGCTTTTGACGCTCACGGGCGGGCAGCGGCAATCCGCCGGCGTGACCCTGGCCTCTCTTGCCTGTATCGGCGTGTTTGCCGTGCTGCATGGTCATGCCCATGCCACCGAGGCCAGCGGCCACGTCGGGCCGTATTTGATGGGGTTCATGCTGGCGACCGCGGCGCTGCATGGTATTGGTGTGCTGATCGCACTGGCCGTAGCGGGAAGTCGGGGCAGGCGATGGGTGCAGCGTACCAGCGGCGTGGCCATCGCGGCCGGCGGCGTATTGTTAATGGCCGGTGCGGTCTGAAAAGCGTCGCTAGCGGCGCATCATTTTCTTGAGCTGGGTCACGGTGCGGGTGTTGAGCACATCGCTTTTCTCCAGCCATCCACGGCGGGCCTGAGTGACGCCCAGTGTCATGTGCCCCAGCTGATCGGTGGCGTGAGCATCGGTATTGATGGCAAGGGCCACGCCAATGTCGCGCGCCATGTGCACCCAGTGATCGGAAAGGTCGAGCCGGGCGGGCTGGGCGTTGATTTCAAGAAAGACACCGCGTTCTCTGGCGCCGTGCAGTACGGCCTCAATATCCACGTCATACCCCTGGCGGCCATTGATGATGCGCCCGGTCGGATGCGCCAGAATATTGACGTGCGGATTGTCCATGGCGCGCAGGATGCGGGTGGTCTGCTGCTCTCGAGACAGGTTGAACTTCGAGTGTACCGAGAACACGCAGACATCGAGCTCCTTGAGGACATCGTCAGGGAGGTCCAGTGCGCCGTCTTCCAGAATATCGACCTCGTTGCCCTTTAACACGGTGAAGTTTTTCAGCCGCTCGTTGAGCGCATCGATTTCGCTCATCTGCTCGCGCAGGCGTTTGGCGTCCAGGCCGTTGGCCATTGCCAGGCGTTTCGAGTGATCGGTAATGGCGATATAGCGATAGCCGCGTTGTCTGGCCGCGTGCGCCATCTCCTCGAGGCTTGCCCTGCCGTCGGAGGCGGTGGTGTGCATGTGCAGATCGCCGCGAATGTCATCCAGCGTGACCAGCGCCGGCAGCGTCCCTTCCCGGGCGGCTTCGATCTCGCCGCGGTTTTCCCGCAGTTCGGGCGTGATCCAGGGCAGATCGATCTGCGCCAGCACTTCTTCCTCGGTGCGTCCTGCCAGGCGTTTTTCACCCCTGTAGACACCGTATTCGTTGATTTTGAGGCCGCGCTCGGTCGCCATTTTACGCGTGGCAATGTTGTGGGCCTGCGAGCCGGTGAAATAGTAAAGGGCCGCGCCGAAGCTCTCGTCGTCGACCACACGAACGTCCACCTGTACCCCTGAATGCAAAAGGAGCGTGGATTTTGTTGTGCCGTGAGAGACGGTCTCGGCAATTTCCGGATACGAGGCCAGATGTGTCATGACCGCCGCGGCGTCCTCGCTGCTGACCAGAATGTCGAGGTCGCCGACGGTGTCGCGGCCGCGTCGCAGGCTGCCGGCTGCACTGAGTCGCTGTGCGCCCCCGGCGCGCTCAAGCCAGGCAATCAGGTCGGCGGCGGCCTGGTGGGCCTCATCGAGTCGTACGCGCGGCGGGGTATCATCCAGGCGTTCGGCCTCTTTCAAAACCCCGGCTTCGGTCTTTTCACCAAAGCCTTCGAGCGTTCTGATACGCCCGTTGCGTGCAGCCTTTTTCAGCGCGTCGAGACTGTCGATGCCCAGCGCTTCAAAAAGCTGGCGCACGCGTGCCGGGCCCAGCTGGCCGACGCGCATCAGTTGTGACAGTCCGGGCGGCAGACGTTTTTCGGCCTCTTCAAGAACCGGCAGGTGGCCGGTATTGATCAGCTCGGTAATCTTTTCGGCCAGGTCGCGACCGATACCGGGCAGCTCGGTCAGTGGTTCCTCGCGGGCCACCATGTCCTGCAGGGCATGAGGGTGGAATTCGATGGTCTGTGCTGCACTGCGATAGGCACGCACGCGAAAGGCATTGGCGCCTTCGATATCCAGCAGGTTGGCCAGGCGGTTGAGGGTGCGGGCAATGTCGGCGTTTTGCATGAGTCTCGACCTCCGGTCCGGTCACATGGAAAAAGGCAAGGTAACTGTCAGCATGGCGCCCGGCGCCCTTTGGTGTGCAAGGCGCAAAATCGAGTACTGACAGATCTGAAAAAGGGCCGCCGGGCGGCCCTTTTTCAGCGGGTGGGAATTACTCCCAGCCAAGCTTTTCCATGTAGGCGCGCGCATGGACGTCGACGGCCTTGATGGCGTAAACAACCTGGTCCGGCGTAAGGGCATAGGCCAGGTTGTGGATCGATTCGCCTTCCTTGAGGGCGGCCTCGGCCACGCGATAAAGGTCGTCGTCGCTGACATCCTTGAGCTTGAGGGCTTCCAGTGTCACCGGCAGGCCCAGAGCCAGGTAAAGATCCAGATACTCTTCCAGCTCGGCCTGGGGCGTTTGATCCAGAATCAGCTGGGCCACGGTGCCGTAGGCCACCTTTTCACCGTGGGTCAGCTCATGGATTTCGCCGTGCAGCGCGGTAAACCCGTTATGAATGGCGTGTGCCCCGGCCAGACCGCCGCTTTCAAAGCCCAGTCCGCTTAAAAGCGTATTGGCCTCGACCACGGCTTCAAACGAGGGCGTGACGATGCCGGCCTCGTTGGCCTGCCAGGCGAGCAGGGCATGATCAAAGAGCACCTCTTCACACTTTTCGCCGATGGTCTGGCCCAGAAGGGTGGACTGGCCGCCGGCCATGTTGGTGGCGCAGGCTCGAATGGCGGCGCGCGCCTCGACCCAGGTGGCGAGTGCATCGGCAATGCCGGAGGCCAGAAAGCGCGGCGGGGCGTTGATGATAATGGCGGTGTCGACCAGTACCAGGTTGGGGTTTTTGTCGTAGAAGCGATAGGACTCGAACTCGCCTTCATCGCTATAGATCACTGACAGGGCGCTGGTCGGGGCATCCGTTGAGGCGGTTGTTGGCAGCACGGCGCAGGCCGCATTCATTCTGTCGGCCACGCCCTTGGCCGTGTCCAGCGTCTTGCCGCCGCCAAAGCCGATGACCACGCCGGCCTCGTATTGTTCGCCCTGTGCCACGAGTCGGTCGATCTCGGCCGTTGAGGATTCGCCTTCAAAGATGGCCCGCTCAAAGCTGATGTCGCTGCCCTTGAGGCTGTCGCTCAGCGTGTCTCCAGCCATTTTCCAGACGAAATCGTCGGCGATGATCAGGGCCTTTTTGCCCAGCTGCGAGACGTAGTGGCCGGCGCGGGAGAGGGTGTTGGCGCCCTGGACATAGCGGGCGGGGCTGATAAAGACCTTTTCGCTGACAGCGGACATCAGTGTTCTCCTTTAATAATGGCAACGCGATACATGCATAATAAGCGTAGCCGTTCTCGTTACCCTCTATTGGGGGAGATTCGACGGATGTCGATGTTATGTCGATAATTGTCCGTCATTGAAGGTATTTAATGCGACGCAGGTCATGCGTTGTCGAGACTGTCCGGGAGGATTCGATGGCCAGAAGGCCCAATGCACGCACTCTGTTTGTGTCCGACCTTCATCTGGGCACGCCTGATGCTCAGGCACAGCTGCTGCTCAACCTGATGCGGCTGGTGCGCCCCAAGCGGCTGTATCTGGTCGGCGATGTCTTTGATCTGATCGCCATGAAGCGTCGGGCCATCTCGGTACTCGACGTTCATCAGCAGCGCCTGGTTCGTCATATCCTGCGGCTGGCGCGTACCGGCTGTGAGGTCATCTATATTCCGGGCAACCATGACGCGGCCTTTCGTACCTTCTGTGGCGAAACCTTTCGCAGCATCGAAGTCCGCCGCGACGCCGTGCATGTCACAAAAGATGGCAGGCGGTTACTGGTCAGCCACGGCGACGAATTTGACGGTCACTTCAAGGCGCCCCGCTGGAAACTGGTGGTCGGAGAGATGGCGCTGCATACCATGCGTCGTACCAATCGCTGGACGGTTCAGGCCCGGCGTCGCATGGGCCGCCCGTACTGGTCGCTGTCGGCGGCGCTCAAGCGACGCTCCAGCAACGTGAAAACCTTTGCCGACGCCTTTCGGCAATCGGCCCTGGCGCGCGTGCGTCGGGAAAACGTGGATGGCTACATCGGCGGGCATATTCACATCCCGTTTTTCGGCGAGTGTGAAGGCTTTGTCTACTGCAACGACGGGGATTGGGTAGAAAACTGTACGGCGCTGGTCGAGGAGTTCGACGGCCGGCTGCGCCTGGTGGACTGGGAGAACAAGACGCTGGTGGATGACCCCAGACCGCCTTCCGGCCAGCGGGAAAAAACCGAAGCAGAAGACTGGCTGGCCGATGAAGAGACCGAATCGAGCCCGGATTAAAAAAACATTAATTTTGGCGTCACTGCGCCAGTCTCGTAACAGACTGAATCCCGTCAGGTTTTGACAGGCATCAAAAAATTGTGACGTTTACTTTTGAAACTCGATGATGACAGAACGTAGAATGTGCCGGAAAATCGGTTTATGCGACATTTTGTCTTCATGATGCCGATGGCATTCAGATCCTGATTCCCTTCTTTGCAGTACCCGATAAAAACCATCCCAGCCATGGGAAGTATTAATAATCGGTGATGTCATGCCGATAAACAGTGACTGGCCACATCGCGCCCCCCGGGCCGATGTTCAAGCATGACGCCTGCCCGCCCTGACAGCTGGTACGCCGGCAGGCGACGAGGAGATTGACCCATGACGGTTAATGTAACCCGAAGACAGTTCTTCAAGCTGGGGGCGGCAGGCGTTGCCTCTTCCAGCATGGCGATGATGGGGTTTGCCCCGGAGTCGGCTGAAGCGTCCGTGCGTCAGTTCAAGCTGACGCATGCCAAGGAAACCCGCAACAACTGCACCTACTGCTCGGTAGGCTGCGGCATCCTGATCTACAGCAATGGCGACGGTTCCAAAAACGCTCGCCAGGAAGTCTTCCACATTGAAGGCGACCCGGACCATCCGGTCTCTCGTGGTTCTCTGTGCCCGAAGGGCTCGGGGCTTTTGGACTTTGTGCGCAGCGACGGTCGTCTGGAATACCCGCAGGTACGTGCGCCGGGCTCCGATGAGTGGAAGCGCGTCAGCTGGGATGAGGCGCTTAACAAGATCGCTCGCTATATCAAGGATGACCGTGATGCCAATTTCGTCGAGCGTGACGACAATGGCGCCACGGTCAATCACTGGACCACGACCGGCTTTCTGGCCGCTTCGGGCTCATCCAATGAAGCCGGCTACATCACCCACAAGGTGGTACGTAACCTTGGCATGGTAGCGTTCGACAACCAGGCGCGCGTCTGACACGGACCGACGGTGGCAGGTCTTGCCCCTTCATTCGGTCGCGGTGCCATGACCAATCACTGGGTCGACATCCGCAATGCCAATCTGATTCTTTCGATGGGCGGCAATTCTGCCGAGGCTCACCCCGTGGGTTTCCGCTGGGTTACTGAAGCGCTCGAGCACAACAAGGCCAAGCTGATCTGCATTGATCCGCGTTATACGCGTACCTGTGCGGTCGCCGACTACAAGGCCTTTATTCGTACCGGAACCGATATCACGTTTCTGGGCGGTCTGATCCATTACTTGATCACGACCGATCAGATCCAGCGTGAATACGTTCTTCACTACACCGATGCCTCGCTTCTGGTGCGTGAAGACTATGGTTTCGAAGACGGTATTTTTACCGGCTACAACCCCGACAATCACTCCTACGACGACAAGTCGTCCTGGATGTATGAGCTGGGGGACGACGGTTACGCCCTGCGTGACATGTCGCTTCAGCACCCAAGATGCGTCTATCAGCTGATGCGCGAGCACTACAGCCGCTACGACGTCGATACGGTGTCGAGCATCTGTGGCATGCCCAGAGAGCACATCGAACATATCTGGTCGGAAATCGGCAAGATGGCCGTGCCGCACCAGACCATGACGATTCTTTATGCGCTGGGCTGGACGCAGCACTCGATCGGCTCGCAGATCATTCGTACCGCGGCCATGGTGCAGCTGCTGCTGGGCAACATGGGCATGCCGGGGGGCGGTATCAACGCCCTGCGCGGTCACTCCAATATCCAGGGTCTGACGGATCTGGGTCTTTTGTCGCAGCTTTTGCCGGGCTACATGTCGCTGGCCAACGCAAAAGAACAGGACTATAGCGCCTACATTCAAAAGCGTGCCAAGCAGCCGATTCTGGAAGGCGAGGTCTCGTACTGGAAAAACTACGAGAAATTCCATGTCAGCCTGATGAAGTCCTGGTTCGGCGATGCCGCCACCGAGGACAACAACTGGTGCTTTGACTGGCTGCCCAAGCTTTCCAAGCCGCTGTATGACGTGCTCGATACCTTTGAGCGCATGCACAAGGGCGAGCTTACCGGCTATTTCTGCCAGGGCTTCAATCCGCTGGCATCGTTCCCCAATCGCCAGAAGGTGACCGAGGGACTTTCCAGGCTGAAGTATCTGGTCGTCATGGATCCGTTGAATACCGAAACCAGCGAGTTTTGGAAAAACTACGGCGAATACAACGATGTGGATCCTTCACAGATCCAGACCGAAGTCATTCGTCTGCCCACGACCTGCTTTGCCGAGGATGACGGCTCGATCACCAATAGTGCCCGCTGGCTGCAGTGGCACTGGGCGGCCGCTCAGGGGCCGGGAGAGGCGCGTCCGGATACGCGCATCATGGGTGAGCTTTTCATCCGCATTCGTGATCTGTATCGCGAGGAAGGCGGCGTGTTCCCCGACCCGATCCTGAATCTGGACTGGGATTACGACATTCCCGAAGCGCCCTCCTCGGAAGAGCTGGCGCAGGAGTATAACGGTCGCGCACTGGTAGACCTGACCGACGACAACGGCAACGTCACCCGTCGGGCCGGCGAGCTGCTGTCGAGCTTCTCGGAAATGACCGCTGATGGCCGTACCGCTTCGGGGTGCTGGATATTTTCCGGTGCCTGGACTCAGGATGGCAACCAGATGGCGCGCCGCGATAACTCCGACCCATACGGTACCGGCAACACGCTGGGCTGGGCCTGGGCATGGCCGGCCAACCGGCGTGTGCTGTACAACCGCGCCAGTGCCGATACGCAGGGCAGGCCCTGGGGACGCGAGAAGGCATTTGTCTGGTGGAGCAGTGAACAGGGTCGCTGGGTCGGTGCCGACATCCCGGACTTCCCGGTCACCTCTGATCCTGCGCTGGGTCAGGGTCCGTTTATCATGCAGCCGGAAGGCGTGGGTCACTTCTTCGCCGGCCAGAGCATGGTGGATGGTCCGTTCCCGGAACACTACGAACCGTTTGAATCGCCGATCGACAACAACCCGTTGCATCCGAACAACCCGCTGGCGAAAAACAACCCGGCAGGCCGGATCTACGATGAGGATCGCAAGGCGCTGGGCACTCGAGAAGAGTTCCCGCACGCCGCCACGACCTATCGTCTGACCGAGCATTTCCACTTCTGGACCAAGCACGCCCGTCTCAACGCTGTCGTGCAGCCGGAACAGTTTGTGGAAATCAGCCATCAGCTCGCCGAGGAAGTGGGGGTTGTGGCCGGTGACTGGGTGCGGGTCTCTTCCAATCGCGGCTTTATCAAGGCCGTGGCGGTAGTGACCAAACGCATGCAGCCATTGCGCATCGGGGATCGTGACGTGCATCACGTGGGTATTCCGATTCACTGGGGCTTCACCGGCGTGGCGAAAAAGGGCTATCTGATCAATGCCCTGACGCCTGTCGTAGGTGATGCCAATACCCAGACACCGGAATACAAGTCATTCATCGTCAAGGTCGAAAAGGCATAAGGGAGGGCATATGATCAACTCACAAAATATCGTTGCCCGTTCCGCGACGACACTGCCGGCACCCCATGCACGCGACAATGTGGTGGAAGTGGCCAAGCTTATCGATGTCTCCAAGTGCATCGGTTGCAAGGCCTGCCAGGTCGCCTGCATGGAGTGGAATGATCTGCGTGATGAGGTAGGCGAGTGCCACGGGGTGTATGACAACCCCATGGATCTGACCGCCGAGTCATGGACGGTGATGCGCTTTAACGAAGTCGAAACGGACTTTGTGGGCGGTGAGGATGTCAGCAAGGAGAAGGAACTCTCCTGGCTGATCCGCAAGGATGGCTGCATGCACTGCGCCGAGCCGGGCTGTCTTGAGGCCTGCCCGGCCCCGGGCGCAATCGTCCAGTATGCCAACGGCATCGTCGACTTTGATTCCAACAACTGCATCGGCTGCGGCTATTGCATCACGGGTTGCCCGTTCAATATTCCGCGCATCTCGGAAAAGGACAGCAAGTCCTACAAGTGCACCCTGTGCTCTGATCGTGTGAACGTGGGACTGGAGCCGGCCTGCGTCAAGGCCTGTCCGACCAACTGCATCGAGTTTGGCAGCAAAAAGGACATGCTGGCGCGCGCCGACAAGCGCGTAAACGACCTGAAAGAGCGCGGCTACGAGCATGCCGGTATCTATGATCCGGCAGGCGTGGGCGGTACGCACGTCATGTACGTGCTGCACCACAGCGACGAGCCCGGGCTTTACAGCGGGCTGGCGAAGGATCCGCGCATTTCGCCGGTCGTTGGCGTCTGGAAGGGCATTTCCAAGCCCATCATGTCCGCGATTCTGGGGATCACGGCGTTTGCCGGCTTCTTCCACTACATCACCAAGGGCCCGAAGGAAGAGCCTACGGATGAGGAAGTCTTTGGCGAAGACGATGATCATCATCGTGTCTCACGTGAAGAGGAGCATCGGTCATGAATTTCAAGAAACAAAAGACCATGCTGCGTTACGGCCCGGGTACCCGGGCCAACCACTGGGCCATGGCAGGCGCCTTTATTTTGCTGGCACTGTCAGGACTTGCCTTCTTTCATCCACCGTTTTTCTTTTTAAGCCACACGCTGGGCGGACCGGTCTGGTCGCGAGTGCTGCACCCCTTCATCGGCGTGGTCCTGTTTGTGCTGTTTGTCATCATCGCGGTGCGACAGCTCAAGCATAATATGCTGATGAAAAACGATGTGCAGTGGATGCGTCAGATGGGCGATGTGCTCAACAACCGGGATGAGAAACTGCCGCCGATCGGCAAGTACAACCCGGGTCAGAAGATGGTCTACTGGGCACTGATTCTCTGCATTCCGGTGCTTTTGATCACGGGTGTGATCATGTGGCGCCCCTGGTTTGCCGGGTTCTTTCCCGTTCCGGTCATCCGTGTGGCAAGCCTTGTGCATGCGCTGGCCGCCTTCATCGGTATTGCGACCATCATCGTGCACGTCTACGCAGCCATCTGGGTCAAGGGCTCGATCAAGGCCATGACTCGCGGCCGCGTCACGCATGCCTGGGCAAAGCACCACCATCCGCTCTGGTATGAAGAGGAGATGGAAGACCCTTCGCAGCGCGCGGGAGACGAGAACGCTCACGGGCGTGACACGACATCCCATCACGGAGCTCGCCATGACGGCCGAACCTCAGGCTGAACATGATTACGGTGCTGCCCCCGGCGGGGTCGTTGAACCCCCCGCCGTGGTGCTGCCCGAACGGCGTCTTTTCAGTCATCGGGCACGCCGCCTGCGCGATCTTTCCAGGCGCATGCGCTCGATGGCCGATTTCCTTGGGTTTGCCGCGCGCCTGGCGCAGGCGCAGCATCAGGTATTGCAAAAGCGTACCAGCACCTTCCAGCCGGACGCTGAGACCTTCGATCTGGCCTTTGAACACGGTATGCCACCCCTTATGGCGCAGACACTGCAGCATGATCTGGACTGGCAGGAAGACCTGGACGCGCTTTGTGACGCCCTGGAGCTCAACGTGGGGCAGGCGCAGCAGCAGCTGATTCACCGGCTGCGAGCGCTGGATGCGTCGAGTCGTCGGGAAATCGCCGCCGAGGTGCTCAGTGCCGGCACCGGTAGTGAAGACACTCGCGCCTTCATGCCCCTGGTGGCCGCAGCCCTGCAGGTGGCCTGGCTTCGCCAGTGCTCGGTGCTGCCACGGCCGCCAAAGCGGGCGGAAGGCACGGCGCAGACCGTTTGTCCCTGCTGCGGCGCGCTGCCGGTGGCCAGTATCATTCAGGTGGGGCGTGAACGCTCACGCGTGCGCTATATGCAGTGTTCTATCTGTGCCGCCGAGTGGTACATGGAGCGGGCGCGCTGCACGACCTGCTTTGAAACCGGCAAGCTGGATTATGTCGGTCTTGAAGGCGAGGATGGCAAGCGCCCGCTGCCGGTCAGGGCCGAAACCTGTGGCGAGTGCGAAAGCTATGTAAAGATCGTTCAGCGCGATACCGAAGTGGATGCCGATGCCTTGGCGGACGACTTGGCCAGTCTGGGGCTTGATATCATGATCGCCAATGAGCGTGATATCGGGCGAAGCAGCTACAATCCCTGGCTTGTCGCGGGGTGACCCCTGGGACCTGTCTGTATAAACGCGCTCAACATGAGCGCGTTTTTTTATGTTGTTATATCAAATTGGTCTCCATGAACGACGCCCCGAGCTTGTTTCAAGACTTTTTTAAGGGATGATAACCGGCTTGAACGATTGTGTGGCCTGTGCTCCGATTCTGACCTGTCACTGCCCGGCCTTTTGCATGAGTCTGGATTGATGGCAGTGCCTGTATTAAAAGATGAGTCGTGTTTCATGTATGAACGCTCTCACCCCATGAAAGGAGTCCTTGATGGATGACCCGCGACGTTATCTACCGGCAGTGGATGTGCTGCTGTCCCATCATGCGATGGAGCGCTCGCCGGTCAGCCGTCGTCTCAAAAGACGCGCGGTGCGCGAGCTGCTGGTTGATGAGCGCAAGCGTCTCTCCGCCACCGACGCCGCCCCCCTTGATCAGGAACAGCTGGTCACCAGGGCGCTGGCCGGTGCCGAGGCACTGGCCGCTTCCAATGCCCCCAGCGTGTTCAATCTGACCGGCACCGTCATTCATACCAATCTGGGGCGCGCGCCACTGGCCGAGCCGGCCATTGATGCCATGACGCGCGCTGCCCGGCAGTCGCTGGCGCTGGAATACGACATCGATAGCGGACGCCGGGGTGATCGCGACCAGGTCGTCGAATCGCTGCTGTGCGAACTGACCGGTGCCGAAGCCGCGACTGTGGTCAACAACAACGCCGCCGCCGTGGTGCTGACGCTGTCGGCGCTGGGGGCCGGCCGTGAAGTCGTCATTTCACGCGGTGAGCTCATTGAGATCGGCGGCTCGTTTCGCCTGCCCGACATCATGCATACCTCCGGCTGCTATCTGCGCGAAGTGGGGACGACCAACCGCACGCACGCGCGTGATTTCGAGCAGGCCATGAGTGATGCCACGGGCATGATCTTCAAGGCGCACACCTCCAACTATGCGGTAGAAGGGTTTACGGCCGCCGTGGAGGAAAGCGAGCTGGCGCGTATTGCCCACGATCAAGGAGTGCCCTTTATCGTGGATCTGGGCAGCGGTGCGCTAACGGACATGGCGGCTCTGGGGTTGCCCGATGAGGCACGCCCCCATCAGAGCATCGAGGCCGGTGCGGATGTGGTGACCTTCAGCGGCGACAAGCTCCTTGGCGGGCCTCAGTGTGGTCTGATCGTGGGCAGCCGTGACTGCATCGATCGCATCCGTCGCCATCCGCTCAAGCGTGCCCTCCGCGTCGACAAGCTGATCATGAGCGCGCTGGAAGCGACCCTTCAGCTTTATCGGGACAGCGACGAGATCGAGCGTGATATTCCGACCCTGGCGCTACTGACGCGTGCCGAAGCCGACATCGCGGCCACGGCCGAGCGTTTGCTGCCCGCCCTCGTCGAGCATTTGCCGCGAATGCAGGTCAGCATTGCCCCCTGCCGGAGCCAGCTGGGCAGCGGCGCGCTGCCGGTGGATCGTCTGCCCAGCCGGGCGCTTGTGATCGCACCGCCCACCCGGGAGCGCCATCACGACGAGCATTCGCTGCGCAAAATCGAGGCGGCGTTCAGACAGCTTCCCCGACCCGTGATCGGGCGACTCCACGACGGGGCGCTGTGGCTTGATCTGCGCTGTCTGCAGGGCGAGCCCGACGAACGTGCCTTCATGGAACAGCTTGGCCATCTCTCGCTGAATCGGGAACAGGGATCATGATCGTAGGAACGGCAGGCCATGTAGATCATGGCAAGACAGCCCTGATTCACTCGCTGACCGGGATCAGCACCGACCGTCTGCAAGAGGAGCAGGCGCGGGGGCTGACCATCGAGGCCGGCTACGCCTATCCGGAGACGCTTGATGAATTCGAGCTGGGCTTTATCGATGTCCCCGGCCATGAAAAATTTATCCACAACATGCTCTCGGGTGTCGCAGGTATCGACACCATGCTGCTGGTGGTGGCCGCCGATGATGGCGTCATGCCCCAGACAAGGGAGCACATGCAGATACTGCGTCTTCTGGGCATCGATCGCGGTGTGGTGGCGCTGACCAAATGTGATCTGGTCGAGCGCCAGCGACTGGTAGAGGTGCATGAACAGATCCGGTCATTGCTGGCCGGCTCACCGCTGGAGGATTCGCACGTCTTTGAAGTGTCCAGTCGGACAGGCGAAGGCATCGATGCACTCAAGGAGGAGCTCTGGCGTCGCGCCCAGGCCAGCGATGCCGAGGTGGCTCAGGGCAATTTCCGCATGGCTGTGGATCGCGCCTTTACCAAGACCGGTTCGGGGCTGGTGGTCACGGGGACGGTTGTGGCCGGCGAGATTTCGGTCGGTGACAATGTCAGACTGTTTCCATCCGGTCAGGGGGCCCGCGTCAGGGGGCTTCGACGGCAGGGGCGGGTGGCAGAACATGCTCGTCAGGGCGACCGGCTTGCCCTGAACCTTGCCGGCCCCGGCATCGATCGCGAAACCGTTCAGCGCGGTGACTGGGTGGTGGCCCAGGCGCTGCCCACGCCGTCGCTGACGCGCGTGGATATCGCTCTGGAACTTCTGGAAGATGCCCCGCCCCTGAGCCACTGGTCGGGTGTCCATCTACACCTTGGGGCCTCGCATGTCACCGGACGCATTTCCCTGCTGGAGGGGCAGCTGCTGCTGCCCGGTGGGCGCATGCTGGCCCAGATGATTCTTGAAACGCCGCTGCATGCCTGCATGGGGGATCGTGTGATCGTCCGCGATCATGGCGCGCGTCATACCATTGGTGGCGCCGTGGTGCTTGACGGTGCACCGCCGCGCCGCGGCCAGCGCTCGCCGGCCCGGCTGCAGTGGCTGGAAAGCTGCCGTCAGGCGGTCATGGACAGCAGCGCCAGCGGCATGTCTCTGGCCGAGCCGCTCAAAATGGCTCTGACGCTGCGTCAGGATGGCCCGGATATTTATGGCCTGGCGCGAAACTTCAATCGAACGCCTGCCTCGCTGGCCCGTGAGTTCGAAGCGCTGGGGGCATGGGTCATCAGCGCCGGGCAGGATATGCGGGCCTTTTCGCCACAGGCTCTGGAGTCACTTCGGGTACGTATTCTCGAGGTGGTCACCGACAATCACGAGCGTGAGCCGGCCATGCTCGGCACCGAACGCGAGCGTCTGCGCCGTCAGGTCATGCCGGGTCTGCCCAGCGCCCTGTTTCGCCAGATCATTCAACCGCTGATGACGGCAGGCATGCTGAAACAGCAGGGGCCCTTTTTGTCGCTGCCGGATTATCAGGCGGCGCTGTCGGCCGAAGACGAAGCGCTCTGGCAAAGGATTCAGCCACACCTTGAAGCAACGGCCTTTGATCCGCCGCGCGTACGGGATCTGGCCGGTCTGGAAAATATCGATGAGGGGCAGGTGCGTCAGGTACTCACATCGGCCGCCCGTCTGGGGCGTGTCTATCATGTGCGCCGCGATCATTTTTTCCTGGCCCGATCCGTGTTTGATATGGCCGACATGATTCAGCGTCTCGAGGCGCAGCAGGGCGCGGCACATGTGGCCAGTTTCCGGGACCAGCTGGGTATCGGGCGCAAGCTGGCCGTGCTGATCCTCGAATTTTTTGACAGAATCGGCTATACACGGCGGGTTCGCGATGATCATGTCGTGCGTCGGGCCGACATGTGGCATTAATTACGCTATCATGCGCTCACGTTTTAGCACCTGCTGAAATGGTCTGACCAAGGAAAGGCTTCGTTCCCCGGTGGGGCGCTCGGGCTTCAAACCCGAGAGGGGCTGCCAGCAGTCCCTGGTGGGTTCGACTCCCACGCCTTTCCGCCATCTTCATGGGGCGTCGAACCACAGGTTTCGACGCCCTGATTTTTTCCGGGCGCTCACGCGCTTGATCATGAATCCTGCTTGATAAGATCCCCCGAATCTTTCATTTGGTTTGATTCATCGGTGTCGTCACAATACATGGCATTAACCGATGGTCGACCGCTGCCGTCAATGGGCCCACTGGAAGCGTGCGGATGCTCCGGCCCGGTCGATGCATGTCTTGTCAAAAGGATCTCCTGACTCATGAGTGATGCCCGCCCGCCCGAAATCAGTTTCGAGTTTTTCCCGCCGCGTACCGACGCAGGCCGTGATCGGTTGCCGGAGGTTTATACAAAGCTGGCCGAGCTCGATCCGCGCTTTTTCTCGGTGACTTTCGGTGCCGGTGGCACCACGCGTGATTTCACCTTTGATGCCGTTAAAAACATTTCGCGCGATACTGGCATCTGCACAGCGCCACACTTGTCCTGCGTGGCCAGTGACAAGGAGGACCTTCGCAGGCTTTTAACGTTTTATCGCGAGCACGGTATCAAGCGAATCGTGGCGCTTCGTGGCGACATGCCTTCGGGGATGATGGGAGTCGGAGAGTTTCGCTACGCGCGAAATCTGGTCGATTTTATTCGTGAAGAGACCGGGGATCATTTCAATCTGACCGTGGCGGCCTATCCGGAGTGCCATCCTCAGGCGAGCAGCTTCGAGCGCGATGTAGATCATTTTGTCGACAAGGTGCGCGCCGGTGCCGATATGGCCATCACACAGTATTTCTTCAATCCGGATGCTTACCACCATTTCGTGGATCGGGTGCGCGCCCGCGGCGTGGATGTGCCGATCATTCCGGGCATCATGCCGATCACCAATTACACCAAACTCGCCCGTTTTTCCGAAATGTGCGGTGCCGAGATTCCGCGCTGGATGCGGCGACAGCTTGAAGCCTACGGTGATGACAGTGCCAGTATTCAGGCCTTCGGCCATGAAGTAGTGGCGCGGCTTTGTCAGCAGCTGCTGGATCAGGGGGCGCCGGGACTGCACTTTTACACGCTCAATCAGGCAGACGCCTGCACAAGTCTCGTGGCTGACCTGTCGCTTGAGAAGACCCGGCATTGATTGGTGGCATTCGAGCAGACGAACTAGTCTTGAGGGTACGCCAATCGTTAATGGGCTGACTTGAGAGGATTTCCAATGAAAAGACTGTTTCTGGCATCAGCACTGATGGCTTTAACGCCGCTGGCCATGGCCGACACCACCGTAGAGCTGCACAAGGCAACGGATGAGGGTGTCAGTGACTCTGTCGGCACCGTAACCTTCGAAGACACCGATTACGGTCTTCTGGCCACACCCGATATCTCGGGTCTGCCGGGTTTTGGCATGCACGGTTTTCATCTGCACACCAACCCAAGCTGTGACCCGTCCACCGACAACGGCGAAGTGACGCCGGCCGGTGCTGCCGGCGGTCACTTTGACCCGGAAGAGACGGATCATCACGGCGGTCCGTATGCCGAAGACAGCCATCTGGGTGATATGCCCCTGGTAGTGGCCGATGAAGATGGCAACGTCACAACGCCGGTGCTGGCGCCTCGCCTGAAAGAGAGCGACCTTGCCGGCCACGCCGTCATCATCCATGAAGGTGGCGACACCTACAGCGAACCCCCGCACCTGGGTGGCGGCGGTGGACGCTGGGCCTGCGGTGTGATCGAAGACAACAGCTGATCACAAGCGCTGATGATAAAAAGGCCCTGCCGGGTAACCGGCAGGGCCTTTTTGATGCCGGGGCGTTCAGCGTTTGCCCGGGTCGATGATTTTAACGGGCTGAAAGTCCTCACTTTCCTCGGCGGGCTGACTTTTGGAGACGCGTGTTTCCAGCGGATCGAGGGTGTCTTCGGTCATGGGGAGCTGTTCGAAGAAGTCGCAGCTGACGCACTCGCGATAGCGGGTGCCGTTGCTTTCCCAGCTTCGAATGCGATCCATGGCGCTGCAGCGCGGGCAGATGGCGCCGGCAATAAAACGCTTGGGGGTTGACTGGCTCATTGAATCTCCTGACCGGCAGCGTCGAACTGCCGGTCGTGATACAGGGAATCAGGCGCTCTGGTGGATGCCGCTCTGGCGCAGCAGCGGCTCGATGCTGGGCTCGCGGCCACGAAACTCCTGAAACAGGACCGCGGCATCCCGGGCGCCGCCCTGTTCCAGAATGCTGCTGCGAAAACGCAGGCCGGTGGTCTGATCAAAAACGCCGGCATCTTCAAAGGCCGACCAGGCATCCGCGGAGAGCACCTCCGCCCACTTGTAGCTGTAGTAACCGGCGGCGTAGCCACCGGCAAAGATATGGCTGAAGCCGTGCTGGAATCGGTTGAACTCGACTCTGGGCACCACCGAGACCTGATGACGCACGCTGTCCAGCAGGGACTGGATGTCTTCGGCATTCGGCGCCTGGTGCTCACGGTGCAGGCGCAGATCAAACAGCGAAAACTCGAGCTGGCGCACCATGGTCATGGCGGACTGGAAGTTGCGGGCGGCCTGCAGACGCTCGAGCAGATCATCGGGCAGCGGGGCACCGGTGTCGACATGCGAGGCGATCAGGTCGAGGCCTTCACGCACCCAGCAGTAGTTCTCCATGAACTGGCTGGGCAGCTCGACGGCGTCCCACGCCACGCCATTGATGCCCGAGATGTCGGCGACGTCCTGGCGCGTCAGCATATGGTGCAGGCCGTGGCCGAACTCGTGAAACAGGGTCAGCACTTCATCGTGGGTCAAAAGCGCCGGCCGGTCGCCCACCGGGCGGGTGAAGTTGCAGGTCAGATAGGCGACCGGCAGCTGAATGTCACCGTCGCCGCGTACGCGCCTGACGCGACATTCATCCATCCACGCGCCACCGCGCTTGCCTTCACGGGCATAAAGGTCGAGGTAGAACCCGGCGATGGGGTGACCGTTTTCGAGAATGTCGAAAAAGCGCACATCGCTGTGCCAGCGTGGTGCCTCGGTATTTTCGCGAAAGCTGACGTTAAAGAGCTTGCCGATAACCCGGAAAAGCCCATCTACAGCGCCAGGGGCCGGGAAATAGGGGCGCAGCTCTTCCTGGGAAATGGCGTAGCGTGCTTCACGCAGCTTCTCGCTGGCGTAGCCGGTATCCCAGGGGGCCAGGGTCTCGGTGCACAGCTCGTCGCGGGCGAAGTCACCGAGATTTCGAAATTCTTCCGTGGCCTGCGGTACGGCGCGTTCGGCCAGATCGCCCAGGAAGTCGAGCACCTGATCCGGGCTGTCGGCCATCTTGGTGGCCATCGAATAGTCGGCGTAGGTGTCAAAGCCTGCCAGTGCCGCAAGCTCCTGTCGCAGCGTTACGATCTCGGCCATGACGTCGGAGTTGTCGAACTCGCCGGCGTTGGGGCCCTGATCGGAGGCGCGTGTGACAAAGGCGGTATACACCTCTTCGCGCAGGGCACGGTCGTCGGCATGGCTCATGATCGGGAAAAAGCTCGGGAAGTCGAGCGTGATGCGATAGCCCTCGACGCCCTTGGCCTGGGCGTTGGCTGCCAGGGTTTCAAGGGCGCTGTCGGGCAGGCCGTCCAGACGCTCGCGCGGCACATCCAGATGCCATGCCTGGGTGGCATCCAGCACGTTGTTGGAAAAGGTGTTGGAAAGCGTTGAAAGCCTGGCCTGGATTTCGCCGAATCGGGCCTTTTTTTCAAAGGGCAGGTCGATGCCGGCCAGGCGGAAATCCCGCAGGGTATTGTCGATCGATTTGCGCTGTCCCTGATCCAGACGATCGTACTCCTCGCTTTGCGCCAGCGTCTGGAAGGCCTTGAAAAGCCCTTCATGCTGACCAAGCCAGGTGCCATAGGCCGAAAGCTTTGGCAGGCAGGCCTGGTAGGCTTCGCGCAGTGCCGGGGAGTTCATGGTGGCATTGAGATGCGAGACCGGCGACCAGGCCTGGGAGAGCTGGTCGTTGATGGCTTCAAGCGGTGCGGCCAGCCCCTGCCAGGTGTGGCTGCCTTCCTCGACCAGCCTTTCGATGGCCGCCTTGTTGCGAGCAAGCAGCTCGTCCATGGCCGGCTCGATAATTTCCGGGGTGATGGCATCGAAGGGGGGAAGCGGGTGGGATTCGAGCAGGGGATTGGTAGACATGAAGCGACCTCGCGGTTGGCGAAAGATATACTGTTGACAATGAGGGTGTCGGGCGCCGGTTTCAATGCGGACGTGCGCCACCATGAGTTGATTCAGTGCGCATCATGGCGCGGTAAGACAGGGATGCAGGACATGTCCGAAGTGGTAGAGCGCTGGGGGTCGCGCCGTGCGTTCATTATAGCAGTGACGGGTGCGGCGGTGGGTCTGGGCAATATCTGGCGCTTTCCCTGGATGGTGGGTGAAAACGGAGGCTCGGTCTTTCTTTTACTGTATGTGGCTTTCGTGGCGCTTTTGGGATTGCCGGTCATGGTGGCCGAAATCCTGATTGGACGCGCGGGGCGGCGCACACCCGTGCAGGCCCTGACCTTTTTGGCCCGCGAGGCGGGCGGCAGCCGACACTGGGGGCTTCTGGGGCTGCTGGGCGGTATCACGCTTTTTCTGATTCTCTCCTTCTATGCGGTCGTGTCGGGGTGGTCGCTGGAGTATCTGGTCGATGCATTCAGTGGCGATTTCGCCGCCCGCACGCCCGAAGAAATCGGTGCCGCCTTCGATGCCTTTCTGGCAAGTCCTGGCCGGGTCATCGTCAATCAGACGCTTTTCATGGTGCTGACGATGACGGTTGTGGCCTTCGGGGTGGGTAGTGGCCTTGAGCGACTCAATAATCTTTTGATGCCGCTTTTGTATCTGCTGTTGATCGTGCTGGTCGGCTATGCGGCTACCACGACAGGGTTTGGTACCGCGTTGAGCTGGCTTTTCTGGCCCGATCCTCAGGCGGTCACCTTCATGGTGGTGCTCAACGCCATGGGTCATGCCTTCTTTACGCTGGCGGTGGGCGCCGGTGCGCTGATGGCGTACGGCGCCTATATGCCGGAGGGCCAGAGCGTGCCCCGCGCCGTGGTCACCGTGGCGCTGCTGGATATTGCGGTGGCACTGATGGCGGGGATTGCCATCTTTTCGATCGTTTTCTCGCAGGGGATGGATCCGGCTTCCGGCCCGGGGCTCATGTTCGTGACCCTGCCGGTGGCCTTTTCACAGCTGCCCGGTGGTGAGCTGTGGCTGGGCTTCTTCTTCGTGCTGCTGTTGATCGCGACCTGGACGTCTTCCATCAATCTTGCCGAGCCGATGGTGGCCATGCTCCATTCCGCCGGGCTGCATCGAATGACATCGGCGCTTTTGATCGGCAGCGGCGTCTGGCTGGTGGGGATCCCTTCGGCGTTGTCGTTTTCGTGGCTCTCTGAGGTGCAGCCGATCACAGGCATGACGTTCTTTGATCTGGCAACGACCGTGCCCACCGATATCCTGCTGCCCATTGGCGGGTTGCTGATCGCCTTTTTTGCGGTCTGGGTCATGGATGGGCAGCGATCACTGCAGGCGCTGGGCAGCAGTGATCGCTTTTTTGTGACGTGGCGTCGTGTCACGCGCTGGGTCGCTATCCCGCTGCTGATACTGGTGTTGATGGGCGCCATGTTCTGAAATGATGTCCGGGGCAGCCCCGGGGTGGATACTACGGAAGGGGCGGTCATTTTTAATGGGTTCAACAAGGCGAGGGCGCAAACATGAGTATTCGAAGTTTCAGAGGGGTATCACCGACGCTGGGCGAGCGGGTCTTCATCGATGAGACGGCTGTGGTGCTGGGCGATGTCACCCTGGGCGATGACACGTCTGTCTGGCCGACGGCCGTGATCCGTGGCGACATGCACCGTATCCGTATCGGCGCTCGCACCAGCATTCAGGACGGCTCCATTCTTCATATCACGCATGCCAGCGACTATAGCCCCGGCGGTTACCCGTTGACGGTCGGTGACGACGTGACCGTGGGGCACCGCGCCATTTTGCATGGTTGCACCATTGCCTCGAAGGTATTGATCGGCATGGGGGCCACGGTACTCGATGGTGCTGTTGTTGAAACCGAGGTGCTGGTAGCGGCAGGTGCCGTGGTGCCGCCTGGCAAGCATCTTGAAAGCGGCTACGTCTATGGGGGCAATCCGGTGCGCCAGCTGCGTGCGCTCAAGGAGTCGGAATATCGCTTCTTCGAGTATTCAGCAAACAACTACGTATCACTCAAGGACGAGTTTCTGTCCGCCGGGATGAATAGCTCGCCCTGAGGGGCCGCTAGACCATTGTTGTTGCTGAGAAAATTGCGCCATAATATGGATTTATATCCAGTATCTGAATTATGGCCAATTTTACAACGCATTTTACGGTGGCCGCCGCGGGCGGCGCTTTGGTGGGCGCACTGGGCTGGCAGGCCGGTCTATGGCCCTTTGTTGATGGCTTCCCGATGGCGGGGTTGGTCGCACTGGGCGGCGTGGTGCCGGATATCGATGCTGACCAGTCCCGTGCCGTACGCCTGATCTTTACGCTGATGGCGATGCTTGCCGTGATCGGCTGTGTCTCGGCGCTGCAACCCTTTCTTTCCCTGGCAGAGCTCAGTGGCATGGGTGTCGGCGCCTATCTCATTGTACGTTATCCTCTGAGCACGCTTTTCAAGCGCTTTTCCGTCCATCGCGGTATCTGGCACTCGTTGCTGGCAGCCATGCTGTCGGCGCTAGTCGTGGCCGTTGTGAGCTACCAGCTCTTTATACAGACCGCCACGCAGTCATGGTTTTTTGCCGGTGCCATGCTGATTGGCGTGCTTATTCATCTTCTTCTTGATGAGATCTACAGTATCGATATCGAGGGAAGGCGCCTGAAGCGCTCCTTTGGTACGGCTTTCAAGCTTTATGATTACGGTACGCCACAGACAGCACTGCTAATGGGGATTGTCATGGCATCGATGACCCCCTGGTTACCACCTTATGGGGCGCTGCAGGATATCGGTAACAGTGTCCGGGCACTCTGGAGTTAGTCATCGCATACAAGGGAGAAGCCATGAGGTCACGCGAGATACTTCTGTTTGATGTCGGTGGCGTACTGGCTGACTGGGATGGCACCACACCACTTGTGAATCTGACCGGCGGGCGACTGAGTCATGAACAGGCACGCCGGTTCTGGCTGGAGTTTGCCCCGCTTGAACCGTTCGAAACCGGCAGGGCTTCTGCCAGAGGCTTTTTGAAAGCGGCCGTTGAAACCCTTGAGCTTGATATGACGCCTGAAACGTTCGAGCAGCACTACTCCGGCTGGGTCACGGGACTCTACCCCGGCACCCGGGAACTGCTTGAACGAATTGATCCGCGCTTTTACATGGCTATTCTCAGCAACAATAACCCCATCCACTGGGCCGTTATTCAGCGCACCGGGCTGGAAGCCCACTTTGACACCATCTTTCTTTCTCACGAGATCGGCTATCGCAAGCCGGACCCACGTGCCTGGCAGCATGTAATAAAGGCACTGGCCTGTAGCGCCAATCAGATCACCTTCCTTGATGATAACCCCGAGTGCGTTGATGCCGCCCGGACGCTGGGGATGCGCGCTCATCTGGTAAATGGGAAAGAAGCGCTTGAGACGTGTCTTGAGAGCGAAGGCTACCTGGGCTCCTGACAGAAAAACGAATCTTTTTGGCGAAAGGGGTTGCGCGGTCCCGGTCTGATCTATAAAGTACGCATCCGCTGCCACGGAGCACACGGCGACGAGGCAGCGGAGAAGTTTGGCAGGTGATTGTTTTGACTAAGGTTTTGGTCGCTCAATCAGGATTTCAAATCCAGCCGCTGACTTCCGGATCGAAAAAAAGAGGTTGACTTTTCGATTCAGGGCTGTAAAATGCCCACTCTCTCGAAGCAGCCGCCACGGCGACTGAGGCAACATCTTCGAGACGCTCTTTAACAAGTCGATCAGGCAATTTGTGTGGGCGTCTGGCTCGTGTGACACCAGTCACATAGATAATCGAGCAGACGAACACTCGTCAAGAGTACTAGTTTGACCTCGAGCCCGGATTGATTCACCTCGATGACTGCTTCGGCAGGCTTCGAAACGAATCTCAAAGCTTCAAAATAAACTGAAGAGTTTGATCATGGCTCAGATTGAACGCTGGCGGCAGGCCTAACACATGCAAGTCGAGCGGTAACAGGGGTAGCTTGCTACCCGCTGACGAGCGGCGGACGGGTGAGTAATGCATGGGTATCTGCCCGGTAGTGGGGGATAACTCGGGGAAACCCGAGCTAATACCGCATACGTCCTACGGGAGAAAGCAGGGGATCTTCGGACCTTGCGCTATCGGATGAGCCCATGTCGGATTAGCTTGTTGGTGAGGTAACGGCTCACCAAGGCAACGATCCGTAGCTGGTCTGAGAGGATGATCAGCCACACCGGGACTGAGACACGGCCCGGACTCCTACGGGAGGCAGCAGTGGGGAATATTGGACAATGGGGGAAACCCTGATCCAGCCATGCCGCGTGTGTGAAGAAGGCCTTCGGGTTGTAAAGCACTTTCAGTGGGGAAGAAGGCATGGTGGTTAATAACCACCATGAAGGACATCACCCACAGAAGAAGCACCGGCTAACTCCGTGCCAGCAGCCGCGGTAATACGGAGGGTGCAAGCGTTAATCGGAATTACTGGGCGTAAAGGGCGCGTAGGCGGCTTGCCAAGCCGGATGTGAAAGCCCCGGGCTCAACCCGGGAACGGCATTCGGAACTGGCAGGCTAGAGTGCAGGAGAGGAAGGTGGAATTCCCGGTGTAGCGGTGAAATGCGTAGAGATCGGGAGGAATACCAGTGGCGAAGGCGGCCTTCTGGACTGACACTGACGCTGAGGCGCGAAAGCGTGGGTAGCAAACAGGATTAGATACCCTGGTAGTCCACGCCGTAAACGATGTCGACCAGCCGTTGGACCCCTTGAGGGTTTGGTGGCGCAGTTAACGCAATAAGTCGACCGCCTGGGGAGTACGGCCGCAAGGCTAAAACTCAAATGAATTGACGGGGGCCCGCACAAGCGGTGGAGCATGTGGTTTAATTCGATGCAACGCGAAGAACCTTACCTGCTCTTGACATCCTGCGAATCTCCCAGAGATGGGAGAGTGCCTTCGGGAACGCAGAGACAGGTGCTGCATGGCTGTCGTCAGCTCGTGTTGTGAAATGTTGGGTTAAGTCCCGTAACGAGCGCAACCCCTATCCCTTTTTGCCAGCGGTCCGGCCGGGAACTTCAGGGAGACTGCCGGTGACAAACCGGAGGAAGGTGGGGACGACGTCAAGTCATCATGGCCCTTACGAGCAGGGCTACACACGTGCTACAATGGCCGGTACAAAGGGTTGCGAAGCGGCGACGTGAAGCCAATCCCATAAAGCCGGCCTCAGTCCGGATCGGAGTCTGCAACTCGACTCCGTGAAGTCGGAATCGCTAGTAATCGTGGATCAGAATGCCACGGTGAATACGTTCCCGGGCCTTGTACACACCGCCCGTCACACCATGGGAGTGGACTGCACCAGAAGTGGTTAGCTTAACCTTCGGGAGAGCGATCACCACGGTGTGGTTCATGACTGGGGTGAAGTCGTAACAAGGTAGCCGTAGGGGAACCTGCGGCTGGATCACCTCCTTAAACGACTAAAGTGCTCACGCGAACCAGCGCGTCCACACAAATTGCCTGATCGGATAGAGCGAAGACTGCTTGGGTCTGTAGCTCAGTTGGTTAGAGCGCACCCCTGATAAGGGTGAGGTCGGCAGTTCAAGTCTGCCCAGACCCACCAACCTGTCGGGGCCTTAGCTCAGCTGGGAGAGCGCCTGCCTTGCACGCAGGAGGTCAGCGGTTCGATCCCGCTAGGCTCCACCATACCGGCTCGGTGCATACAAACAGTCTCGCTGATACTGATGAAACCACAGTCAAAAGTCATGATGATGACAGATCATCGACATGATTTCTGACTGTCTTTTTGACAGTACGCTCTTTAACAATGTGGATCATGCTGACCTGTCGGTCGGTGAACACCCCTTCTTCGGAAGGGTGTCGTGACCCGGCCGGCAGACAACGTATAAGTTTGCTGTGATACGTAATGTCGTACGTATTCCAGCAAATGTCGTGTGATCGTGAAACCGGACCCCTTGGGGTTATATGGTCAAGCGATTAAGCGCACACGGTGGATGCCTAGGCAGTCAGAGGCGATGAAGGACGTGACAGCCTGCGATAAGCGTCGGTGAGGTGGCAAATGACCTGCGACCCGGCGATTTCCGAATGGGGAAACCCACTTACCATCAGGTAAGTATTCATGAGCCAATACATAACTCATGAAGGCGAACCGGGAGAACTGAAACATCTAAGTACCCCGAGGAAAAGACATCAATTGAGATTCCCCCAGTAGCGGCGAGCGAACGGGGACCAGCCCTTAAGCAGTGCAACCGATAGGCAAACAGTCTGGGAAGTCTGACCATAGCGGGTGATAGTCCCGTAGCCGAAATCCGAGCATTGTGAAATCGAGTAGGTCGGGGCACGTGAAACCCTGACTGAACATGGGGGGACCATCCTCCAAGGCTAAATACTCCTGACTGACCGATAGTGAACCAGTACCGTGAGGGAAAGGCGAAAAGAACCCCGGCGAGGGGAGTGAAATAGATCCTGAAACCGTGTGCGTACAAGCAGTGGGAGCAGACTTGTTCTGTGACTGCGTACCTTTTGTATAATGGGTCAGCGACTTATTTTCAGTAGCGAGCTTAACCGAATAGGGGAGGCGCAGGGAAACCGAGTCTTAAATGGGCGAATTAGTTGCTGGGAATAGACCCGAAACCGGGCGATCTATCCATGGCCAGGATGAAGGTCAGGTAACACTGACTGGAGGTCCGAACTCAAGTATGTTGAAAAATGCTGAGATGAGCTGTGGATCGGAGTGAAAGGCTAATCAAGCTCGGAGATAGCTGGTTCTCCTCGAAAGCTATTTAGGTAGCGCCTCACGTATTACCACCGGGGGTAGAGCACTGTTTCGGCTAGGGGGCCATCCCGGCTTACCAACCCGAGGCAAACTCCGAATACCGGTGAGTACAGCGTGGGAGACACACAGCGGGTGCTAACGTCCGTTGTGAAAAGGGAAACAACCCAGACCGCCAGCCAAGGTCCCAAAATCCCGGTTAAGTGGGAAACGATGTGGGAAGGCACAGACAGCCAGGAGGTTGGCTTAGAAGCAGCCATCCTTTAAAGAAAGCGTAATAGCTCACTGGTCGAGTCGGCCTGCGCGGAAGATGTAACGGGGCTCAAACCGGGTACCGAAGCTGCGGGTGCATCCTTATGGATGCGCGGTAGAGGAGCGTTGTGTAAGCCTGCGAAGGTGGATCGTGAGGTCTGCTGGAGGTATCACAAGTGCGAATGCTGACATGAGTAACGACAAGGGCGGTGAAAACCCGCCCCGCCGGAAGACCAAGGGTTCCTGTTCGACGACAATCGGAGCAGGGTGAGTCGACCCCTAAGGCGAGGCCGAAAGGCGTAGTCGATGGGAAACGGGTCAATATTCCCGTACCGGATGTTATTGCGATGGGGGGACGAAGAAGGCTAGGTGAGCCGGGCGCTGGTTGCCCCGGTGAAAGCGAGTAGGCCTGAGGATCAGGCAAATCCGGTCCTCTACAAGCCGAGACGCGAGACGAACAGACCACGGTCTGGAAGTCACTGATGCCACGCTTCCGGGAAAAGCCTCTAAGCTTCAGATAACATGCGATCGTACCCCAAACCGACACAGGTGGTCAGGTAGAGAATACCAAGGCGTATGAGAGAACTCGGGTGAAGGAACTAGGCAAAATGGCACCGTAACTTCGGGAGAAGGTGCGCCGGCCAGGGTGACGGGACTTGCTCCTTGAGCTCTGACCGGCCGAAGAGACCAGGTGGCTGCAACTGTTTATTAAAAACACAGCACTCTGCCAACGCGTAAGCGGACGTATAGGGTGTGACGCCTGCCCGGTGCCGGAAGGTTAATTGATGGTGTTAGCCGCAAGGCGAAGCTCTTGATCGAAGCCCCGGTAAACGGCGGCCGTAACTATAACGGTCCTAAGGTAGCGAAATTCCTTGTCGGGTAAGTTCCGACCTGCACGAATGGCGTAATGATGGCCACGCTGTCTCCACCCGAGACTCAGTGAAATTGAAATCGCTGTGAAGATGCAGTGTACCCGCGGCTAGACGGAAAGACCCCGTGAACCTTTACTATAGCTTCACACTGGACGCTGATGTTACTTGTGTAGGATAGCTGGGAGGCTTTGAAACCCCGACGCCAGTCGGGGTGGAGCCAACCTTGAAATACCAGCCTGGTATCATCGGCGTTCTAACTCCGCACCGTGATCCGGTGTGAGGACAGTGTGTGGTGGGTAGTTTGACTGGGGCGGTCTCCTCCCAAAGAGTAACGGAGGAGCACTAAGGTACCCTCAGCACGGTTGGAAATCGTGCAATGAGTGCAAGAGCATAAGGGTGCTTGACTGCGAGACGGACATGTCGAGCAGGTGCGAAAGCAGGTTCTAGTGATCCGGTGGTTCTGTATGGAAGGGCCATCGCTCAACGGATAAAAGGTACTCCGGGGATAACAGGCTGATACCGCCCAAGAGTTCATATCGACGGCGGTGTTTGGCACCTCGATGTCGGCTCATCACATCCTGGGGCTGAAGTCGGTCCCAAGGGTATGGCTGTTCGCCATTTAAAGTGGTACGCGAGCTGGGTTTAGAACGTCGTGAGACAGTTCGGTCCCTATCTGCCGTGGGCGTCGGAAGTTTGAGAAGTGCTGCTCCTAGTACGAGAGGACCGGAGTGGACGCACCGCTGGTGTACCGGTTGTCATGCCAATGGCACCGCCGGGTAGCTATGTGCGGACGGGATAACCGCTGAAGGCATCTAAGCGGGAAGCCCCCTTCAAGATGAAACTTCCCTGGAGCCTCGAGCTCCCTGAAGGGCCCTCGAAGACGACGAGGTCGATAGGCGCGGTGTGTAAGTGCAGCAATGCATTGAGCTGACGCGTACTAATTGCCCGTGAGGCTTGACCATATAACACCCAAGTGGTTCGCATCACACGAATGCGTTGATGTATCGATCAGCATGATCCCGATTTTGACCCGCTGCCCAAAGGGCAGCCGGTCTGCAGAATTGCCTGACGACCATAGCGTGCCGGCACCACCCGATCCCTTCCCGAACTCGGTAGTGAAACGGCTCCGCGCCGATGGTAGTGTGGGGTCTCCCCATGTGAGAGTAGGTCATCGTCAGGCACCCCTTCCGAACCCCGGTCCTTAACAGGACCGGGGTTCTTTTATGGGCGCACGCCGGCGCCGGCGTGGCCCCTGCCGGCGGTCACTGACGTGACCGCCGGGCAGGGCCCCTCAGGGCGCGGTCGCCAGCGCCGTTACCAGCGCCGTCATCTCCGCCTCTGTGCCGATCGAGATGCGCAGCCAGTCGGCCAGCCCCGGCGCGGCAAAGTGGCGAACCAGAATGCCCGATGCACGAAGACTGGCCGCCACACTGGCGGCTTCCTTCCGTCTGGGTCTGACAAACAAAAAGTTGGCCTGTGATGGCAGCACTTCAATATCCAGTTCTCTCAGAGCCTGAGCCGTACCTTCACGCGTTGCCATGATGGCGCGGCAGCACTCGTCGTAATGCCGGGTATCTTCCAGTGCCGCAATGCCCACGGCACTGGCTAGTGGATCGATGGGATAGGAATTAAAGGAGTCCTTGATACGCTCCAGCCCCTCGATCAGCTCTCTGGAGCCTATGGCAAATCCGAGACGCATGCCCGCCAGACTGCGGGATTTCGAAAAGGTCCCCGTGACCAGCAGGTTGTGATACTCGTTGATCAGCGGTACAGCGCTTTCGCTGCCGAAACCGTAATACGCTTCATCAATCAGTACGACACGCTCGCGCTGACGCTCTAAAAGCGCTCTGATGGCCTGACGCGAATGCGCGTGACCTGTCGGGGCGTTTGGATTGGCAAAGGCAATACCGGCATGGCCCTTCTCGGGAAAGTGCTCCAGTGGCACTTCCCAGCGCTCGTTCAGAGCAACCTTTTGCAGATCAATGCCATAAAGCTGGCAGTACACCGGATAAAAACTGTAGGTGTGCTCCGGAATCGAGAGCGCCTCACCGTCACGCAGGAAAAAGGCGCGAAAGGCAAAGGCCAGCACTTCATCCGAGCCGTTACCCACGAACACCTGCTCTCGAGTGACGTTATAGGCGCTGGCCAGACTGTCACGCAGTGCCAGTGATTCGGGGTCGGGGTAGCGTCGCAGCTGCTCGCAGGAAAACTCTCTGAGCACCCTTTCTACCCTGTCGGAGGGCGGGTAGGGGTTTTCGTTGGTATTGAGTTTGATCATGCGCTGTCTTGGCTGTTCGCCGGGCACATAGGGCGTCAGTGAGTCAACGCCGGGACTCCAGAACTTGCTCATCGCTGCTCTCTGCAAGGGGACATTACGGTAGGATCATGTTGACTCCTGCCTGTTGCGTTCGCAAGTCTCGTCCTCGGGCTGGTATCTGCTAATCTAAAACGCTTTATCAAGCCGTGAAGGGGCAAGGCCGGTGGCTGGAAGGATCGGGCGCGCAAGCGCCGTGGCGGTAACGCTCGCGCTGGCCTGGCTTTTACTGGCGTTGCCCAATCAAGTCAGCGCTTTTGGCCGGCTCGGCCAATGGTTCCCCCCGCTTGAGCTTCCATTGCTTTTGATGGCGCTTTGGTGTGTGCCGCGCCGGGCGGCGCGTTTTGTGGCGCCGATAATGGCTGTTGCGCTGTTGCTGCTGGCCGTGATCAAGCTGGCTGATATGGTCGCGCTGCAGGCCTACTGGCGAATATTTGACCCCATCTCGGACTGGCGCCTGATCGGGCCGGGCTGGAACGTACTCAGTGGCACGGTAGGGGCTGAAAAAGCCGGGCTGCTGGCCGTCGGTCTGGTCGCAGTTTTGCTGTCGATTCTAATGCTCATGACCATCGGCCTGCTGCTTCTGACACGTTATGGCGGCCCGGACAGTCCGAGTCGGCTGCGTGTGACGCTCTGGTCGATAACGGGCGGTTTGCTGCTGGTGTCCCTTTCCGGTTTCATTCGCCCGGATGGCGCTCATCCTGGCGAATCATCACGACTGGTGGTCGAGCACGTGGCGCAGTCCCGACAAAACCTTCAGGATCTTGCCGCTCTCAAGGAACATGCCGAACAGGACCCTATTGCGGGGATGCCTGCCGGTAAGCTCCTGAGCGGACTGAAAGGCCATGACGTTCTTTTTGTGTTTATCGAATCCTATGGACGCACGGTGCTGGAGGATCCGCGTTATGCCGGCGTCGTGCGCTCGCGCATGACAGCCATCGATGATGAGCTGGGACAGGTCGGGTTTGGCGCCCGCAGTGCCTGGCTCGTTTCCCCAACAGTTGGCGGTCAGAGCTGGCTGGCCCACGCCACGCTTCAGTCGGGGCTCTGGATCAACTCACAGCGGCGTTATAACTGGCTTTTGGGGACCGGGCGTGTCTCGCTGGCACGGCTTTTCAATCGCGCCGGATGGCGCACTCTGGCCGTGGAGCCGGCCCTGACACGTGAATGGCTGGCCAATCGCTATTATCGCTTCGATCAGGTCTATGATGCCCGTAACCTCGGCTACGAGGGTGAGCCCTTCAACTGGGTCACCATGCCGGATCAGTACACCTATGCGGCACTACAGCGCCTTGAACTTGCCGATACCGAACGCGCGCCCGTCATGGCAGAAATTGCCACGCTGAGCAGCCATGCCCCCTGGACGCCGATTCCGCCACTGATCGACTGGACGCAGGTGGGCGATGGTCGCATCTTCAATCAGTGGGCCCGCGCGGGCGACCCGCCCGATGTGGTCTGGCAGGACAGCGAACGCGTCCGCGCTCAGTATCTCAAGTCCATCGATTATGCACTCGAAACGCTGGCCTCCTTTGTCACCCACTACGGCAACGACAATCTGGTAGTGATTGCCATGGGGGATCATCAACCGGCCTCCATCATTACCGGCGAGGGCGCCAGCATGGATGTGCCCGTCCATGTCATGACCCGGGATGCGAGCGTATTGAATCAGTTTGATGCGTGGGGCTGGCGCGTCGGCATGCTGCCGGACCAGGACAGTGCCCGCTGGGGAATGGACGCCCTGCGTCAGCGTCTGATCGAAGGATTTGGCGCTCCGTGATCAAGCGGGTTGAATTATTTGCGCGCCGGTGACTTGATAAGCAGGCTAACAGTCTCCATATCCGAAACTGGCTCGATCAGTTCTCTCATTTACCCGAGTCACCGAACACGGAGGTTCACGCCATGCATGATGTTCTATTCGAACCGCTTCAGCTGGGCTCGCTGGAAATTCCCAACCGGGTCATTATGGCGCCGCTGACGCGTGCGCGCACGCCGGATCGCATCCCGGGTCGCCTGCAGGAGATCTACTACGGCCAGCGTGCCGGCGCCGGGCTGATCATCGCCGAGGCTACCAATATCTCGCCGACCGCGACGGGCTATGTCTACACCCCGGGTATCTGGACCGACGAACAGGAAGCGGGCTGGAAAGGCGTGGTGGAAGCCGTACATGCGCGCGGCGGACGTATCGCACTGCAGCTCTGGCACGTGGGCCGCGTCTCCAATGAGCGCGTTCAGCCCGAAGGTCAAAAGCCGGTTGCCCCCAGCGCTCTGAAAGGGGAAGGTGCTCAGGCATTTGTGGAGTTCGAGGATGGCAGCTCCGGTCGGGAAGACGCCAGTACTCCGAGAGCGCTTGAAACCGAAGAGATCCCCGGGCTGGTCGAGGATTACCGACAGGCGGCCGTACGTGCAATGCGTGCCGGGTTTGACATGGTTGAAGTTCATGCCGCCAATGCCTACCTGCTGCAGCAGTTTCTGGCAACCGGCTCCAACCAGCGCACCGACCGCTATGGCGGCTCGATCGAAAATCGCGCCCGCGTCGTGCTTGAGATCGTTGACGCCGTTGCCAGTGTCTTTGGCTATGACCGGGTCGGCCTGCGCATCTCGCCGTTTATCGAAATCTTCGGACTCAAGGATGATGAATCCGAGCAGATGGCCTTTTATCTGGCCGATCAGCTCAACGTGCGTGAGTTGGCCTACCTGCACGTCAACGAGCCCGACTGGGCCGGTGGCGACATCCATCTGACCGATGATTTCCGTCGCGCCCTGCGTGCCCGTTTCCGTCATGGCGCACTGCTTTTCTGCGGTCATTATACGGCGGAAGGCGAGGTCGATCTGATCGAGCGCGGTATCGGCGATGCTGCCGTCTTCGGTCGGCCCTTTATCTCCAATCCCGATCTGCCCGAGCGCTTTCGCGTCGGCGCCGAGCTTGCCGAACCCGACCCTGACACCTTCTATGGCGGCGATGAAAAGGGCTATACCGACTATCCCTTTCTGGATGATCAGGCACGCTAGCAATCTTTGACCCTGCCGTAGTGACTCTATATGCGCTAGTGTCTTTCCGGGGCCCCCGACAAGCAGCTATGCTAGGGGGCACCGGTCGTTTGAACGGCCAAAAAACATGCATCAGGAGTAAAGCTTCATGCAGATGAAAACGTTGCTGGCCGGTTCGGCACTGATGGCACTGCTGGCCGGCTGTGCCGGCTCCGGCGGTGAGCAGGGAACCGATAGCACGGGGGCAACCGCCTCGTCCTCGCAGGCGCAGAGCGAAACACGCACCTATACGGGCACGCTGCCGTGTCGCAACTGCAGCGGCATCGCGCTGACGGTTGATCTGCAGGGCGATGAGCAGGCGACCAATCCGCAGGATCGGACGTTCGAGCTGGACGCACAGTATCAGAACCATCCCCAGAATCCGCCGACTGAAACCTACAGCGGCAACTGGGATGTGATCAGCGGCATGCAGGATGATCCTTCAGCCACCGTTTACGAACTGACGCCTTCCGGCGAAGGCCAGGTCTATTACTTCGAGCGCGTTAACGACTCAACGCTTGAACTGGTGGATCCGCAGCTGCGTCGCTTTGAAAACGGTGAGACCCTGCGTCTGACCCGGCAGCAGTAATGTTGGATCGGCTGCCCCTGTGGCAGTGTTGATCAAAGGGCGGCGACAGGCCGCCCTTTTTCATGTCTGAAATCACCGAGACAACGAGCAGGCAGCATGGCAAAGGCCAAGAGTGCATTTGTCTGCACCGAATGCGGTGCAGAGTATTCCAAGTGGCAGGGGCAGTGCAGTAGCTGCCGCGAGTGGAATACGTTGACCGAAATACGTCTTTCAAGCGCCTCTCGCCCCGGCAGCGGCACGGGCAGTACGGCCCGCCAGGGGTATGCCGGGGGCGCCGGCGTGGCGTTGACCGACCTGTCAAAGGTCGATCTCAGCGAGCTGCCGCGCTTTTCGACCACCTATGACGAATTCGATCGAGTGCTGGGCGGCGGCCTGGTACCCGGCGGCGCCGTGTTGCTGGGCGGTGACCCGGGTGCCGGCAAGTCAACGCTGCTTTTGCAGACGGCCTGCCATCTCGCCCAGCAGCATCGCGTCATCTATGTCACCGGCGAGGAGTCCCTGTCTCAGGTGGCCATGCGTGCCCATCGTCTCTCTCTGCCCACCCAGGGACTTTCCATGCTGGCCGAAACCAGCGTGGAGACCATTCTGGGCATGGCCGAGCGGGAAAAGCCGGCAGTGTTGATCATTGACTCCATTCAGACCATGCATCTGGAAGACGTCTCCTCGGCGCCGGGCGGTGTGGCGCAGGTACGCGAGTCGGCCGCAGCGCTGACCCGCTTTGCCAAGCAGACCGGCACGGTATTGATGCTGGTCGGGCACGTCACCAAGGACGGCGCCCTGGCCGGGCCACGGGTACTGGAGCACATGATCGATGCCTCGCTGCTGCTCGAGGGAAGCTCGGACTCGCGCTTTCGTACCCTGCGCGGGCAAAAGAACCGTTTTGGCGCGGTCAACGAGCTGGGTGTGTTCGCCATGCTGGAACAGGGGCTGCGGGAGGTAAAAAATCCGAGCGCCATCTTTTTGTCCCGCGGCGAGGAGATGGCTCCCGGCAGTCTGGTCATGGTGGTCTGGGAAGGCACGCGCCCGCTGCTGGTCGAGGTGCAGGCGCTGCTGGACGAGTCGGCGCTGGGCAATCCGCGGCGCGTGGCGGTCGGGTTCGACGCCCAGCGTCTGGCCATGCTGCTGGCAGTGCTGCATCGTCACGGGGGCCTGTTTACCGGCGATCAGGACGTTTTCGTCAACGTGGTGGGCGGTATGAAGGTTCTGGAGACCAGCGCCGATCTGGCGGTTTTGCTGGCCGTGGTCTCGAGTCTTCAGAATCGCTCGCTGCCGCGGGAGCTGGTCGTGTTCGGCGAGGTGGGGCTATCCGGAGAGATTCGCCCGGTGCCCAGCGGTCAGGAGCGCATCGTCGAGGCTTCCAAGCACGGCTTTACTCGCGCCATTGTCCCGCGGGGCAACGCGCCAAAGAAAGCGCCGGCGGGCATGGAGGTTATTGCGGTTGACCGGCTTTCCGAGGCGCTCGAGGCCATCTAGTCGAACCGGATGACATGGTGCGGGCCGCGGTGCCAGAGTAACGGTGACACCATCGATAATATTGTGGATCACAAAGGGACAGCTCATGACACAGATTCGTCTTACCCAGTACAGCCACGGTGCCGGCTGCGGCTGCAAGATCGCCCCGGATGTGCTGGATGCGATGCTGAAAAACGCCGGGCCCGGTGCCTTCAGCGACAAGTTGATCGTCGGCAATCAGGATCGTGAGGATGCCGCCGTCTATGATCTGGGCGACGGCCAGGGACTGATCGCCACGACCGACTTTTTCATGCCGATCGTGGATGACCCTTTTGATTTCGGACGTATTGCGGCGACCAACGCCATCAGCGATGTCTTTGCCATGGGCGGACGCCCGATAATGGCGCTGGGTATTCTGGGCTGGCCAATCGACAAGCTCTCTCCCCAGGTGGCCGGTGAGGTACTGGCTGGTGCCCAGTCCGTATGTCGCGAGCTGGGGCTGGCGCTGGCCGGCGGGCACTCCATCGATGCGCCGGAGCCCATCTTCGGCCTGGCCGTCAACGGACTGGTGAAGCTTGAGCATCTCAAGCGCAACAATGGCGCCCGCCCCGGTGATCGACTTTATCTGACCAAGCCGCTGGGCGTGGGCGTGCTGACCACGGCCGAAAAGCGCGGTCTGCTGGCACCGGAGCATCATGGGCTGGCGCGAGACACCATGCTGCGTACCAATGTCATCGGGCAGAAGCTGGCCACCGTGCCGGGTGTGCATGCCATGACCGACGTCACGGGCTTTGGTCTGGCCGGGCACCTGGGAGAAATCTGTACGGCCAGCAACGTGGCGGCACGAATTGATTTCAAGCGCCTGCCCCGCATCCCCGAGGCGGATGGCTATCTGCGTCAGGGGGCCGTGCCGGGCGGTACCGAGCGCAATCATCGGGCCATGGGCAAACTGATGCCGGCGATGGACGACTATCACTGGCAGTGGCTGTGTGATCCTCAGACCTCCGGTGGTCTGGTGCTGGCCGTTGACCCCGCCTACGAAGACGACGTCGAGCGCATTGGCCGCGAGCACGGGCTGACGCTGGAAGCCTTTGGTGAATGCGTGGCACGAGAGGGCGAAGCGGTCTTTCATGTCCAGCAATAAACAGGGTGAGCAGCTTGTTCCAACACTTGATCAGCTAAAGGGCGCCTCACTGCTGATCGATGTGCGCGCGCCAGTCGAGTTCGCTCAGGGCGCGCTGCCTGGTGCCATCAATCTGGCACTGATGGATGATGATGAGCGCGCTCAGGTGGGCACCTGCTACCGGCAAAAGGGCAGCGAAGCGGCGCTCAGGCTGGGCCATGAGCTGGTCGGCGGCGCCCTGCGTGAAAGCCGAATTGCGGCCTGGCGGGAGGCGATCGCGCGTCACCCCGACGCGCTGATCTACTGTGCCCGCGGTGGGCAGCGCTCCAGTATTGCCCAGCGCTGGCTTGCGGAGGCAGGCATCGAGGTGGCGCGTTTAAAGGGCGGTTTCAAGGCCGCGCGGCGAACGCTGATGGCGGTCACCGAGCAGGCCGCCGGCGAGCCGTCGCTGGTAATCGCCGGGCTGACCGGCTGTGCCAAGACCGACATGATCAAGGCGCTCGATGGCGGCATCGATCTGGAAGGTCATGCACGCCACAAGGGCTCAAGCTTCGGGCGCCAGCCGGGACAGCCGCCCACGCAGATCGATTTTGAGCACGCGTTGGCCATGGACCTGGCCGGCCGTCGGGCACCCCATGTCTTTGAAGACGAGTCACGCCGCATCGGCAGCGTCGAAATTCCACTGCCGCTCTGGCAGGGGCTCTGTGCGGCACCCCGAGTGTTGATCGAAATGCCGCTCGAGTGGCGCCTTGCCCAGATCCGCCGTGACTATATTGACGATCTCTGGGCCCAGTATCGCAACACCTACGGCCCCTGGCTTGGGTGGGCGTTGATGCGTCGTCAGCTGGTCAGTGCGCTGGTACGCCTGAAAAAGCGGCTGGGCAGTGCGCGTCTCGAGCGGCTTTTGAAGCTTCAGCAGCAGGCCTTTGAGGCCCACGTCACCACGGGCGACAGCCAGGCGCATGATGGCTGGCTGTCGCCGCTTTTAAGCGAGTACTACGATCCCATGTATCACTACCAGCTGCGTCAGGCCGAGCAGGGCCCGGCATTTACCGGGACCTGGCAGGAGGTGCTGGCGTTCGTGCGTGAGGCCGTCGATCAGCAGCGCCGAAGCGGCGACATTGGATGACGACTAAAGGCGCAGCCAGTCGATCATGACCCGATCCAGTACGGCGGCCTGCTGCGCAAAGCGGCGGCTGTCCTCGAGCATCTCGTCACGCGACTGCACCCAGGGGCCGGGCGTTGCCAGACTGTGCGCCTCGAGCCCGGTCAGTTCCCGTACCCAATCAGGCGTGGCCTCGAGATGACAGTGCATGGCGACCACGCGCGCGCCATCCCAGGTGAACCCCTGCAGGGGGCTGGCCTCGCTGGCGCCGATCGAAATAGCGCCTTCCGGCAGCCCGAAAATGCGGCGGTGCCACAAAAAGGCGTCAAAGCGTGCCGGCAGATCGAGATCGCCGTCCTCGTTGGCGTTTACCGACTGCCAGCCAAACTCGCCGTGGGTGTTGGGAGAGACAATGGCGCCCAGCGCTGCGGCAATCAGCTCCGCACCGTAGCCCAGCCCCATGATGGGTTTTGAACTCTTGAGCGTGCGCTCGACAAGGTGCTGTTCGCGCCTGATCCAGCCGTGCTCAACGATCTGTTCGGGGCCGCCCAGTACGATCAGGGCGTCGAAGTCGCCGGGGCGCGGCGGCACTTCATCGGCGTAAAGCCGACAGACATTGAAGCTGTGGCCCATGCTGGTAAGCCAGTCCGCCACTCGGGCCGGTCCAAAATGAGACGCATGCTGTAGAAAATAGATATGCATGATAGAGCCATGATGGATAACGATAAGCTGATCGTCCAGCATACACCGATATGGACAGATACCGGGGGATGCCATGCATGAGGCGGTACGCGAGCAGGCCACGACCATTATTGCCCGCATTCCCGAAGGGCGTGTGACAACCTATGGGGCTATCGCGAAAATGACGGAAGGCGCCACGGCGCGCTCGATCGGGGTACTGCTGCGTCTGCTGCCCGAGGGGCACACGCTGCCCTGGCATCGCGTGGTGGCCGCCGGGGGGCGCCTGGCCGACCATGAGGGTGCCCGCCTGCAGCGCGAGCTGTTGAGCGGCGAAGGCGTGGTCTTTGATGCGCGCGGGCGTATTCCCGAGCGTTTCTTCTGGCCCTGAGCCGCCCTCAAAACGCACCGCGCCTGATGGCTCAATGGACGCCGGTAATTGCTTCTGAAGTGACATGGCTGCATGTTGCTATAACACCATTCCGATATATTCCAGGCAGGGAACCAGACCGATGCCCACCATGATCGAACCGGGTTTTGAAAAGCGTCTGCAGGCGTTGTCACCGCGTCAGGCGCTGGCCTTCATGGCGGCGCTTGGTGAGCGGCTGATGCCCAACTATCGTCTCTATGCCGAGATTGGCGCGCCAGGTGATGCTCACGGCGTGACCAGCATCCTGGCGCTGGTATGGGAAAGCCTTGGCGTGCGCGATGCCAATATCAACTTTGAGCGCCAGGCAGAAAAGCTCGCGGCGTGTGAGCCGCCGGAAGACGATGACAGCTTTGGTGCGCGTATCGCCCGGGATCTGACGCTGGCTCTGTCCGCCTGTATGGACGTTTTGTCAGGCCCGGCGGGTGAGGCACCGGTCGATGTCAGTCGTCTTTCCATCGGCGGTATCGAGCGTTTTATCGAGATGAGTGCCGGAGAGGCGATTCAGGATGATACCGAGCGCGAGGCATTGATCGACACCCATGAACTGATGAGCGATGAGCGCGCGTTTCAGCTGGCGGTACTGGAGAGGGTCGAGACACAGACGCTGGACCGGGAAGGGCTTCGCGAACTGCGAGCGCTTGGCAAAAATGAAGGTTTCAGCAATCTGGGATTGACGGCAGACCAGACTGACGAGTAATTCGAAGGGCCCACGGCGTCGCGACTCGGCGCCGTGGGTCGTGGGGCATCAAAGACGCATTTCGATGCCCTGGTCGGCCATGTACTGCTTGGCCTGTTCGATGGTGTATTCACCAAAGTGAAAGATGCTGGCAGCCAGCACGGCGTCGGCACCGCCTTCCCTGACGCCTGCCACCAGATGGTCAAGGTTGCCCACTCCACCCGAGGCAATGACCGGCACCGAGACAGCGTCGCTGATGGCGCGTGTGACCCCCAGATCAAACCCTTCCCGGGTACCGTCGCGGTCCATGCTGGTCACCAGCAGTTCACCGGCGCCGTATTCCACCATTTTGCGTGACCACTCAACGGCATCGAGCCCGGTCGGTTTGCGCCCGCCGTGGGTAAAGATCTCCCAGCGCGCAGGCTCGCCGTTCTCGCTGACCCGCTTGGCATCGATGGCCACGACAATACACTGGCTGCCAAAACGCTGAGAGGCTTCATACACGAAGTCGGGGTCGGTCACGGCGGCCGTGTTGATCGACACCTTGTCGGCGCCTGCGTTGAGCAGGGCACGGATGTTGTCGCAGCTGCGAATACCGCCGCCGACGGTGAGCGGAATGAAAACCTCGCCGGCGATCCGGCTGACCATGTCCAGTGTGGTGCCCCGCGCCTCGTGGCTGGCGGTAATGTCGAGAAAGGTAATCTCGTCGGCATTTTGCTCGTTGTAACGTCGGGCGACCTCGACCGGATCCCCGGCATCACGAATGCCCAGAAAGTTGACGCCCTTGACCACGCGACCGCGATCCACATCCAGACAGGGAATAATGCGTTTTGCCAGTGTCATGTGCTTCTCCGGGCGTATCAGCTGCGCTGTGCTTCGATGGTGTCACACAGGGTCTGGGCCTCGGCCAGGTCGAGCCGGTCTTCGTAGATGGCCCGCCCGGTGATGGCACCGACAATTCCTGCAGCGGCCACATCCGCCAGCTTCTGCACGTCTTCCAGATCGGTCACGCCGCCGGAGGCGATGACCGGCACGCCACCGTGGCTGGCCATTTCAACAGTCGATTCAACGTTGACGCCGTTCATCATGCCATCACGGGAAATGTCGGTATAAATGATGGCACTGACGCCATCTTCGGCGAAATGGCGCGCCAGATCCACGGCACGCATGGTGGAGACTTCCGCCCAGCCATCGGTGGCCACATAGCCGTCCCGGGCATCGAGTCCGACCATGATGTGGCCGGGAAATTCACGGCACATCTGGCGGACAAAGTCCGGATCCCGCACGGCCTGGGTGCCGATGATGACCCAGCTGACGCCGGCGTCCAGGTAGCTCTGAATCACTTCGCGAGTACGGATGCCGCCGCCGATCTGGATGGGCAGATCCGGGAAGCGGGCAGCAATTGCCCTGACGGCGTCTGCGTTGACCGGACGGCCCTCGAAGGCACCGTTGAGATCGACCAGGTGAAGCCGGCGGGCGCCGGCATCCACCCAGCGCTGCGCCATGGCCACCGGGTCTTCACCATAGGTGGTCGAGTCTTCCATACGGCCCTGTTTAAGGCGAACACACTGACCGTCTTTCAGGTCGATGGCGGGGATGACCAGCATGGGGGTTCCTTTATCCTTGTCGTGAAATGGCCTGGCGGCAGGAGAGGTCAGGGCGACCAGG